>JAKDLG010000061.1 GCA_030452985.1 Humibacillus sp.
ACGCGATCGGGCGCACCTGGCAGATGTCGACGATCCAGTACGACTTCAACCAGCCTGCCCGGTTCGGTCTCGAATATCAGGCCGCCGATGGCACCCGCCAGGAGCCGGTGATGATCCACTCCGCCAAGTTCGGCTCGGTCGAGCGCTTTCTCGGCGTGCTGGTCGAGCACTACGCCGGCGCCTTCCCGGTGTGGCTCTCGCCCGTGCAGGTGCTCGCCGTGCCGGTCGCCGACGAGTACGCCGACTACCTCCAGGGCGTGCTCGACCGTCTGAAGCGCCGCGGGGTCCGGGTCGAGCTCGACGACAGCGACGACCGCTTCCCGAAGAAGATCCGCAACGCCAGCAAGTCGAAGGTGCCGTACGTGCTCATCGCGGGAGAGGACGACCGGGCGGCGGAGGCCGTGTCGTTCCGGTTCCGCGACGGCTCACAGCAGAACGGGGTGCCCATCGACGAGGCGATCGAGCAGATCGTCGCGGCGATCGACGCGCGCGTGCAGGTGTGAGCACTCGGGCGGGGTGGCGACGATGGACATCGAACCGAGTGGCCCCAACAGTCACACGACACACCGACGACACGCCGACGTTGCCATGAACTTCACGAAAGCGCTTGCCAAAGAGTCGGATTCACCGTAGACATCTCTTACCAGATCGCTTCGGCGGCCTGGGGATCGAGACCAAGAAGGCACTCCTTCCGAGCGGGGCAACCTGCACGGGCCCACCGGTGATGCGGTGAGCGAGAGCCAGAGCGGACTCGTTCGACACGGGCCATCACCCCGCGTCAACCGAAGGCCCCGGGAACTCATACTTTCCGGGGCCTTCACCCTTTTGAGGCCGGCTCCACCCGCAGGAGAGTCGGACGGTGGCGGGATCCGGCCGGCAGCCGGCCGGGGTGGCCCGCGGGAATCGGACCGTGGCGGGAACCCCGCGGCCTCCGGGCGCGATTGGCCTCACGGCCGGATTGAGGGCATCAATATGGCCCTGCGATCTCACACGTCGCAGGGCCGACTTCATTTAAACCTCGGGTGGTCGCGGGACCGCGCAGACACGCCGTGAGCCCGTGGACGTTGAGGTATTTCCGGCACGCTCTCGCGCTCTGGTAAGGGAGGATCAAGTCGAGGGAGACTGACGATGACAGCTCTGCCGCCGGTCGCCGAAATCCAGATGCTCGGCGACTTCCAGATCTGGCGAGCAGGTACGGGGATCGGGCTGCACCGTGCGGAGCAGCGCATGATCGGATACCTGGCGCTGCGCACGCGGGCCGTGGAACGGGCCACGGTCGCGGCCGCGCTGTGGCCGGCCCTGACCCCCAACAGAGGACTCAGCAGAGTGCGCGATGTGCTCTACAAGATCAAGAACGTCGCTCCCGAGCTGATCAGCGCCGCCGCCCCACGCGTCGGGCTCGCCGACAGCGCGATCGTCGACGTAACCCAAGCACAGCAGTACGCATCGGACCTCCTCAGGCCACACGCCCCCTCGACCACCGCGGCTCCGCTGACTCAGTTCACGGCAGACGCGTTCTGTTCCGAGCTGCTGCCCGGCTGGGATGAGGACTGGCTGGTGGCAGACCAGCGAGCGTTCTCGCTGCTCCGGCTGCGCGCCCTGGAGCGGCTGGCCCAGCACCGGCTGACCGAGCACCGCTTTGCCGAGGCTGAACATGCCTGTTGCGCCGTGATCGAGGCCGAACCGCACCGCGAAACCGCCCATCTGTTGCTCGCACGGGTCTATCTCAACGAAGGGAACACCAGCCAGGCACTCCGCACGCTCAGTGACCTTCAGCGCAGGCTGAGGGTCGACCTCGGGCTGGGCGCCAGCGAACAGATGAGACAGCTGGCGGCGACCATCCGGGCCGTGGGTCGCAAGCCCGTCGCAACGGTCAGCTGACTTCGCGCACCTGGGCGGTGAGTACCTCGCCACGCCCGAGGTCGTCGCCGGTGACCGAGAAGTGCTCCATGGTGCGGTAGTCGCCCACCGAGGTCTCGCCCGACCCGTCGACATCGAGGTGCGCCTCGAGAGCGAACTGCTGTGGGGGCTCTGGCGGAGCCACAGTCAGCGTGACCATCGGCCAGCCCTGCTCTGGGTCGACCTGGCAGTCTTCGATCGTGCTCTCCGCCATCACGACAGCGGACGCATCGGCTCGGCCCATCTCGACGACCCGGACCCGCAAGGTCCCGATGAGCGGGGTGACCGGCGGCGGCGAGAACTCGATCCGGCACTGCAGGGATCTCATCGTGTTCCCGCTCCTCATAGCCGGAGCCCGCGACAGGTCGGGCCTTGGGGGCACCGTACCGGTCGCGGGCTCGATGATACTACGCGCTGCGACCCTCCAGAGCCTCAGGCTCCGGCGCAGAGTCATCGCCGGCGTCGTCGGCCCCCACGAGCTCCTCGGGCGGCGGGCCGTCCAGCCCGCCCGTCACCGCGTCGGCGTGGGCCTCGTCGGTCGGAGGTGGGGCCTCGTCCGAGGCGCCCGTCGCGCCGAGCTGCATCGAGCTGGGTGGCAGGGTGGGCGGCGGCGCCTCGTCCAACGGATCCCAAGCTGCTGGCGGGGTCGCAACCGGTGCTGTCGCCGACCCTCCCGGCTGAGCTGATACCTGGGTCGCTCCACTCTCGGAGTCGACCACGATGGTCACGGTGGTGCTCATCTCGCTACCCCCTTCGTCTGGGTCATCACAGGTAGACGGCGGTGATCTGGTTGGTGCCGGCCTCGTAGACGACGGTCGCCGACCGGCTGTTGGCCCTGGCCAGCGCCAGCAGCAGGAACGTGTTGGTGACCCCGTCCTCCGAGATCCCCTTGATCTTGCGGTAGGCGCCGGCGTCGGCCGTGTAGGCCCAGGCGTTCTTCGAGTGCGGTGTCGCGTAGGTGGCGTTCACTGTGGTTGCCATGATCATTCCCCTTTGAGTGGTGGTTGGTTGAGCAGGTGGAGCGCGAGGTGGTGGGCTCACACTCCGTAGACGGCGTAGATCAGGCTGCCGTCGATGTTGGCGTGCACCTTGCGACCGCTGGCTCGAGCAGCAGCCAGCACGGCGAAGGCGTTGGTGACCCCATCGGCCGAGGTGGGCTCGACCCGGCGCCAACCTGGCACCCCCGCAAAGAGCGCCCAGGCGTTCTTCGAGTGCGGTGTCGCGTACACCTGGTCGATCGTCAGGTTGTGGTGCGTCGTGCGGTAGATGGAGTGCACCGCAGCGATGTCTCCGGCGCTGAGGCCGTTGCGCTGGCCGATCGTCGGGCCACCTTGCAGCTGCACGATGGTGGGCAGGCTGTTCTTGGAGAAGGCGAAGCGTCCGTAGTGCATGATCGAGCCGTAGTCGTAGCCGCCGATGTCATCTCCATCGGAGATGTGCTGGTTGAAGTTGCTCTCTTTCCCCGCTTCGATGTTGGCCCATTGGATGGCGACAAAGCTGTCGCGATCTTCGCGGCTCTGTTCGTGCCACAAGCCGATCGCGTGGCCGAACTCGTGAATCGCCTGGCCGCGGAGGCAGCCGTCGGCCAGGCTCAGATCCTGGCGACCGGTCTGCATCCCGACATAGGACCAGCAGCCGTCACCCTTGAAGACGTGGACGTAGTTCGGGTACTGCGCCGCATTGGCGGCGGTGCGAAGCACGAACCGGATGTTGGTCTGCTCCTCCCAGTGCGCAATTGCATCGCCGACTCGTTGCTGGTTCGGTAGGGCGCTGTCGATGTCGTACGGCACGAGCGCGTTGGGCCACCGAAACTGATCACCGGTGATCGCCACGCCGCGGGCCACGTTGTCGTCGGACTGGGCTGTGGCGACTGCGGCGGAACGGCGCTCCATCTCCTCCACGGTGCCGAGACAGATATCCCCCTCGAACATCGCGAGGCCATCGACCGCAGCGTACTGAACGGCCTTTCGTTCGAACGTGACTCCGGTGATGAAACCGGTGCGAATCTCATCCGAGGACAACAACCCCGTGTTGTCTTCGGCGACCTGCGTCTTGGTGCCCTTCTGACCTGGGCTAGCCATCACGAGTCCCCCCTCTTCGTGTGCGCCCTGAGCGGTTCAGAGCCAATGCCGGTCAGCACACACTGGTCGCGTCGCAGAGACGTCGTTCAAGCGTCTTTTCCGACAGAGCTCACTGTGGGAACAGTGAAGACCGCCAAATCGTCAGGGGCGGAGAGCGACGAGATGCCAGCGGTGCAGGGTGAGCCGGATCGGTCTGCCCTCCTCGGCGCTGCCGTGCAGAGCGGTCAGCGCCGGAAGGTTTTCGGCCACGGCGAAGCCGTCGGGCAGGTCCCACGGCACGAGGGCGAAGTAGCGCAGCAGCGTGGTCACCGAGTCGAAACGGTAGACCCCGACGAAGTCGTCGGTTCCGACGACGTTGAACCCGGCATCCTGCAACAGGGTGGACGCTCGTTCGAGCGTCCACTCCGGCCGGGAACGCCTGCCGAACCAGTCGGCGGTCTCGCGGGCGTCCAGCGAACCGACCTGCTGCGTGACGAAGCGACCGCCCGGCCGCAGCACCCGGTGCACCTCGGTGGGGGAGTAGGCCTCGTGTCGGTTCAGCACCACCGCCAGGCTCTCGTCACCCAACGGCATCCGCTCGCCGGTGTCGGCGTCGTACACCCGCACGGGGATGCCGTACGGCGCGAGGTTCGTCGTGGCCACGGGCACGTTCGGCGGCCACCCCTCGGTGGCGACCAGAGCCGGGCAGGCCAGGCCACGAGACCGCAGCGCCTCGACGAGCCGGATCAGCTGCTCACCCCCGCCGGTGCCCATGTCGAGCGCACTGTCGGCGCCGGCCAGAGCATCGACACTGAGCCGGTCGAAGCTCCACGGCGGGTCCGGCTCGGCCATGGCCCCGGACAGCGAGGAGAAGTCCCAGCCGGTCGAGGTCGAGGCGAACGCGTCGATCCAGGCGCCAACAAGGTCGTCGGGGAGGTTCACAGCACTCATCCTGTCGGATCGGGACGTTCCGACGCGCCCGAGCGCGGCGCAATACCTCGAACGGAACCGAAGGGTGTGACGAGGCGACGGACGCACACCCTAGGATCGGCGGCATGACCGAGAAGGCGAACGACCCCGTCGTCGACGTCACTCTCGAACCGCACGAGGCCTTCGCCCACGTCGACGACGGCTTCGAGCGACTGTGGACCCCGCACCGGATGGCCTACATCGAGGGCGAGAGGCCGACCGACGAGGCCGGCCACGGCTGCCCGTTCTGCCTGGCGCCGAGCAGGTCCGACGAGGCAGGGCTGATCGTCCACCGCGGCGAACACTGCTACGTGGTGCTCAACCTCTTCCCGTACAACCCCGGGCACGTGCTCATCTGCCCCTACCGGCACGTCTCTCTCTACGTCGACCTGACCGACGACGAGACGACGGAGTTCACCGCCCTGACCAAGGCCGCGGTTCGGGCGCTGGAGGCCGCGTCCGAGCCCCACGGGTTCAATCTCGGGATGAACCAGGGCGCCGTGGCCGGAGCCGGGGTCGCCGCCCACCTGCACCAGCACGTCGTGCCGCGCTGGGGTGGTGACTCGAACTTCCTGCCCATCGTCGGGCAGACCAAGGCGCTGCCGGTGCTGCTCGAGAACACCCGCGAGCGCCTCGTCGCCCACTGGCCCCGCTGACCGTGACCGACGAGGGCTGACCCCGCCGACGGCGACGCGGTCAGCAACGGCTTCGACGGTCAGTAGGCTGTCCCCACCATGCTCAACAGACTCCTGCGCGCGACGATGACCAAACTGTTGTCGCCGATCGCCCACCTTTTCCTGCGCCTGGGCATCAGCCCCGACGTGGTGACCGTCATCGGCACCGTCGGGGTCTGCACGGCTGCCCTGGCCTTCTTTCCCCGCGGCGAGCTGTGGATCGGCGTGCTCGTCATCACTGCGTTCGTGTTCTCCGACACGGTCGACGGCATCATGGCGCGCGAGTCGGGCCGCTCGAGCAAGTGGGGCGCCTACCTCGACTCCACCCTCGACCGGATGGGCGACGCAGCCATCTTCGGGGGGCTGGTGCTCTACTACGCCGGCCCCGGCAACAACCGCTGGATGGCCGGGCTGGCGCTCGCCTGCCTCATCCTCGGCAGCGTGGTCTCGTACGCGAAGGCGCGGGCCGAGGGGCTCGGCTACACCGCGAACGTCGGGATCGCCGAACGGGCCGACCGTCTCGTCGCGGTGCTCGTCGCCACCTTCTTCGCCGACCTGCTGAACTCCACCCTGCTGCTCGGCGTCGTGCTGGCCCTGCTGGCCGTCGCCAGCTTCATCACGGTGCTGCAGCGCATGCTCACGGTGCGGCGCCAGGCCCTCGCGGCCGGAGAGGTCTCGAGTTGACCGGCCTCGGCCGGCTCACCCGCAGCGCCACCGACACGATCTCGGTGCTCGGCTTCAAGATCGGTTGGTCGAGCCTCAAGGCGCTGCCCGAGCCGGTCGCCTACGGCCTGTTCGACCGCATCGCCGACCTCGCCGTGATCCGCGGCGGTAAGGGCATCACGCGCCTGCGCGCCAACTATGCGAGAGCTCGCCCCGAGCTGGATGCCGCCGAGCTCGACGCGCTTGTGAGTGCCGGCATGCGCTCGTACATGCGCTACTACTGCGAGGCGTTCCGGCTGCCGTCGACCGGTCGCGACCGCATCGATGCCGCCGTGAGCGTCACGGGCCTGGAAGAGCCCCTCGCCTTCGCGCGACGGGGGGAGACGGTGGTCGTCTTCGTCGGGCACCTGGGCAACTTCGATCTGGCCGCTGCCTGGGCGGCCAGCAACCTCGCGCCCGTGACCACTGTCGCAGAGCGGCTGAAGCCCGAGGAGGTCTTCCAGGAGTTCGTGGCCTTCCGCAACAGCATCGACATGGACATCATCCCGCTCACGGGTGGCGACGACCCGTTCGCCTCCCTCCTGGTGGCCGCTCGGGCCGGAGGCCGCGCCATCGCGCTCGCGAGCGACCGTGACCTGACCCGCCACGGGGTGGAGGTCGACCTGCTCGGCCACCGGGCCCGGATGGCAAAGGGCCCCGCGGTGCTCTCGCTCATGACCGGTGCGCCGCTCTTCTGCGCCACGATCCACTACGAGCCGGCGCCGGATGGCACCGGCCTCGGGGGTCATCGCACCGTGATCGAGTTCTCGCCGCGACTGGTGCCCCGGGTGACGGGCAACAGCGCGGTCAGGGCGCAGGACCTCATCCAGCAGTGCGCCGACCATCTGGCCGTCACGATCCGGGCCCACACCTCGAGCTGGCACATGCTCCAGAAGATCTTCGTCGACGACCTCGACCCGGCGCTCGACCGGGCTCAGGGCCAGGCGCAGGACCCCGCTCGATCTCTCGAGTCCGAGGGGGAGTCGGCGTGAGGATCGGCATCGTCTGCCCCTACTCCTTCGACGTTCCCGGCGGGGTGCAGTTCCATGTGCGTGACCTTGCCGAGTATCTCATCGGCCAAGGCCACCAGGTCTCGGTGCTTGCGCCCGCCGACAGCGAGACGACCCTGCCCGACTACGTCGTCTCTGCGGGCCGCGCCACGGCCGTGCGCTACAACGGGTCGGTCGCCCGCCTCAACTTCGGCCCCGTCGCCGCCGCCAAGGTCAACCGCTGGCTGGATGCCGGGGAGTTCGACGTGCTGCACCTGCACGAGCCGGTCACCCCCAGCGTGAGCGTGCTCGCCCTGATGGCGGCCGATGGACCCATCGTGGCCACTTTTCACACCTCGATGGTCCGCTCCCGCTCGATGCAGGCCGCCTTTCCGATCTTTCGACCGAGCCTGGAGAAGATCGCCGGTCGCATCGCGGTCAGCGAGGACGCGCGACGCACCGTGACCACGCACATCGGTGGCGACGCCGTCGTCATCCCGAACGGGGTCTTCGTCGAGCGGTTCGCGCACGCTCGGCGCCGCCCCGCCTGGACCGGCACCCCCACCCGCCCCACCATCGCCTTCCTCGGCCGGATGGGTGAGCCCCGCAAGGGGCTACCGGTGCTGGCGGCGGCCCTCCCGGCGGTGCTGGCGCAGGTGCCCGGCCTGCGGGTGCTCGTCGCCGGCCCCGGTGACCCTGACGAGATCACGGAGGGGATGCCGGCCGAGGTCGTGCAGGCCCTGGATTTCCTCGGCGCGGTGACCGACGAGGACAAGGCCGTGCTGCTGGCGTCGGTCGACGTCTACGTCGCGCCGAACACCGGTGGTGAGAGCTTCGGCATCATCCTCATCGAGGCCATGTCGGCGGGCGCCTGCGTGCTCGCGAGTGACATCTCCGCGTTCTCCCGGGTGCTCGACGGTGGCCGCAGCGGGGCGTTGTTCCGCAACGAGCAACCTGGCGACCTTGCTGCGGGGCTGCTCTCGTTGCTGCGTGACCCGGCCCGTCGGGACGCCCTTGCGGTCGCCGGTCGCCGGCGGGCCGCACGGTTCGACTGGTCGGTGGTGGCCGACCAGATCGTCGCGGTGTACGAGACCGTGATCGAGGGTCGCCTGGCCGCCCGGAGCGAGCCTCGAACCGGGTGGAACCGGCTGCTCCACGGTGGGGCCGGCCGGTGATCCACCTTCTCACCTGGCTGTTCGCGGCCCTCTTCGTCATCGTCGTGGTCGGCTGGTACCTCAGCTACACCGCCGCCCGCCTTGATCGGCTGCACGTGCGGCTGAGCGGCACCCTGGCTGCCCTCGATGCGCGCCTCGTGCGTCGGGCCGAAGCCGCCCTCGAGCTGGCGAACAGCGGACTGCTCGACGGCGCCACCTCGCTCATCCTGGCGGTGGCGTCCGTCGACTCCCTCGAGTCGCCGGACGAGTACGGCGAGGCCCGTGAAATGGCCGAGAGCCAGCTCACCGAGGCGCTCGACGCCTCCCTCAGCCGGCACACCGTCGAAGCCCTCCGGGCGCGGGGCGCGGTGGGTGACGAGCATCTGGCCCGCATCGTGTCGTCCTGCACCCGGGTGCAGCTGGCGAGGCGGTTCCACAACGACGCCGTCACCGATGTTCGCCGGGTCCGGCGCAAATGGGCCATCCGGATCTTCCGGCTGGCAGGCCACACCCCGTTGCCACGCACGATCGAGTTCGACGACGAGATGCCTGAGCACCTCAGTCGTGAACCGGCTGCCGGCTGACCGGCATCCGGCTCTACCCTTGAAGTGAGATCCCCGAGAAAGCAGGACAGTGTGAGCACTTCCGTCAACCAGCCCGACGACACCGCCTCGACGAGCACCGGCACCTCCCGCGTGAAGCGCGGCATGGCCGAGATGCTCAAGGGCGGCGTCATCATGGACGTCGTCACCGCCGAGCAGGCCAAGATCGCCGAGGATGCCGGTGCGGTGGCCGTGATGGCCCTCGAGCGGGTTCCGGCGGACATCCGCGCCCAGGGCGGGGTCTCGCGCATGAGCGACCCCGACATGATCGACAGCATCATCGCCACGGTCTCGATCCCCGTGATGGCGAAGGCCCGCATCGGTCACTTCGTCGAGGCCCAGGTGCTGCAGAGCCTCGGGGTCGACTACATCGACGAGTCCGAGGTGCTCACTCCGGCCGACTACGCCAACCACATCGACAAGTGGCGCTTCACCGTTCCTTTCGTGTGTGGCGCCACCAACCTGGGCGAGGCCCTGCGGCGCATCAGCGAGGGCGCGGCCATGATCCGGTCCAAGGGTGAGGCCGGCACCGGCGATGTCTCCAACGCCACCACGCACATGCGCCAGATCCGCCAGCAGATCCGCCGCCTGCAGAACCTGCCCGAGGATGAGCTCTATGTCGCCGCGAAGGAGCTGCAGGCGCCCTATGACCTCGTCAAGGAGGTCGCGCAGGCCGGCAAGCTGCCTGTCGTGCTCTTCACCGCCGGCGGCATCGCCACCCCGGCCGATGCCGCCATGATGATGCAGCTGGGCGCTGAAGGCGTCTTCGTCGGATCCGGCATCTTCAAGTCGGACAACCCTGTCCAGCGGGCCGAGGCCATCGTCAAGGCCACCACCTTCTACGACGACGCCGACATGATCGCCAAGGTCTCTCGCGGGCTCGGCGAGGCCATGGTCGGCATCAACGTCGACGACATCCCGGAGCCCCACCGGCTCGCCGAGCGCGGCTGGTGACCACTCGGGGCCGGCCTGGGCCCCCGTCAGCAGGCTGACGGCTGGCGGGATCGCGCTGTCGCGGGCCTACTGGGAGCAGGTGGTCTCGCCCATCGTGCTCGACCGCTGGCCCCGGATGCCGCACGCGGCCGCCCGGCTCGGCAGCGGCTCCGACGTGCTCGGTCTCGACGACGCAACCTCTCGCGACCACGACTGGGGGTTGCGCCTCAACCTGCTCGTGCCGAGCGAGCTGTCCCAGGACGTCCGAGTCCCACCTCAGGGGCGCGCTGCCCGCTGAGCTCGCCTCGTGACCGACCCGGTTCGCCGTCTCAGCGGCCTCCGAGGTAACCGTCGAGAGGGCACTTCGTGCGCCCTTCCAGCGGAGTCGAACGTCGCACACTGAGCACGAAGTGCCCTCTCGACGTGGGCCGGACGGGCTCGCTGCGCGCCGCCGCCCTACAGGACATCACCGACCTCACGGGCTACGAGATGTACGTGACCGCCTACCCGTGCCCGATGTGCCTCGGCGCGCTCTACTACGCGACCCCCGACCGCGTCGTGTACGCCGCCACCCGGGAGCAGGAGGGCGAGCACTACGACGACGGCAACCGCTACATGAGCCTGCGCACCTTCTACGACGAGTACGCGAAGCCGATCGGCGAACAGAACCTGCCGCTCGTGCAGGGCAACGTGACCGACCCCACCGCGCCGTTCCGTCGTTGGAGCGCGCTGAACGACTGACCTGCTCGTGAGGGCCGGTCGGCGTTACACCCGCCATGATGGGCTGATGGACCTGCTGCAGACCCCGCCCGAGCGCTTCGACGAGATCACCGACTTCCCGTATGCCCACAGCCGTGCCACCGTCACCGCTGCCGACGGCGCGGCGGCCGAGATGGCGTGGGTGGAGCACGGGCCTGCTGACGGCCCCGTCGTGGTGCTGCTGCACGGTGAGCCCACCTGGGGCTACCTCTACCGGCACATGATCCCGGTGCTCGCCGAGGGCGGCTGCCGCGTCGTCGTGCCCGACCTGATCGGGTTCGGTCGCTCTGACAAGCCGACGCAGGTTACCGACCACAGCTATGCCCGGCACGTCGGCTGGGTGCGGTCGCTGCTCGTCGACGTGCTCGAGCTGCGCGGCGTGACCCTCTTCGGGCAGGACTGGGGCGGCCTCATCGGCTTGCGCCTGACCGCCGAGGAGCCAGGTCTGGTCGGTCGCCTCGTCGCCTCGAACACCGGACTGCCGACCGGTGACCACGACATGCCACCGGTGTGGTGGCAGTTCCGGCGTGCGGTCGAGAGCGCCGAGCAGCTCGACGTGGGGCGGCTCGTAGCGAGTGGGTGCGTCAAGCCTCTGTCGACCAGCGCCCGAGCGGCCTACGACGCCCCGTTTCCCGACGAGAGCTTCAAGGTTGGGCCGAGGGCGATGCCGCTCATCGTGCCTACCCGTCCCGACGACCCGGCCACCTCGGCCAACCGTGCTGCCTGGCGCGTGCTCGACGGCCTCGACATCCCGGTGCTCGTCGCGTTCTCCGACTCCGACCCGATCACGGCGCCGATGCGGCCGGTGCTCGTGCAGCGACTGCCCGGTGCGGCAGGTCGTGACCACCCGACGATCGTCGGTGCCGGTCACTTCCTGCAGGAGGATGCCGGCCCGGTGCTGGCCGAGTACGTGCTCGCCTTCATGCGCACCCCCTGACCCCGCCACCACGGCAACACACCGAGTAATCGTCAACCCTCGGCGGCTGCAGTCACGGGTAGATGACGGTTACTCGGTGTGTTGCCAAGGAGTGGGTGGAAGGCGGGTTGCCGACTTCGCGGCGGCGGGGGCGCGGATGCCTCGGTCAGGTGACGGCGCCGCGCTCGGCGAACTCGGGGCGGTCGAACTCACGGTCGTCGACCACGGCGCGCACATGCTCGGCGGCGCGAACGGCATCCGTGTGGGTGACATACAGCGGGGCGAACCCGAGACGGATGATGTCGGGCTCGCGGAAGTCGCCGATGACGCCGCGGGCGATGAGGGCCGAGACCACCGAGAACGCGTCCGGATGCCGCAGGGAGACCTGCGACCCGCGCCGGTCGGAGTCGCGGGGGGTGGCCAGGGGCAGGTCGACCCCGAGCGCGTCGAGGGCTGCGATGAAGGTGCCGGTCACCGACAGCGACTGGGCGCGCACGTCGGCGGGGGAGAGTCCCTCGAAGGCGGTGAGGGCGGCCTCGAGCGACAACAGCGAGATGAGCGGCGGTGTGCCGACCCGACCTCGGGTGATGCCCGGCGCGGGCTCGTAGCTCGGCCCCATCTCGAACGGGCGGGCGTGGCCGTGCCAGCCGGTGAGCGGCTGGTCGAAATCGCCGAGGTGGCGCTCGGCGACGTAGAGGAACGCGGGGGCGCCCGGACCACCGTTGAGGTACTTGTAGCCACAGCCGACGGCCAGATCGGCCTGCCCGGCGTCGAGGTCGACCTCCATGGCGCCAGCCGAGTGGCACAGGTCCCAGCAGATCAACCCGCCGACGGCGTGGGCCGCCTCGGTGAGGGCCACGAGATCCCACTTCTCGCCCGTGCGGTAGTCGACCTGCGAGTACGAGGCGAGCGCAAGGTCGTCGCCGGCCTCCGCGATCGCCGCGAGGGCCTCGCTGGGGTGCACCCGACGCACCTCGACGCCGGCGAGGCGGGCAGCGGCATCCGTGATGTAGAGGTCGGTCGGGAACGAGTCGGGGTCGGTGAGCACGACGCGGCGGCCGGGCCGCAGCCGCGCAGCACCGATGACGGCCTTGAAGAGGTTGACCGAGGTCGAGTCGGTGACCACGACCTGGCCGGGCGCCGCTCCGACCAGCCGACCGACCTGGTCGCCGATGCGGGTCTGCGCGCCCCACCAGTCCTCGTCGTTCCACGAACGGATCAGCTGCTCACCCCACTGGCGGGTGACGACGTCGGCGATCGCCGCCGGCACGGCCTTCGGCAGCGCGCCGAGCGAGTTGCCGTCGAGGTAGATGAGCCCGTCCGGCAGGGTGAACAGGTCACGGGTGCCGCGCAGGGGCGCGGCGGCATCGAGCTCACCGGCCTGGGCCAGCAGCTCGTCGAGAGGGGCGGCAGTCATGACCGCAAGGTATCGCGTCTGCCGCCGGTCTGGTCCAAGGGCGGATCACGCGGCGGATCAGACGGCAGACGGGGTTGTCAGAACAACCTCGAACGCCGCTTGATCTGTCGACTGATGCGGCGTCACAGGTGGCGTTCGGATGCCAGGCGGCCCCCACCTATGCTCGGAGCGTGACCCCAGGAGCTGCCCCGCGCATCGGTGTGCTCGCCGTTCAGGGCGACGTGCGCGAGCATCTGGCCGCCCTCACCGATCTCGGCGCCACCGCGGTCACCGTGCGTCGGGCCGAGGAGGTCGAGCGAATCGACGGGCTCGTCATCCCGGGCGGGGAGTCGACCGTGATCGACAAGCTGCTCCGCGCGTTCGGGCTGCAGGCCCTCCTGCGCGAGCGGATCGCCGCGGGGATGCCGGTCTACGGCTCGTGTGCGGGAATGATTTTGCTCGCCGACCGCATCGCTGACGCCCGCCCTGACCAGCAGACGCTGGGCGGCCTCGACATCACGGTGCGACGCAACGCCTTCGGCCGGCAGGTCGACTCCTTCGAGCAGGAGATCGACTTCGCGGGTTTCGGCTCGCCGGTGCACGCTGTGTTCATCCGCGCGCCGTGGGTCGAGCAGGCCGGACCCACCGTCGAGGTACTGGCCCGCGTGGGGGAGGGGCCCGCCGCCGGTAGGATCGTCGCGGTTCGGCAGGGCAACCTGATGGCGACCTCGTTCCACCCCGAGGTGGGCAGCGACCGCCGCATCCATGCCGAGTTTGTCACGATCGTTGAGAACGCGAAGGGATCCGTATGAGCGGCCACTCCAAATGGGCGACCACGAAGCACAAGAAGGCCGTCGTCGACGCCAGACGCGGCAAGCTCTTCGCCAAGCTCATCAAGAACATCGAGGTCGCGGCCCGACAGGGCGGCGGTGACCTCGCCGGCAACCCGACCCTCTACGACGCCGTGCAGAAGGCGAAGAAGACGTCGGTGCCCAACGACAACATCGACCGCGCCGTCAAGCGTGGGTCCGGTGTCGAGGCCGGCGGCTCCGACTGGCAGGACATCACCTACGAGGGCTACGCGCCGGGTGGTGTCGCGGTGCTCATCGAGTGCCTCACCGACAACCGCAACCGCGCTGCCGCCGAGGTGCGCATCGCCCTGACCCGCAACGGTGGCCAGCTCGCCGACCCCGGTTCGGTCTCTTATGTGTTCACCCGCAAGGGCGTCGTCATCGTGCCGAAGGAACAGAGCCACGGTGAGGCCACCGAGGACTCCATCCTCGAGGTCGTGCTCGACGCCGGGGCCGAAGAGGTCAACGACAACGGTGAGTCGTGGGAGATCGTCTCGGAGGCCACCGACTTCGTCGCCGTGCGCCAGGCCATCCAGGATGCCGGTATCGACTACGACTCGGCCGAGGCGTCGTTCGTACCGAATCTGCAGGTGCCGCTCGACCTCGACGGCGCACGCAAGATGATCCGGGTCATCGACGCGCTCGAAGACAGCGACGACGTGCAGAACGTGTACGTCAACGGCGACGTGCCCGACGACGTGCTGGCCCAGCTCGGAGACGACGACGACGAGTGACCTCCTGAGCCGGTCAGGAGGTCACGGCGCGCCTCCGACGTCGACGCGGCGGGTTGGTTACCGTTGAGCCGAACACCTGTTCGGATGGGTCGGTGACCCGCGCCGGCCGAACAGCCCCGACGACGACTGGAGGTGGGCCGTGCGCGTGCTCGCGGTCGACCCGGGGCTGACCCGATGTGGGGTGGGCGTTGTCGACGGCCTGCCCGGTCGCCGGCTCACGCTCGTGGAGGTCGGCGTCATCCGCACCCCGTCCAGCGACTCGACGCCGCGGCGCCTGGTGGCGGTCGATGACGCGATGCGCCTGTGGTTCGACCGGCATCGGCCTGAGTCGGTGGCCATCGAGCGCGTCTTCGCCGACACCAACGTCTCCACGGTCATGGGCACCGCCCAGGTCATGGGGATCGTCATGCTCCTCGCCGAGCGCCGTGGCCTGCCCGTCACGCTGCACACTCCCACCGAGGTCAAGGCGGCCGTCAGCGGCAACGGACGGGCCGACAAGGCCCAGGTCACCACCATGGTCACCCGGCTGCTCCAGCTCGACCACGCCCCCAAGCCGGCGGATGCTGCCGACGCCCTCGCGCTCGCGATCTGCCACGTGTGGCGCGGCGGCACCCAGAACCGCCTTGCCGAAGCGGCCGCCGCCCAGGCCGACCGGCCCAGCCGTATCCCCAGGCGAGTCCCACGCCCCCCGACGAAGGCCACTCTGCGATGATCGCGTCACTGTCCGGAACCGTGCTCAAGGTGGGGCTCGACTCCCTCGTGATCGGGGTGGGCGGGGTCGGCATGCTGGTGCACACCACGCCGGCCACCGCCACCTCTGTCCACCTCGGCCAGCCGGCTGAGCTCGCCACCACGCTCGTGGTGCGCGAAGACTCCCTCACCCTCTACGGCTTTGCCACCGACGCCGAGAAGCACGTCTTCGAGACGGTGCAGACCGTCTCGGGCGTGGGTCCCCGACTCGCCCTCGCGCTGCTGGCCGTGCTGTCCCCGGATGCCGTGCGCCTGGCCCTCGGCAGCGGCGACCTTGCCACCTTGACGAAGGTGCCCGGCATCGGCAAGAAGGGGGCTGAACGCCTGGTGCTCGAGCTGCGCGACAAGCTCGGCGCCCTGCCCGGCACCGCTGACGCCGCGGTGCCGCAGCCGAAGCCGCAGCGGGAGCAGTGGCGTGAGCAGGTGCTCGAGGCCCTGGTCGGTCTCGGCTGGACGGAGCGTCAAGCCGACATCGCGCTCGACAAGGTGGCTCCGAGAGCGGCCGAGGGCGCCGGAGTCTCGGCGCTGCTGCGCGCTGCCCTGCAGGAGCTCGGCCGGTGACGGGCGCCCGCGAGGCCGGGCGGTTCGGCGGGCCCGAAGGGCCTGACACCTGGCACGACGGCTCGTTCGACGCCACGGCGCGCATCGTCGACGCGAGCACCGACCGCACCGACGACGACGAGCGCTATGTCGAGGCGGCGCTGCGGCCCAAGCGGCTCGACGACTTTCCCGGCCAGACCCGCGTGCGCAACCAGCTGGGCCTCGTGCTCGAGGCGGCCAAGCGCCGCGGAACCCCGCCCGACCACGTGCTGCTCTCGGGACCGCCGGGCCTCGGCAAGACGAGCCTGGCCATGATCGTGGCCAGCGAGCTCGAGCAGCCGATCCGCATCACCTCCGGCCCCGCGATCCAGCACGCCGGAGACCTGGCTTCGGTGCTGTCGTCACTGGCGGAGGGCGAGGTGCTCTTCCTCGACGAGATCCACCGCATGTCGCGTTCCGCGGAGGAGATGCTCTACCTCGCGATGGAGGACTTCCGCGTCGACGTCATCATCGGCAAGGGTCCCGGCGCGACCGCCATCCCGCTCGAGCTGCCGCCCTTCACCGTCGTCGGGGCCACGACCCGGGCGGGGCTGCTGCCGCCGCCCTTGCGGGACCGCTTCGGCTTCACCGGTCACCTCGACTTCTACGCCCCGTCCGACCTCGTCACGATCCTGCATCGATCGGCCCGACTGCTCGGGCTGGAGGCCGACGACGACGGCATCGCCGAGATCTCGGTGCGCTCGCGGGGCACGCCGCGCATCGCCAACCGCCTGCTGCGCCGGGTCCGCGACTGGGCCCAGGTGCACGGCGAGCAGCGGGTGACCCACGCCGCGGCTCGCGAGGCCCTGGCCCTGTTCGACGTCGATGAGCGCGGCCTCGACCGCCTCGACCGAGCCGTGCTCGACGCCCTTTGCCGCCGCTTCAACGGAGGCCCGGTCGGGCTGTCCACGCTGGCGGTCGCGGTGGGGGAGGAGCCCGACACCGTCGAGACGGTAGCCGAGCCGTTCCTGGTGCGTGAGGGGTTCATGATGCGCACGCCGCGGGGCCGGGCGGCCTCCGCCCTGGCCTGGCAGCACCTCGGCCTCACGCCGCCGCTCGACGCGCAGGGGGCCTGGCTGTCGACCCTCCCGATCGACGATGTCGGCGGTGGCCGGTTCGAGACGTGACATGAGCGCATCTGACGACCCGAGTGGGTGCTGCGTACGTGCCGTTCTGACAAACAGGGCAGTCACCCGTAGACTCCGTGCGGCGCCCCCGCTGCTGCTTGCGGCACCTTCCCGTGCCCTCGGTCGTTGATGCGGGCAGCCAAGCGATCTTTGGTCAGTGCTCGTCCCGGCACGCCTGTTGCACGAGTCGCGGCGGCGCGCCGGTCAAGGGCCTGGGCAACGAACACCGCAATGAAACGCAGAACGAACTACGAAGGAATACCTGATGGAAGCCGTCATCCTGATCCTGCCGCTGCTGTTGCTCGGCTGGCTCTTCCTGACCTCGAGCCGTCGGCAGAAGCAGATGCGGGCGTTCGCGTCGGCGCTCAACGTCGGCGACCAGATCATCACCTCGTCGGGGCTGTACGGCACCATCCGGCACATGGACGACAGCAGTGCCTGGCTCGAGATCGCCGAGGGTGTCACCATCCGGGTCGACCGTCGTGCCGTGGCGATGAAGCAGGCCGAGACCCCCAGTGCCGTCACGCGCACTGATGCGAGCGACCAGATCGCCGACGACTCGAACGGCGACGGGCCCTTCGGGAACCGCGCCGCCGGTCAGTGAGGCCCGTCAGTGGCTGGTAGATCGACCAAGAGCAGTGCCCGGCGCAGCCTCTCACTGCTCATCGCCATCATCATCGGCCTCGGGGCCCTTACCGGGGGCCTCGCCCTCTGGGGTGGCGGCTCGCTGACCCCCCGCCTGGGACTTGACCTCGAGGGCGGCACCGAGATCGTGCTCGAGCCTGTGCTCGTGGGCAACCAGCAGGTCAGCCCGGGTCAGATCGACCAGGCCGTCGACATCATCCGTCAGCGCATCGACGCCAACGGGGTCGCCGAAGCCGAGATCTCGACCCTCGGTGGGCAGAACATCGTCATCGACATCCCGGGCACACCCACCCCCGCGCAGCTCGAGGCGATCCGCAAACCCTCCCAGCTCAGCTTCCGAGCCGTCTTCGTCGAGTCCGTCGGCAACACCGCTGCCAACGTGGCGCCTCCGGTGACCACCCCGACAGCACCGTCAACTGGTACACCGTCCGGCACGGCGACCGGGGCCGGCGCAACGCCGTCACCGAGCTCGACCGCTGCGAACGGGGTGGTGCCCGACGCCTTCCGGGCCGCCCCCACGACACCCGCCCCGTCAGCGACGGCGCCGGTGGCGGCGACGCCGACACCGGCCGCGACGACTCCCGCTCCCGTCCCCACGGCTCCCACGGCCGCCCAAGCGCAAGCGGCTACCGAACAACAGGTCACCACGTCGCTCATCGGGATGGGCTTCGACAAGGCGGAGGCACCCGCTGCTGCCAAGACGGTTACCGAGCAGTTCTACGCCCTCGACTGCAGCAAGCCGGGAGCGGTCGACAAGATCGTCGACGACCCTGACCTGCCCATCGCCACCTGTGGTGACGACCGCCTCACGAAGTACATCCTGGGGCCGGTCGAGATCAAGGGCAGTGACATCTCCGACGCCTCCAGCGGCTTCCAGTCGGGCCCGAACGGCCAACCCACCTCGATCGTCGAGGTCTCGCTGACGTTCGACTCCGACGGCAGCGCCAAGTTCGCCGAGGTGACCAAGCGGCTCTACGGCATGCAGGGCCAGACGCCGCTCGACCAGTTCGCCATCGTGCTCGACAAGGTCGTCATCTCTGCGCCTCGGGCGCAGGCGGTCATCACCGACGGTCGAGCCTCCATCACGGGCTCGTTCACCACCGACTCGGCCAAGGCGTTGGCCCAACAGCTGAAGTTCGGCGCCCTGCCGATCTCGTTCGCCCTGCAGACCCAAGACGACATCACCCCGCAGCTCGGCGCCGAGCAGCTGGGGCTGGGCCTGCTGGCGGGTGCCATCGGCCTGTTGCTCGTGGTCATCTACTCGCTCTTCCAGTACCGCGCCCTCGGTATGGTGACGGTGCTCTCACTGGTCGTGGCCGCCACCTTGACCTACCTGTCGGTCACGGTGCTGGGCACCGCTGTCGGCTTCCGGCTCACGATGGCCGGCGTCACCGGTTTGATCGTGGCCATCGGCGTCACGGCCGACAGCTTCATCGTCTACTTCGAACGCATCCGTGACGAGGTCAGAGACGGTCGACCGCTGGTCGCGGCCGTCGAGACGGGATGGAAGCGCGCCCGGCGCACGATCATCGCGGCCGACGCCGTCAACTTCCTGGCGGCCATCGTGCTCTACTTCCTGGCCTCGAGCAACGTGCGCGGCTTCGCCTTCACCCTCGGCCTGACCACCATCATCGACCTCGTCGTCGTGGTGCTCTTCACCCACCCGATGGTGCAGCTGCTGGCCCGCACCGAGTTCTTCGGCAACGGGCACAAGTGGTCGGGCCTCGACCCCGAGCGGCTCGGCGCCAAGGAGAGCCCGCGCTATCGCGGCCGGGGCCAGTTCGGCACCGGGCAAAAGCCCGCAACACCCGTCGCGACCGGTTCGACGGCGTTCACCGCGAAGAAGGGCCCGGCATGATCAGCTTCGCGCAGGTCGGCAACGACCTCTACACCGGCAAGCGTTCGATCGCGTTCATCAAACGGCAGAAGACCTGGTACGCCCTCTCCGCGGTGCTCATCGCCCTCGCCCTGCTCGGGATCTTCGCGCGGGGCCTGAACTTCGGCATCGAGTTCCGCGGCGGCTCGGAGTTTCGGGTCGCCGGGGTGACGAACACCCAGAACTACGAGCAGCGGGCCCAACAGGCCGTCAACGAGGCCGGCATCAGCGGCAACGTCGAGTCCACCATCGTCGGCCAGGACACGGTGCGTGTGCAGACCGAGTCGGCGACCGAACGCACCGACGCCGCGAAGCAGTCACTGGCCAGCACGTTCGAGGTGGCCCCCACGGCTGTCAGCGCCTCACTCATCGGACCGAGCTGGGGGGCGTCGGTCAGCAAGCAGGCCATCCAGGGCCTGATCGTCTTCCTCATCCTGGTCACGATCGTCATGGCGCTGTACTTCCGAACGTGGAAGATGGCGGTGTCGAGCCTGGTCGCACTGCTGCACGACCTCGTCGTCACCGTCGGCATCTACGCCCTGTTCGGGTTCGAGATCACGCCGTCGTCGATGATCGGCTTCCTCACCATCCTCGGCTACTCGCTCTACGACACCGTCGTCGTGTTCGACAAGGTGCGCGAGAACACCACTGACGCGTTCCGCACCAAACGCATGACCTACTCGGCCGCCGCCAACCTTGCGGTGAACCAGACCCTGGTGCGCTCGGTCAACACGACGGTCGTGGCGTTGCTGCCGATTGCCTCGGTGCTGGTCGTCGGCTTCACCCTGCTCGGGCCCGGAACCTTGCTCGACCTCGCGCTGGCTCTGTTCATCGGGATCGCGGTCGGCGCCTATTCCTCGATCTTCATCGCGACCCCCTTGCTGGTCGACCTGCGCAGGAACGAGAAGGCGGTCGTCGAGCTCGACCAGTACGTCGCCAAGCACGGCGCTCGGCAGGCGTCTCGCGCCAATGACGGCGAGGGGGCTTTGGCGCCGGCAGGAGTCGGCGCTGACGCAACGGGAGCGGTGCCAGCGGATCGCACCGGTGCGGCCGGCCCCGACGCCCGTCCCGTGCACAAGTACGCGCAGGCCGGGCCGCGCAACCAGCCCAAGAGACCCCCGAAGTCGAAGCGCTGAGCGGCATGGGCGACCCGAACCACGCGGAGAACCTCGACGGGTCCGCTGACAGCCGCGTGGCCGGCGCACCAGTCGATCAGACCGATTCGGTTGCCGCGATGGTCTCGAGGCGGCTGCGCGACATTCCCGACTTTCCCAAGCCGGGGGTGCTGTTCAAGGACTTCACGCCGTTGCTCGCCGACGGGCCGGCGTTCGGGATCCTGGTGCGCGACACGGCGCGCCGATACGCCGGACTGGTCGATGTCGTCGTCGGAATCGAGGCGCGCGGCTTCGTGCTCGCTGCGGCGGTCGCCTACGAGCTCGGCATCGGCATGGTGCTGGTGCGCAAGGCCGGCAAGCTGCCCGGCGACGTGCTCAAGGAGAGCTACGCGCTCGAGTACGGCACCGCCGAGATCGAGGTGCACACCAACGCGTTTCTACCCGGTCAGCGGGTGCTGGTGCTCGATGACGTGCTCGCCACCGGCGGTACGGCCCGCGCCTGTTGCCTGCTCATCGATCGTGCCGGGGCCGAGGTGGCCGCCGTGGATGTGGTACTCGAACTGGGGTTCCTCGGCGGGCGCGAGCGGCTGCGCGACCGCGTCGTGAACGCGGTGCTCACCCTCTGAACCGAGCCGGCGCCCGTCAGGAGCAGTCATTCGACTCAAGTCACGGCGCCACGCTGCGACCTACCCTTCCGGAGTCAACCACTCTCCTGAAGGAGCCTCTCGTGCCCACGAAGTCCACCCTGTCGTCACGGCCGGCCCGGGTCGGCGCCGTCGTCGTCACGGTCGCCGCGCTGCTTTCTGGGGCGACGACACTGTCAGCCTCAGCGGCGTCCCCCTCGTCGGCGGGCCACGCCACCGCCAAGCCCACGGTCGTGCTGGTGCACGGAGCCTGGGCCGACAGCTCCAGCTGGAACGCCGTCGTACGTCGACTGATCCACGACGGCTACCCCGTCACTGCCTTCGCCACCCCGTTGCAGAGTCTGTCGGGCGACTCCAGCGCCCTACGCGACCTGCTCGCCTCGATCCCCGGGCCGGTGGTGCTCGTGGGCCACTCCTACGGCGGCGCCGTCATCACCGATGCCGCTGCCGGTTCCACCCAGGTCAAAGCCCTGGTGTACCTCGATGCCTTCGCCCCCGCCGAGGGTGAACCGGTGATCGCTCTCGCGGGCCCCGACTCGGCCCTCAACCTGCCCGGGGTGCTCAACCCGGTGCCGCTGGGTGCCCCCACCCCGACCACAGAGCTGTTCGTAGCACAGCAGGCCTTCGTCAAGTTCTTCGCGAACGACCTACCGCGCCGGCGCGGGCAGGTGCTGGCGGCGACCCAGCGGCCGGTCACCTACGGGGCCCTCACCGAACCGTCGACGGCCCCCGCGTGGAAGACGATCCCGACGTGGTTCGAGATCGGCACGATCGACAAGGTCATCCCGCCCGCTGTACAGCGGTCGATGGCGACCCGGGCCGGCGCCCACATCAGCACGGTGCGCTCCGGCCACCTGCCCATGGTGTCGGTACCGAACACGGTCACCTCGCTGATCGAGCGCGCTGCGAGGTCATGAGCCGGGCCGGCAGAACCCGAGTGGGCGAGCGCCACCGTTCCGCGTGCCGACCGCAGGCCGTGCTCCCACGTTGAGGCCCTAGACTCACTTCATGAGTGAGGACGTGCGGAACGAGCTGTCGACCCCCTCCCGGGTTCGCGCTCGTTTCGCCCGTTTCGGAGCCACCAGGCCGACCGGGAACCCGGTGCTCGAACCGCTGATGACGGCGGTGCGTCAGGCCCATCCGAAGGCTGACCTGTCGGTGATCGAGCGCGCCTACGAGGTCGCCGAGGCGGCCCACGAGGGCCAGCTGCGCAAGAGCGGTGATGCCTACATCACCCATCCGCTCGCGGTCACCACCATCCTCGCCGAGCTCGGCATGACGCCGCCGACGCTGGCCGCGGCCCTGTTGCACGACACGGTCGAAGACACCGCCTACGCCCTCGATGAGCTGCGGCGCGACTTCGGCGAAGAGATCGCGATGCTCGTCGACGGGGTGACCAAGCTCGACAAGGTCACCTACGGTGAGGCCGCCCAGGCCGAGACCGTACGCAAGATGGTCATCGCGATGGCCCGCGACATCCGGGTGCTGGTGATCAAGCTCGCCGACCGGCTGCACAACGCGCGCACCTGGCGCTACGTCAGCGCCGAGTCGGCCAAGCGCAAGGCCAACGAGACCCTCGAGATCTACGCCCCACTGGCGCACCGGCTCGGCATGAACACCATCAAGTGGGAGCTCGAGGACCTCAGCTTCATGACCCTCTACCCGAAGGTCTACGACGAGATCGTGCGCCTGGTGGCCGAGCGGGCCCCGGCGCGGGAGCAGTACCTCGCGGGCGTGCGCACCCAGGTGACCGACGACCTCAGCGCCGCGAAGATCAAGGCCACCGTCACCGGGCGCCCCAAGCACTACTACTCCGTGTACCAGAAGATGATCGTGCGCGGCCGCGACTTCGAGGAGATCTACGACCTGGTCGCAGTGCGGGTGCTCGTCGACACCGTGCGCGACTGCTACGCCGCGCTCGGCGCCCTGCACTCGCGATGGAACCCGGTGCCCGGCCGGTTCAAGGACTACATCGCGATGCCGAAGTTCAACATGTACCAGTCGTTGCACACCACCGTCATCGGGCCGGAGGGCAAGCCCGTCGAGATCCAGATCCGCACCCACACCATGCACCGGCGCGCCGAGTACGGCGTGGCCGCACACTGGAAGTACAAGGACCAGAACGGTGGCGGCGCGGCCCGCCCCGACGAGGCCACCCCGCAGAACGACATGGCCTGGCTGCGTCAGCTGCTCGACTGGCAGCGGGAGACCGAAGACCCGGGCGAGTTTCTTGACTCGCTGCGCTTCGAGATGGGTAGCAGCGAGGTCTACGTGTTCACCCCCAAGGGCGGGGTCGTGGCGCTGCCCGCCGGCGGCACCCCCATCGACTTCGCCTACGCGGTGCACACCGAGGTGGGTCACCACACCATCGGCGCCCGGGTCAACGGCCGACTGGTGCCCCTCGAGTCGACGCTCGAGAACGGCGACGTGGTCGAGGTGCTCACCTCCAAGGCCGACGGGGCCGGCCCGAGCCGCGACTGGCTGCAGTTCGTCAAGAGCCCTCGGGCCCGCAACAAGATCAAGGCCTGGTTCTCGAAGGAGCGGCGAGAAGAGGCGATCGACTCCGGCAAGGAGAGCATCGCCAAGGCGCTGCGCAAGCAGAACCTGCCCTTGCAACGCCTCATGAGCCACGAGTCGATGACGGCCGTCGCGACCGACCTGCGCTACCACGACATCGAGGCACTGTATGCCGCTGTCGGCGAGGGCCACGTCTCGGCGCAGCACGTCGTCGGCAAGGTGGTCGCCTCGATGGGCGGGGTCGACGGCGCCACCGAAGACCTCGCCGAGGCCACGGTCCCGAACCAGGGCCGGGCCCGCCGACACGACGGCGACCCCGGCGTCGTGGTGGTGGGAGCGGCCGATGTCTGGGTCAAGCTGGCCAAGTGCTGCACACCCGTACCGGGCGACCCGATCCTCGGTTTCGTCACGCGCGGCAGCGGCGTGTCGGTGCACCGGGTCGACTGCACCAACGCCGACCAGCTGACAGCCAACCCCGACCGTCTCATCGAGGTCGAGTGGGCACCCAGCTCGGCCAGTGTGTTCCTGGTGCAGCTGCAGGTCGAGGCCCTCGACCGCAACCGGCTGCTCAGCGACGTGACCCGGGTGCTCAGCGACCAGCACGTCAACATCCTGTCGGCCTCGGTGCAGACCTCTCGGGCCCGGGTGGCCATCTCCCGCTTCACCTTCGAGATGGGTGACCCCGCCCACCTCGACCACGTCATCAAGGCGGTACGCAAGATCGACGGCGTGTTCGACGTCTCCCGGGTCAACGGTGGCAAGTCGACCGCCTGACCCGGACGCGCGGCATCCGGCCCTGCGTCGTGGTGGGTCTCGCGGTAGCACCGCCCTGCGCGCGACCGGTGAGGTGATGCTCACGCTCGGGGCGGTGCTGCTGCTCTTCGTCGTCTACCTGCTGTGGTGGACGGGGGTCGAGACGAACGCCGCCCAGTCGCGGCTGGCCGGCGATCTTGGGCGTGCGGTGGCGACCGCGCCAAGCCCGCCGAAGGCCACCGGTGGCGACGCGTCGCCGCGCGGTGTCGACCCGCCGCCACCCGTGCCCGCGACCGGAGCGCCCTACCTGGACCTGACGATCCCGCGACTCGGTACCGACTGGCACTGGGTCGTGGTGCAGGGGGTCGGCCTGCCTCAGCTGGCCCTCGGGCCGGGCCACTACCCGGGCACTGTAGGCCCGGGCGAGGTCGGCAACTTCGCCGTCGCCGGCCACCGATCCGGCCACGGTGAACCGTTCGCCCATCTTGACCAGATGAAGGCGGGCGACCTCGTCAGGTTATCCTTCGGCAGTCGATCCTGGACCTACCGGGTCGACAAGAACTTTATCACCGACCCCAGTGACGTGGGGGTCATCGACCCGGTACCGGGCCAGCCGGCGGCCACGCCCACCCGGCGGCTGCTCACGCTCACCACCTGCGACCCGCGGTGGGGCAACGCGCGGCGGCTCATCGTCGTCGCAACCCTCGTGGAAGGACGATAGATGTACGCCGCACTGTGGCGGATGCTGCCCGGCCCGACCGTCGTCAGAGCAGCCACCCTGCTCGTGATCCTGGCGCTCGTGGTGCTGGTGCTGTTCACCGTCGTCTTCCCGTGGGCCACCCAGTTCGTGCCCGGGCAGGAGGTCTCGGTCGACTGACCGCCGCCCGAGGCCCGAAGGTCAGCCGCCGAACTCAGCCACGCCGGCTCGCGCCTGGTCGAGCCAGGCCCGTCTGGCCTCAAGGGCCTCCTTGGCCTTCTTGACCTTCGAGGCGTTGCCCGAGGCCTCAGCCTTCGCGAGGTCGGCCTCGAGGTCGGCCACCGCTGCCTCGAGCTGGTCGACCATTCCCTGGGCGCGAGCGGCAGCCTCGGGGTTGCTCGACTTCCACCGCTTGTCGTCGGCGTCACGCACCGTCTGCTCGATGCGACGCAGGGCCTTCTCGATGCGCTCCATGTCGGCGCGAGGCACCTTGCCCGCGGCATCCCACTTGTCCTGGATGGCGCGCAGCTGGCCCTTGGCCTTCTCGAGATCGGTCACCGGCAGGATGGCGTTGGCCTCGACGAGCAGCGCTTCCTTCACGGCCAGGTTGCCCTTGTAGCCCTCCTCCTCCTGCGCGACCACCGCATCCTTCGCGGCGAAGAAGGCGTCCTGGGCGGCCTTGAACCGCGCCCACAGCTTGTCGTCGTCGGTGCGGCTGGCCCGACCGGCTTGACGCCAGTCGTCCATGAGCCTCTTGAACGCCCCGGCGGTCGACGCCCAGTCGGTGCTCTTCGCCAGCTTCTCGGCATCGGCCACGAGGCGTTCCTTGGCCGACTTCGCTTCGGAGTGAACCGCGTCCAGGCCGGCGAAGTGCGTGCGACGCGCCTTGTCGAAGCCGTTGCGGGCCGAGCTGAAGCGCTGCCACAGGGCCGTCTCGGACTCTCGGTCGAGCCGAGTGGAGGCGCGCTGATGGGCCTTCCACTCATCGAGCAGCTCACGCATGCGCGCGCCACTCGTCTTCCACTGGATACGGCTCTCGGGCTGACCCGCGATGGTCTCGGCCTCGGCGACGATGGCTTCACGCTCGACCTTGGCCGCGGCCCGCGCCTCGGCGCGGTGTTGTTGCTCGACGACCCGCTTGGCGGCGATGCCCGACTGGATCTCGTCGAGCTTGGCGGCGAGGGCGTCAAGATCGCCGACGACCGCGGCGTCCTCGACCTGGGCCTTGAGGGTCTTGAGGCCGTCCTGCACGTCTTTCGACGGCACCTCGGGCTGGCCGAGGCGCTGCTCGAGCAGCACGGCAGAGGCGAAGAGCTCGTCGTACTTGCGGGCGAAGTAGGTCAGCGCCTGCTCGGAGCTCGCGCCGGGGTAGGAGCCGACCTCCTTCTCCTCACCGGCGGAGGTACGCACGTAGACCACGCCTTGCTCGTCGACCCGGCCGTGAGCCGCGGAGGCCGAGTGGTCGGTCG
>JAKDLG010000007.1 GCA_030452985.1 Humibacillus sp.
TCGGCTCGTTGTGACACCTGGAAGCCGGCTCCCCGCGAGTCGACCCCGAGGCCCACCCGCCCGGCCCCGCAGATGACCTGGCGCGTGACGAAGAACGGGGTCAGGTGCTTGACGATGGACGGGAACGGGGTGCGGCGCGGCATGAGGTAGTTCTCGTGCGTGCCGTAGCTCTGCCCCTTGCCGTCGGCGTTGTTCTTGTAGAGGTTGACCGGCGCCTGCCCGGGCCGTTCGGCGAGCAGCCGCACCGACTCGAGCGCGATGGCATCGCCGGCGCGGTCCCAGGTGATCGCGTCGCGTGGCGAGGTGACCTCGGGCGAGCTGTACTCGGGGTGGGCGTGGTCGACGTAGTAGCGGGCGCCGTTGGGCAGCACGACGTTCGCGAGGGTCGGGTCCTCGACATCGGTCAGCTGGCTCTCGTCGGCGTTCTGCCGGTCGAGCTGCCATCCCCGGGCGTCGCGCAGGGGGTCCTCGAAGGTGTAGTCCCAGCTCGACTGGTTCGATCGAATGCCGTGCGCGGCCGCGTAGACGCTCACCACCTGGCCCGAGAGGAACATCGGGTTCGCCATCGGGTCGCCGGGCACGGAGATGCCGAACTCCGTCTCGAGACCCATGATGCGCCGCACCGTCATGGCCCGACCCTAACCGGCGCCCCGGCCGACGCGGCGGCCGGCCCGACGCGGCATCCGGTCAGATGACCCCGATCTTCTGTAGCCGGTTGAGCGAGAACCATCCGAACGGGATCGGCAACCAGTAGGTTGCCAGCCGATAGAGCAGCACGGCCGAGAGAGCCGTTCCGGCATCGACCCCGATCGTCGTCAATCCGTAGGTCAGGGCGGCCTCGATACCACCGAGCCCACCGGGAGTAGGTACCGCGGAGCCGATGATGGCTCCGGCGAAGTAGACGACGGCCACCGCCGCGACGGGGGCCTCGGAGCCGAAGGCGCGAGTCGCACACACGAGCGCGCCGACGAACGACGCATCGAGCATGAGAGCGCCGCCGAGCAGCTGGACCAGCTTGGCCGGTCGCTGGAACACGCCGAGCACCTGAGGCACGGCCGCCTTCACCTGAGGCACGACGCGCCCGGTGATGAACACGCGCACCCGCGGTATGGCGAACAGGCCGAGCAACACGATGACGACGACGGGAATGGCTGTGACGAGGATCGGGGGCGGGCGGAACGACAGTGCCGTGCCGGTGCCGGCCAAGACGCCGGATACCGCGAGCAGCACGAAGTACGAGCAGAACTGGGCCACCTGAGCCAGCCCCACGCTGGCTCCGGCCACGGCTGGGGTCAGGCCCGAGGTCTGCAGGTAGCGGGTGTTGAGGGCGATGTTGCCCACGGCGGCGGGGGCCACCAGACCACTGAAGGCCACGGCCAGCTGGGTCATGATGGTGTGCACGAACCGCAGTCGGATGCGGACCGCGCCGTTCAGGGCGATCGACGCCCCGGCGAAGGTGGTGACCGCAAACCCGACTGCACCGGCGGCCCAGCCCCAGTTGGCGGTGCTGATGACCTGGGCGAAGTCGACCTTGGTGAACTGGGTGATCACGAAGTAGCCGGCGACACAGCCACCGACGATGGTCACGACCGTTCGGAGCGTCACCCGCCGCAGCTCGATGGGCTCGGGTGCCTCTGCAGACGGGGCCAGCGCGGCGAGCCGCTCGCGCACCTTGCCGAGCAGGCCCTTGTGCTGCTTGGCCTTGAGCGCCTCGCGGGTCTTGCGCGTCAGGGCGACCGGCTGCAGCAGGGGCATCGCGCGCAGCAGCGCCTCCGCGCCAAGGGCGTCGACGGCCGAGCTGACAGCACGCTCTGCCCCCACGAGCAACGCGACGGTCGTGAGCAGCTGCGCGAGGTCGATGCGCAGGGTGACGTCGTCGGCAGCGAGGTCACCGGCGCCGATCACGGTCAGGCCCGCCCGGCCCTGCTCGTCGATGATGATGACGTCGGGTTCGAGCGAGCGGTGGGCGACGTGTCGCCGTTGCAGCTGACGGCCCAGGTGCCAGATCGCCGCCAGCTGCTCGTCGTCAAGGTCCTCACCGAGCTCTGACACCGGCGTGCCGACGGGTTGGACGAAGGCGAGGGCAGCCGAGAACGGGCCGACCTCGCACACCGAGACCGGCTCGGGCGCCGGGATACCGGCCTGGCACAGCAGCAGGCCCATCAGCGTGCGGTGCTCGAGCTCGGAGCGCAGGGTCAGGGCGGGCGGCCGGGTGAAACCGTTGCGAAGCCGCACCACGCGCAGCAGACGCAGCCCCGACGCCAGGCCGAAGGTGTCACGGTCGATGACTCGCACGTCGACCGGGCCGGATGGCGTCGTACCCGTGTAGCGCCGGTCGCCGAGATGGTTCGCGTCGACCAGCTCGAGCCGGGTCAGCTCGAGGCCGGTGCCGACCAGGGCCCCGGCCACCTCACCGCCCGGCGGCCGCGTCGAGGTGGCGCCGAAACCGAAGCGGAACGCGAGACCGATGACCCAACCGAAGAGCAGCGAGCTGACGATGGCCGCGAGGGTCGTCGAACCCGACAGCAACGAGGTGATCACCGTGGCCACCACGATGAGGCTGGCCACCGGCGAGAACCATTTGCGGCCGGTGATGTCGGCGACGGTGAGCAGCGCGATCATCGAGACGAGCACGATGTCGAGGGCCTCGGTGCGTCCGGTCGCTGTCGGCCGGGTCAGGATCGCGCTCAGGTGACCCCAGTGCCCGTCGTCGAACAGGGTCGACAACGCGATGACGAGCACCCCGCCGACGACGGCCGCCCCCATGGCGGCCACCAGCTGCAAGGGCCGCCGACGCACCAGCAGGTCGGCGCCCACGGCGATGGGTAGCAGCAGCACCCCCAGGCCACTGAGGTAGCCGAGCAGGGTGAGCAGCAGGCGCGGCAACCCGATCGAAGCCTGGACGAGGTCCTGCTCGACCGCACCGCGCGTGTCGACGGCGACGTCAGAGAGCACGAGCCCGCCGACAAGCACCACGACGACGATCGTCAGCCGAACGGCATCCGCCGGCCGACGGACCCGTCGGGGAATCGGCGGTTCGATGACCTCGACCTGGGAGGCGGCGTCAAGCCGCTCCGCCCGAGCGTTCTCCTCCGAGAGCTGGCCGGGGTCGACGGCGGGCAGGGCCGCACGCTCGGTGCCATCTGCGTCGACCTCACCGACGGACTGATGGGTGCACACCCCGTCACGGCCGTCGCCCCCCACCCCGTCTCTGTGCACGTGCCCATGATGCCCGACCAACCTGCACAGATCCGTCACGCGAGGCCCCCGCGGGTCCACGCATGCCACGAGCACCCTGGGCGCGCCCCTGAGCCGGCTTTCGGCTAGGGTGACGCTGGCAGGCGAACCTCGAGAGAGACCACCCGAAGTGAACGATGTCGTTGTGTTCAGCGGGTCGGCGCACCCGGCCCTGGCCGACCGTATCTGCGCCCACCTCGGTGTCGAGCGCTCCCCCGTCGACATCAAGCGCTTCAGCAACGACTGCCTGCAGGCTCAGCTGCTGGCCAACTGTCGCCAGCGCGACGTCTATATCGTGCAGCCGCTCGTGCCTCCGACGCAGGAGCACCTGATGGAGCTGCTGATGATGATCGACGCCGCCCGGGGCGCCTCAGCCGCACAGATCACCGCCGTGATGCCGCACTACGCCTACGCCAGGTCTGACAAGAAGGACGCGTCGCGCATCTCGCTCGGCGGTCGTCTGGTCGCCGACATGATCGGGACGGCGGGCTGCCACCGGGTGTTGACGATGGCCCTGCACGCGCCCCAGGTGCACGGCTTCTTCTCCATGCCCGTCGACCACCTGACCGCCATCGGCGTGCTGGCCGACCACTTCCGTGACCACGACCTGACCGACGGGGTCGTGGTGAGCCCCGATCTCGGCAACGCCAAGGTCGCGACCCAGTTCGCCCGCCTCCTGGGGCTGCCCGTCGCGGCGGGCTCGAAGCGGCGGCTGACCGACGACCGGGTGGTGATCGACTCCATCGTCGGCGACGTGGCGGGGCGACGGGCGATCGTGCTCGACGACGAGATCGCCACCGGCGGATCCATGGTCGAGCTGATGGACCGGCTGCGCGACGCCGGAGCCACCGAGGCCGCGATCGTCTGCACTCACGGCTTGTTCGCCGGCAAGGCCGTGGAGCGTCTACGGGGTCATCCCTTCGTCACCGAGGTGGTCAGCACCGACACCGTTCCGCGGCCACCCGGATGGCCCGAGCTGAAGGTGCGCTCGGTCTCAGCCCTGTTCGCCGAGGCCATCAGCCGCATCCACCAGGGCCGCTCGGTCAGCTCCCTGTTCGAAGGCGTCGACCCCACGCACGCGCCGCCCCAGGCCCAGCTGCCGTTCGACCCGCACTCGTGAACCGAGCTCTCGACCTGTTGCGTCGACCGGTGGGTGCCGCCCTCGTCGACGTGGTGCTGGTGATCGTCTTCGCGGCCGTCGGACGCGCATCGCACGACGAAGGCAACCCCGTCATCGGCGCGCTCTCGACGGCCTGGCCCTTCGTCGTCGGCACCGCCGTCGGCTGGCTGGTCGTGCGGATGCTGCGCGGCTCGTGGCCGCTCGAGGTGGGCCCCGGCATCACGGTGTGGTTCGCCACGCTGGTGATCGGGATGCTGCTACGCCGAGTGACCGGCGAAGGCACGGCTGCCTCTTTCGTCGTGGTCGCAGCCATGGTACTGGCCGTTTTCCTGATCGGTTGGCGAGCCGCTTCCGCACGCTGGTTGCGTCGGCGAAGCGACCATCCGGCATCGCACGGGGCACCGGTGCCCTGACGTTCGACCTGGCGGTCTCGCCGCGCGAGCGGAGGCGCGGGCCTGGCCGACAGGGATTCCTGGCACCGCCGGCTTCATCGCCAAGGCAACCGGGTTGAACGAGTCTTGACCAATGGCAGACCCTTTCGTGGGTCTGGAGGCCGGTAGCGTGACCGTCACGACGATGTGGCCTACGTCACAGGCTGTTCGTCGGGTGGGTTCTGAACACGGAGAGGGAGCCCACGCAGACTCTCGGGAGTTCGCCACGGAGCGGGTTGGTGGTGCTGCTCGAGGCTGCCCTCGACGACGCAGTGAGGAAGTAGTCATGGGTCACCGGAAGATGGTCATCGGCATCAGCGCGGCTGCCTTGGTTCTGGGCGGGGGGTCGATCGCGGCAGGTGCTCCCACCACGGCGACAGAGGCGGGGTCTTCGGCGGCCGGGGCGGCACGGTCGTGCAGCCCGCTGACGACCACCCCGCGATACCGCGGGGGCATCCCGACCGCCAAGCAGGTCCTTGGTTTCGACCTCGGCACCCGCAAGGCCACCGACCAGCAGCTCTACCGCTATCTGTCGGCCATCGACCGCGCCAGCGACCAGGTGGTGACGGGCACGTTTGCGCGCACGGCCAAGGGCACGCCGCTCAAGTACGCGCTGATGAGCACGAGGGGCAACGTCAAACCGGCCAAGCTGAAGCAGATCTCGGCCGATGCGGCGAGTCTGCGTGACCCCAGCCTGAGCGCGGCCCAGCGGCAGGCCATCGAGCAACGGATGCCGGTCATTCTGTGGCTTTCCGGCAACGTCCACGGCAACGAACCGGCGGCCGGTGACGCGATCATGCAGATCATGTACGAGCTGTCAGACCGTTCGGACTGTGTTGCCACGAACATCACCAGTAACGCGCTGGTCGGGTTCATCCCCACCCAGAACCCGGACGGGCGCACTGCCGACACGCGAGAGAACAGCTATGCGTTCGACATGAACCGCGACTGGTTTTCTCGCACCCAGCCGGAGACCGCGGGCAAGCTCGACCTGCTGAACACCTATCCGCCGCAGCTGTACATCGACGAGCACGGCATGGGCGGCAACGGCTACTTCTTCCCGCCCAACTCCGACCCGACATACCACGAGACCAGCATCCGGTCGATCAACTGGATCAACAACGTGTACGGCGCTGCCAACGGGGCTGCGTTCACCGCGAAGATGCTCGACTTCGAGACCTACCAGGCGGGGTACGACCTGTTCTACCAGGGCTACGGCGACACCACGCCCACGACCCAGTTCGGCGCCGCCGGCATGACGTTCGAGGTGGGCCAGCAGGCGAGCTATCCGGAGCAGACCTACAAGCAGTACCTCTCAGCGATGTCCTCGCTGTACGCAGGGGCGACCAACCGGAAGTCCATCCTGACCCAGTGGCACCAGGGGTACGCCCAGGCTCAGCGTCAGGGCCAGCAGTGCAGCCTCCAGCCCAACCAGGTCTACAACCCCGGCAACACCGTCGAGTACACCGTCCCCGACAAGGCGGTGTGTGGGTACTTCCTGCGCACCGACAACGCCCAGAAGCAACGAGACCTCAGCGTTGTGGTCCGACGCCTGCAGCAGGCGGGCGTCTCGGTCTACACCTTGACCAAGCCGCTGACCGTGCCCGACTACACCGCCTACGGCCGCGCAGCGGTCGCTCAGACCATGCCGACCGGGACCTACTGGATCCCGATGGCCCAGGCCGAGAAGCACTGGATCCAGGCAATGCTCAACGAGAACACCTACGTGCCGTTCCCGTACTTCTACGACGTGAGCGGGTGGAGCATGCCGTTGCTGTCGAACCTCGATGGCGGCTACACCGGCACGAAGGTCAAGCCCACCGCGGCGAAGCTCCCGCTGCAGAAGGTGCGCCCCGTGAAGCTGCCGGCCGGACTGCCGCGGGTGGGTGTGCTCAGTTCGAGCAGCAGCCCCTTCCGGCCATCGCAGAGTGCTGGCTGGCTCAGCTGGCGCCTCGACAAGGACTGGAAGATCCCCCAGACCGCCGTCGACCCCAGCCAGGTGTCGGCATCGACCCTCTCGCGCCTGGACACCCTCATCGTGCCCGAGACCAACGCCGACCGGATGGCCACCCTGCTGGGTGACAGCGGGCAGGCCGCGTTGCGCGCGTGGGTCAACGGAGGCGGGCACCTCATCGGGTGGGAAGGCGGCGCCCAGCTCGCCGCATCCATCGGCCTGTCGAGCGCGATTCTCTCCAATCCGCAGGGACAAGCCCCCGGCACGTTGTTCCGGGTCAAGGTGGCCGCGAACTCGCCCCTCACGACCGGGGTCGGGGCAACCGACTGGGCGATGTACAACAGCGACCCCGTCATGCGGGCCGCCAACCCGGCCGATGTCGTCGCGTCCTACCCGGCCGCCACCTCCGCCGACTGGTACGTGTCCGGCTACCAGGTCGGTGCGGAGGAGCTCGGTGAGACCGCGATGGAGATCAGCGAACCGGTAGGAACCGGGAACGTCACCGTCTTCTCGGTCGACCCGAACTTCCGGGCCTACTCCGACGGCACGGCCAAGCTGCTCTACAACGCCATCCTCACCTCGCGCGGCACCCAGACGGCCAAGTCCCTGCCCAGCAACGCACCTCGTGCAGGCTCAGCCGACCGGCGTGGCGCAGAGGCACGAGCCAAGAAGGCCGCCGCCGCGCTGGTGCGACCCGACGACCCCGCCCTCGAGGTCCGAGTGCGCCCGACCGACGCCACCGCCGCCGAGCGAGTGCTCCGCGCGCACGGCGTCGCCATCCAGACGGCGACGTCACCCGCCTCGGTCAGCCTGACCGTCGCCGCCGGCAGGAACGCTTCACCCGACCCCGCACCCTGGGTCCGAGGACTGGCTGAGGAACTGCGCCAAGCCGGAGTGAGGCCGCTGAACATCTCCACACCGTGACCGGGGTCGCGGCGAGTCGATGAGGCGGCGAACCGCCCTCAATCAGGCTCAACCGCGCCAGACCGCCGGTCTGGCGCGGTTGAGCCCGGCGAGTCCGCCGCCGCGGGTCACAGCGTGAGGGAGCAGCTCGGGTTCAGAGGTACTGGCCCGTGTTGGCCGTGGCGATGGAGCGACCGGGTTCGGAGCCGTCCTTGCCCTTGACCAGGGTGCGGATGTAGACGATCCGCTCCCCCTTCTTGCCGGAGATTCGAGCCCAGTCGTCGGGGTTCGTCGTGTTCGGCAGGTCCTCGTTCTCCTTGAACTCCTCGACGCAGCTGGACAGCACGTGCTCGACGCGGATGCCCTTCTGGCCCGTGGTGAGGAAGTCCTTGATCGCGAGCTTCTTGGCGCGGTCGACGATGTTCTGGATCATCGCGCCCGAGTTGAAGTCCTTGAAGTAGAGAATCTCCTTGTCGCCACCCTGGTAGGTGACCTCAAGGAACCGGTTCTCCTCGACCTCGGAGTACATCCGCTCGACGGCGGCCGTGATCATCTCGTCGACCGTCGCGGCACGGTCGCCGTCGTGCTCGACGAGATCATGCTCGTGCAGCGGCAGCGTCACGGTGAGGTACTTGCTGAAGATGTCACGTGCGCTCTCAGCATCGGGACGCTCGATCTTGATCTTCGCGTCGAGACGGCCGGGTCGCAGGATGGCCGGGTCGATCATGTCCTCACGGTTCGAGGCGCCGATCACGATGACGTTCTCCAGCCGCTCCACGCCGTCGATCTCAGCGAGCAGCTGCGGCACGATGGTCGTCTCGACATCACTGCTGACCCCTGAGCCACGGGTGCGGAAGAGCGAGTCCATCTCGTCGAAGAACACGACGACCGGGGTGCCGTCGGAGGCCTTCTCGCGCGCGCGCTGGAAGATCAGCCGGATGTGGCGCTCGGTCTCGCCGACGTACTTGTTGAGCAGCTCGGGGCCCTTGATGTTGAGGAAGTAGCTCTTCTCGGTCTGCTGCCCGGTGCGAGCCGCGACCTGGCGGGCCAGCGAGGCTGCAACAGCCTTGGCGATGAGTGTCTTGCCGCAGCCGGGAGGACCGTAGAGCAGCACGCCCTTGGGTGGCTTGAGCGCGTGCTCACGGTAGAGCTCAGGGTGCAGGAAGGGTAGCTCCACCGCGTCGCGGATCGCCTCGATCTGACCGACGAGGCCCCCAATGTCCTCGTAGGCGACATCGGGCACCTCCTCGAGCACCAGCTCCTCGACATCGAGCTTGGGCACCACCTCGTGCACGAAGCTCGAGCGGGCGTCGAGGGTCAGCGAGTCGCCGACCCGGATCCGTTCCTTGATCAGGGGGTCGGCCAGTCGACACACCCGTTCCTCGTCGCCGTGGGTGACCACGACGACGCGGTCATCGCCCAGCTTGTCCTTGACGGTGACCACCTCACCGACGCGCTCGAACCCGTGCGCCGACACGACGTTCAGGGCTTCGTTGAGCATCACCTCGCGGCCCAGGCCCAGGTCGGTCACGTCGACGCTCGGGCTGATGGCCACGCGCATCTTGCGACCCCCCGTCAGGATGTCTACCGCGCCGTCGTCAGGTTGTTCGAGCACCAGGCCGTAGGTACTGGGCGGCTGCGCGAGCCGGTCGACCTCCTTCTTCAGGTTGACGATCTGCTCCCGGGCCTCCTTGAGGGTGCGCACGAGCCGCTCGTTCTGGGTCGACAGCGTCGACAGCGAGGTCTGCACCTGTGCGAGCCGCGCCTCGAGCTCCCGGGTGCGCTGCGGTGAGTGGCGCGCCGCGTCGCGCAGCGCGCTCACCTCCGACCGGAGGGCGTCGAGCTCGCGAGCCTCACCGCGCGACCGATCCGCTTGGTTGGGGTCGGTGGGGTCGAGCTGGCTCGGCTGCTGCTGCGCGTCAAGATCGCCATTCCAGTCGGTACCGCGGGATTCGTCGGACATCTCGGCCTCCTCAAGCGCCACTCGCACACCACCGGCACAACGTGACCCTTCGAGCCTAACTCGGGGTGGTCACTCGGTGTCGGATGTCCCAATGAGTGATCGCCTCAGGCGACGGATCGTCTTGTCACTCTTGACCCGCTCCCCGAGGGCCTCGGGCGTCCAGGCCTCATCGGGTACCGACGTCGCGGCGAGAGAACCGGCCGGCAGCACCGGCCGGTCTGGCTCTCGCTGGTCACTCGGTTCGGCCGGGTTCGCGGCATCAGGATGACCGACGCCGACGAGGGGACCGCCGACGACGGTTGCCGGTTCAGCCGCCCCCCGTGCGCCGTCGACGGCCGGACGGTCGCTGTACGCGCCTTTCGCCGGCCGTCGGGTGCGCTCCGGGGCCGCCACCCCGGGCGCCAACCGTCTCGTGGAGATCAGGAACCCGGTGTGTCCGTGCATCCGGTGCTCCGGGCGCACCGCCAGCCCCTCGAGGTGCCAGCCGCGCACGAGCGACTCCCACGCACTGGGCTCGGTGAACCCCCCGTGCAACCGGATGCCCTCGGCCACTCGGCTCAGCTGGGTCGTCGTCGCGACGTAGCTGATGAGCACGCCACCGGGGATCAGGGCATCCCCCACGGCATCCAGGCACTCCCAGGGCGCGAGCATGTCGAGCACCACTCGGTCAACGGAGCCGGCAGGCACCTTCGCGGTGAGACTCGGAGCCAGGTCGCCGACCGTCACGCTCCAGGCCGGGTGGTCGCCGCCGAAGAAGGCCCGCCCGTTGGCCTTCGCGATCTCGGCGAAGTCGTCGCGTCTCTCGAACGAGAGCAGCCGGCCGGTCTCACCGATCGCGCGCAACAACGACATCGACAACGCGCCCGAACCAACCCCTGCCTCCACGACGACGGCGCCCGGGAAGATGTCGGCCATCTGCACGATCTGGCCGGAGTCCTTCGGGTAGATCACGGCCGCGCCTCGCGGCATCGACATCACGTAGTCGCTGAGCAGCGGCCGCAGCGCCAGGTACTCGATCTCGGCGGTGTTCGTGACGACCGTGCCGTCGGGGGCGCCGATGAGGTCGTCGTGGCGCAGAAAGCCCCGGTGGGTGTGGAACTCGCGGCCGGGCTCGAGCGTGATCGTGTGCAGCCGACCCTTGGGGTCGGTGAGCTGGACCCGTTCGCCGACCTCGAACGGCCCCCGCCGATGATGGACGGTCGAAGGGGCGCTCGGAGCGTCTGGCGGGGTCATGGCAGCACAGTCTAGGTGTCGGTCGAGGTACCCTTCCGCCGCCTCCCGCCCCGGCGACGCACCTGTGCCGCCTCGACCTCGTAGCGGCTCTGTCGCCCGGCTGCACCCGCGAAGAACCGGCGCCTCAGCGCGCCCTCGACCTCGATCTGCTCGCCGCCACCGAGCCGCAGGGCGGCGCGCCTGGTCGAGGCGCTCCAGCACACCACGTCGATCGTGTCGACGCCCGGCGGGCGCACCTTACCGCCGGTCGTACGTCGACGAACCGACCCGGGCACCGACCTCGCGGACCGTGACGAGGCTGTCGGGCGCTCCACCACCACGCGCAACGTCACGATGACGTCCCCGCTGGGCAGCTCCCGCCGCTCGGCGGGCGCCGAAAGACGCCCCCAGAGCACGACTTCGTTGCGCACCTCGGTGGCGTCGCACTCTGACGGTGACCCGGCGTCCGCACTCTGCGCGCTCGCCGGACGACCGGTCCGGCCCACTGTCGCCATTGCATAGCTCCCTTCCGGCCCGCCGTCTTGGGGCCCCGTGTCCTCACCCTGCCCGCCTCGGCGTTCGTGGTGGCTGCGTCGAGCTCCGCCTGTGGACAAGAAGCCGCCGTGGCAGGGGGTGTGGACGCGCCGGGACGACCGGTCCCCGAGGCCCGGCCCTTGGGCAACGGACGACCCACGACCGGCGTGCCACCGGGGACGGTCGACTTGGGCTACCGGCGTGAACGCCGGGACAGCTCGGCGCCGACCACGTCGTTGATGTGCGCAGCCGTGGCGAGCCCCGCGACCCGACGAGTCTGCGCGTCGACCACGATCGCGACCGACAATGAGCGTTCGCTCATCAAGCGAACCAGCTCGGTGAGGACGGCGTCAGGCGGCAGGTCGAGCACCCAGGCTCGCGGCTGGGCCAAGGCCACGGCCGACAGTCGGGCGGTCGGGCGGCTGACCTCGGGTACGGCAGCGGCGGCAGCCGGGTCGACGAGCCCGAACGGCCAGCCGCTCGCGTCGGTCACCGCCACCCACGACCCCGTCGAAGCGCCGCTTTCGGGCCGGTGGTTCGACTCGGTGGGCAGGGCCACGGCACCCGCCATCAGGTTGCCGGCCGCCGCCACCGTGGTGTCACCAGGCACGAGCACGACCGGTTCGAGAACGCTCAGCGCGGGCCCGGCCGTCGCGTCGTGGATCTGGCCTGACCGGATCGAGGCCGACGCGCCGCGCCACAGGAAGAACGCGATCATCGCCACCCACACCAGGGAGATGAGGCTCGGTTGCTGACCGCGCATGAGCGGGACCCCGATAAACCAGAGCACTGCCCCGACGGCGACGATCCGCCCGAGCCAGCCCGCGGCACTGAGCCCGGTCCCCTTCCGTCCGGTCACCTGCCACACCAGGGAGCTGACGATCTGGCCGCCGTCGAGAGGGAGGCCGGGCAGCAGGTTGAACACGCCGACGAAGAGGTTGACGTACGCGGTCGCGCCGAGCAGGTTGGCGGCCAGGTCGTTGCTCACGAGGGGCTGGGCCAGCCAGGCCACCAGCGCGAGAGCCAGGTTCGACAGGGGTCCGACGACGGCCACCAGCGCCGTGGTACCGGGAGTGACGTCGGTGGAGTCGTAGACGGTGTGCCCACCCCACACATCGGCCACGACCCGGTCGACCTGGTGGCCGCGCATCCCCGCCACGACGGCGTGGGCCGCCTCGTGCACGAGCACCGAGATGAGCAGCAGGACACCACTGCTGGCGGCCACGAACACGGCGAAGCCCATCGACCGGCCGCTGTTGCGCAGGGTCGGGGAGACGACGAGCAGGAGCAGCACGATGATCAGCGGCCACGACCGGGCGATGAACACCGGGGTGCCACCCACCGAGCCGATACGCCAGCCGTATCCGCCCCCGGCGCGCCCGGCCTGATCGGCACGATCGGCGTGCGCGCCCTCACTCATGACCTGAGCCTATGCCTCGAACCCGTGCGAGGCGGCCTCTCCGCTGTGCGCCAGCCCTGCTTGACCTGTGCGCCTGACCGAACTTTGCGATGTGGATGACTCGGTATGGATGACCCGGTATGGAGGACGCGGTGTGGATGACGCGGTCGTCCTGTCGGTGGGGCCACATACAGTCTCACCATGGCCCCTGCACTGTCACCGAGTCGCGCATCCGACTTCATGACGTGCCCCCTGCTCTACCGCTTCCGGGTCATCGACCGCCTGCCGTCGAAGCCGACGACGGCGACCGCGCGCGGCACCCTGGTCCACGCCGTGCTCGAGCGGCTGTTCGACCTTCCGAGCCACGAGCGCACCCTCGATGCCGCGGTCGACCTCGTTCCGCAGGAATGGTCCCGGTTGACCGACCAGGAGCCCGAGATGCTCGAGCTGCTCGCCGACGGCGACACGACCGAGTGGTTCTCCGGGGCCGGCGCGCTGCTCACGACCTGGTTCGGGTTGGAAGACCCGACGCGCCTCGAGCCGGCCGAGCGTGAGCTCTACGTCGAGACCGAGGTCGACGGCCTGGTGCTACGCGGCTACGTCGACCGCCTCGACGTCGCCCCCAACGGGGCGATGCGGGTCGTCGACTACAAGACCGGGCGCTCGCCCTCGGAGCACTTCGAGGCCAAGGCGCTGTTCCAGATGAAGTTCTACGCGCTCGTGCTCTGGCGGTTGCGCGGCGAGATCCCCAAGCGGCTGCAGCTGGTCTACCTCGGCAACGGCGAGATCCTCGCCTACGAGCCCGACGAGCACGACCTGCTGGCCGTCGAACGCAAGATCAAGGCGCTGTGGACCGCCATCGAGCGAGCCGCCAAGACGGGTGACTGGCGCCCTCGCCCCAGCCGACTCTGCGACTGGTGCGACCACCGCGCGATCTGTCCGGCCTGGGGCGGCACACCCCCGCCGTTGCCCGACGACGCCGCGACCCGGGCCATCGACCCGGCGCGCAGCGGAGTCGTCGAGACCGCTGGCGCCGACGCCTGAGCTCCCGCCACTGACCGCACCCAGTTCACCCTGCACCGGATCAGTTGGCGAACGCTGGGTCGTCCGCTCTCGGATGACCCGGCTGTCCGACAACGAGGCCGAGGCCCGGTCGGCGACGTGGGCCGCAGCCGTGGAGGCGCCGGCCCCGGTGGTGACCAGCGCCGGCGAGCTGTATGGCATCCCGGGAGGCGTGCAGCGCCGTCACCACCTCGGCCACTCCCACGACTGGGTGGGTTTCGAGCCGGCCGCGAACCTGACCGGCGCTCACGAGGTTCCGGCTGCTGCGGCGGCTCGATCTCGTTCGGTGAGCGAACCGAACGGCGACCCGATCAACGCAGGGCGTCGTTGAGTCCCCTGATCTCGTGCCTCCAGGCCCCCCGTGCAGCACCCTCCGGAACCGGCCAAGAAATCGCCTTACGGAACCTGCGCCTGGGGGACCTCGTGGCCGATGATGACGAGCAGGGCACACTTCCTGGCCGGTTGACCTGGGCCGAACTGAACCGAGGCGCAACTTGGGTTGACACCGCAGCGTGGAGCAACCTAGGTTGCAGCTATGTCAAGTCAGCTCGAGCAGCACGCCGCAGACACCACCGCGCCGTTGCAGGCGCTGCGGGCCGTCGTGGGGTTGCGGCGCCTCGCCGACCGGCTGGAACTGCATCAGGTGCAGGCAGCTCTGGACGCCGGCTACGGCTGGACCGAGATCGCCGCAGCACTGGGAGTCACCCGGCAGGCGGTGCACAAGAAGTACCACCGACGAGTGCGAGTCGAACAAAGGAGAACGTGATGGGGACGCGAACTGACACGACGCACCAGACGCTGCTGATCCTGATGGCGGCCAACGACGAGGCCCTGCGCGCCGGGCACAGCCAGGTCGACGTCGACCACCTACTTCTCGGCCTCCTCGTCGTGGACGGCGACGCCGCGCACGCGTTGATCACTGCCCGCGTGGGCTTGGCGCAGGCCCGGCAGGCGCTCGCCGCGCAGGAGCGTGACGACGTGCGCGCATTGGGCCTGGACGATGCGTTGGCGAACGAGCACTGGGTGCCTCCGGTACCGCTGAAGTATGCGGCTGACCTGCTGCCCTTCACCGTTGCGGCCAAAGCGGTGGTGAAAGACCACCGACGCTGGCGAGAGACCGACCTGACGCTGCTCGAGCAGCTACTCGCCGATCCGGAGGCGTCTGTGCCGCGCTTGCTCAGCCGTCTCGGGGTCGACGGCGCCGCGGTCCTGACGGCGGCACCGTCATCCGACCGGAAGGGGCGTTCGTCGTCGGGGGGTAGGTATGTTCAGGTCGAGGTGACCGTGCCCGTGTCCGCCGGCGCTCTGTGGGCCACGGTCGCCGACCCGGCTCGTCGCCCGGAGTGGGACGACGACGCCGGCGTCGTGCAGGTTCTCGACGAACACACCTTCGCGGTGACACCGCGGTTCATGGTCGAGCTGGCTTCGGAGGGACGCGCCGGACGGCTGCCCGAGGTTTCGGTGACCTACCACGTGATCGATCAGACGCCCGGGCGATTTGTAGAGTGGGAGCTGCTCTACCCGCCAAGGAAGGGGCGAGAATCCCACTCGGAGCGGCAGAGCATCGAGATCACTTCCGTCGACGGCGGCTCGCGGCTGACCCTGACGGCCTCGCGTTCGCGGTCTCGGAACGTTCTGGTACGGCGGTTGTGGAACTGGACCGGGGGTCAAGAGCTGCGGGTCCGCGCCCAGGCCCTCGCCCAGGTCTCCTGATCGGCCCCTGCTGCCACGAACGCCACTCTCGTCCCGCGACCGCCCGGCGAGACCGGGTGCGCGCCGGCTCATCGATCAGACGTCAGCGGATGAATCCGTCGGCTACCTCGAGAGCCGCGTCGAGCATGGCGAGGCCTTCGAGCGCCTGATCGGCAGTGGTCGTGCACGGGGGCGCGATGTGCGTGCGGTTGAAGTGCGTGAACGGCCAGAGTCCACGCTCCTTGCAGGCAGCGGCGAACGCGGTCATCGGCGCCGCAGCCGCGCCGGTGGCGTTGTAGGGCACCAACGGCTCACGGGTCTCGCGGTCGCGCACCAGCTCGACCGCCCAGAAGACGCCGAGCCCGCGCACCTCACCGACGCTCGGGTGTCGTTCGGCGATCTCACGAAGCCGCGGCCCGATGACCTCGGCGCCGAGGGTGCGGGCGTGCTCGATGATGCCCTCCTCGTGGAAGGCGTTGAGCGAGGCCACCGCCGAGGCGCAGGCGAGCACGTGGCCGGAGTAGGTGAGGCCGCCGGGGAAAGGCCGGTCGTGGAAGGTGGCCGCGACGGCATCCGAGATGATCACACCCCCGAGCGGCACGTAGCCGGAGTTGACACCCTTGGCGAAGGTGATCAGGTCTGGGGTGACACCCCAGTGGTCGACCGCGAACCACTCTCCGCACCGACCGAAACCGGCCATCACCTCGTCGACGATGAAGACGATGCCGTGCTCGTCGCACAGCCGGCGCACGCCGGCGAGGTAGCCGTCAGGCGGCACCAGCACGCCGTTCGTGCCGACGACCGGCTCGAGGATGATGGCGGCCACCGTGTGCGCGCCCTCGACCATCAGCGTGTCGCGCAGGTGCGCAAGCGCCCGGTCGCACTCCTGCTCGTCGTTCTCGGAGTGGAAGGCCGAGCGGTAGGTGTAGGGCCCCCAGAAGTGCACCACCCCAGCCATGCCGGGCTCGGAGGGCCAGCGCCGCGGGTCACCGGTCAGGGTGATCGACCCGGCGGTGGCGCCGTGGTAGCTGCGGTAGGTGGCGAGCACCTTGTGCCGCCCGGTGTGCAGTCGGGCCATCCGGATGGCGTTCTCGTTGGCCTCCGCACCCCCGTTGGTGAAGAAGACCGACTCGAGACCGTCGGGAGCGACCTCGCTGATCAGTCGGGCCGCCTCGCTGCGGGCGTCGTTGGCGAAGGTCGGGGCGGCCGTGATGAGTCGCGCCGCCTGCTCCTGGATGGCCGCGATCACCTTCGGGTGCTGGTGGCCGATGTTGACGTTGATGAGCTGGCTGCTGAAGTCGAGGTAGCGCTTGCCGGCGTAGTCCCAGAAGTACGACCCCTCGGCGCGGGCGATCGGCAGCGGGTCGATGGCCCCCTGGGCCGACCACGAGTGGAACACGTGCGACCGGTCGAGCCGACGCACCTCCTGCTCGCTCATGCCGTCGAGGTGGGCGCCGATCATGGTGCGTTCGTCGAGCTCGGTCATCGTCTCTTTCCTTCGTTCGGCGGTTCGGAAGGGGGCTGGCAGCCAGGCTGGTGGATGCCGGCTGCCGTCAGCGGGTGCGCGGGAAGCCGAGGTCGACGCTCGAGGTGGCCGGGTCGGGCCAGCGCTGCGTGACGACCTTGCCGCGGGTGAAGAAGTTGATGCCTTCGGGGCCGTACATGTGGGTGTCACCGAAGAGCGAGTCCTTCCAGCCACCGAAGGAGTAGTAGGCGACCGGAACCGGGATCGGCACGTTGATGCCGACCATGCCCACCTGCACCTCGTTCTGAAAGCGGCGGGCTGCTCCACCGTCGCGAGTGAAGATGGCGGTTCCGTTGGCGTACTGGTTGGCGTTGATCAGGTCGAGTCCCTGGTCGAAGGTGTCGACGCGCACGACGGATAGCACCGGGCCGAAGATCTCGTCGCGGTAGACGCTCATGTCGGCGGTCACGTCGTCGAGCAGGGTGGTGCCGAGGAAGAAGCCGTCGGCAGGCAGCTGCTGCTCACGGCCGTCGACGACGACCGTGGCCCCGGCCTCGGCGCCCTGTGCCACGTAGGCCGCCACCTTGTCGCGGTGATCGCTGGTGATGAGCGGCCCCATGTCGGTGCCCGGTTGGTTGCCCGCCGCGATCTTCAGCTTCGGCAGCCGCTCTGAGACAGCGGCCACGAGGTCGTCGCCCACTCCCCCGACGGCCACCGCGACCGAGAGCGCCATGCAGCGCTCACCGGCGGCGCCGTAGGCCGCGGAGACGATGGCGTCGGCCGCCATGTCGATATCGGCATCGGGCAGCACGAGCGCGTGGTTCTTCGCCCCACCCAGGGCCTGGACGCGCTTGCCGTTGGCGGTGCCGCGCTCGTAGATGTACTTCGCGATGGGGGTGGAGCCGACGAAGCTGACGGCGGCGATGTCGTCGTGGTCGAGCAGGGCGTCGACCGCCTCCTTGTCGCCGTGCACGACGGTGAAGACGCCGTCGGGCAGCCCGGCCTCCTTCCACAGCTCGGCGAGGAAGAGGCTCGCCGACGGGTCCTTCTCGCTGGGCTTGAGCACGAACGCGTTGCCGCACGCGATGGCGTTGGCGCACATCCAGAGCGGCACCATGACCGGGAAGTTGAAGGGAGTGATGCCCGCGACGACCCCGAGCGGCTGCCGGATGCTGTAGACGTCGACCCCGGTCGACGCCTGCTCCGAGAACCCGCCCTTGAGCAGCTGCGGGACGCCGGTGGCGAACTCGACGTTCTCCAGGCCCCGGGCGATCTCGCCGGCCGCGTCGCCGAGCACCTTGCCGTGCTCGCTGGTGACGATCTCCGCGAGGTCGTCGCTGCGCTGGTGGAGCAGCTCGCGGAAGGCGAAGAGCACGCCAGAGCGGGCTGAGAGCGAGCTGTGGCGCCACGTGGCGGCCGCCGCCACGGCGCCCTTGACCGCCTCGTCGATCTCACCCGCGGTCGCGAGCGGAACGGCGCCGGTCTGCACCCCGGTGGCAGGGTCGAAGACGGGCGACGTGCGGGCGGAGCTGCCCGGGGCACGTCGGCCTGAGATCCAGTGGTCGATCGCGGTGATGCCGGCAGAGGAAGGGGTCGTCATGCCCCGAGATTACGTGACAGACGGGTGCCACACAAAGCATTCTTTGCTATGTTACAAAAGTGCTGGCTGCGATCTCCGTCGTCGAGAACCGACTCGACGAGCCCACGACCAAAGGGTTGGCGCGCGCCGTGACCCGAGCCATCCGCGACGGGGCCCTCGAGCCGGGCCAGCACCTTCCCCCGATCCGCACCGTGGCACAGCAGCTGATGCTCTCCCCCACGACCGTCAGCGCGGCCTGGCAGCTGCTGGCCCGGTCGGGCACGATCCGCAGCGACGGCCGACGGGGCACCACGATCGCCCCCAGCGGCTCTGCCGGAGGCGAGCGCTATCTGCGAGCACTGCACCACCAGAGCGACGTCTCGCTCGACCTGTCGACCGGAACGCCCGATGCCGCGATGCTGCCCGACATTCGGGCGGCACTCAGCGCCATCCCGCACAGTGCGACGCCCGCGAGCTACCTCGACGACCCGGTGCTCCCCGAGCTGAGGGCCAGGCTGCTCGCCGACTGGCCGTACACGTCCGACGGCCTGCTCGTCGTCGACGGCGCCCTCGACGCGCTCGACCTCGTGGTTCGCACCCTGCTGCGCCCCGGTGACCTCGTGCTCGTCGATGCGCCCGCCTTTCCCCCGCTGCTCGACCTGCTGGAGCACCGTGGCGTCGCGGTGGCGGGCATCCCCCTCGACGCGACCGGGCCGGTGCTCGCGCACGTGGAGGCGGGTCTGGCCAAGGCGCCGGCGGCCCTGTTCCTGCAGCCACGCAGCCACAACCCCACTGGCGTCTCGATGTCGCCGACGCGGGCCCGAGCGCTGGCTCGCCTCGTCGCTGCCAGCGACGTCTTCGTGGTCGAGGACGACTCGGCCGGCCCGATCGCGGCGGGTGAGCCGATCAGCCTGGGTCGCTGGGTTCCCGACCAGGTGCTGCACGTGCGTAGCTTCAGCAAGTCGCTCGGCCCTGACCTTCGCATCGCCGCGATGAGCGGCCCGCCGCAGCTGCTCGCACCCGTGCGGCATGCCCGTGCCCTTGGACAGGGCTGGACCAGTCGTCTGCTGCAACATCTGTTGGTGGCTCTGCTCGAGAACCCCGAGTCGCTCGGCCAGGTGGCCACGGCACGGTCCGAGTACGCACGCCGGCGAGAGCTCGTCGTGAAGCGCCTGGCCGAACGCGGCATCGAGGTGGGCGGCACCGATGGCATCAACATCTGGGTACCGGTGCGGGACGAGGCTGCGGCCGTGCTTCGCCTCGCCAGCCACGGCATCGCGGTCACCCCGGGCTCCCCGTTCTCGATCGACCGCCGGGCCGGCGAGGCGGCCCATATCCGGGTGACGACCGGGCTCGTGCGTGACGACCATGTCTACGTGGCCGACCTCATCGCGGATGCCGCCGACGTCAGCGCCTGGACCGCCGCGCACCGTTGACTGGGGGCCTTCGTTCAGGCTGTGGCCGTCGGTGCGTCCGCCGAGCGCAGCTGCTGTGCGATCGCAGCCACCTCGGCGGGCCCCGTACCGCAGCAGCCGCCGACGAGGCGGGCACCCGCAGCCACCCAGCGCTCGACCAGAGAAACGTCGAGCAGACCGTCGTACGCCCACCGCCCGGTCTCGCTGATCCAGCTGCCGCCACGGTTCGGGTAGGCCACGGCCGGCAGGCCGGTCACCGCCACCGCCGTGCTCACAGCTCCCAGCACGTCAGCCTGATCCGAGCAGTTGATCCCCGCGGCGACCACCGACCGGTGTCCGGTCAGCACCGCAAAGGCGTCGCTGAGGGGCTGACCGGCGCAGGTCACCGCGCCCCGGACCGAGTAGCTGAACCAGGCGGGGACATCAAGGTCGTCCAGCAGCTCGACGATCACCTGCGCCTCGTCGATGTCCGGGATGGTCTCGACAGCCAGCAGATCGGGGCCCGCCTGCGCCAACAGCTCGAGCCGCGGGCCGTGGAAGTCGCGAAGCTGAACCTGCGACACGCCATAACGACCCCGGTACTCCGACCCGTCCGCGAGCATCGCACCGTACGGACCGACCGACGCGGCCACGAACAGGCCGGGCTGAGCTTGACGCATCTCGTCGCGCACCGCGGTGGCGATGGTGATGCTGCGCACGATCAGTCGGCGGGCGGCGCCGGCGTCGTACCCGGCCGCCACGAGCCCCTCGACGCTGGCCTGGTAGCTCGCCGTGGTGGCCACCCGTGCCCCGGCGCGGTAGTAGGCGCGGTGGGCGTCGGCGATGCGGCCTGGTTCGTCAGCCAGCAACCGAGCGGTCCACAGACTCCCGGCGAGCGCGACCCCCTCCTGTTCGAGCGCGGTCGACAAGCCACCGTCGAGCACGATCGGTGCGGTCAGCTCAGCCGAGGTGAACATGTTCCCATTCTGCCCAACGCCGGTATGCCGAACTCGACCGGAGACTCACCCGCCGTTGGTGACCGAGCGCACGGCCTTGAGTCGCAGGTTCTCGGCCCTTACCGCGGCAAAGGTCGCCCGCTCGGACTCCAGCCACGCGGGCATCTCTGCCAGCAGCGCCTTGATCTGATCGGTCGTGAGGAACTCGGTGATTCCGCCCCGGGCCAGGCCCGAGCTGGAGATGCCCAACCGACGGGCCGCCTCCTGACGCGGATGCGGACCGTGACGTCGCAGGGCGCTCAGCCACTCGGGCGGATCCTCCTGCAGCGCCTTGAGCTCGGCGCGACTCACCACACCGTTCTGAAACTCGGCCGGCGTCTCCGAGAGCAGCACGCTGAGCTTCTTCGCGGCAGTCTGTGCCTTCATGGTCTGTGGCCTGGGAGAGCTCATGCGCCCACTTTAGGGGCGGTCACGGATGCCGTCGTGCTCGTCTCGCTGCCTGCCTCGCAGCTCGACGAGATGGCCCGGCTCAGACGAGCCGCCAGATAGGGCGCGGTGACGCTCTCCTTCGACTCCGCCACCACGGCGGGTGGCCCGGTCGCGACGACCCTGCCTCCTGACTCGCCGCCTCCGGGCCCGAGGTCGATCACCCAGTCGGCGGTGGCGATCGTGTCGAGGTCGTGTTCGACGAGCACGACGGTGTTGCCCGCGTCGACAAGGCGGTGCAGCTGGCGCAGCAGGAGGGTGACGTCGGCCGGATGCAGTCCGGCTGTCGGCTCGTCGAGCAGATAGAGCGCATGCCCACGACGGGCCCGTTGCAGCTCTGTCGCCAGCTTGATGCGTTGCGCCTCACCTCCACTCAGCTCGGTTGCGGGCTGGCCGAGACGCAGGTAGCCCAGCCCCACCTCCTGCAGGGTCTGCAGGCTTCGGCCGGCGGCGGGAACGTCGCGCAAGAAGCTGGTCGCCTCATCGACCGACATCGACAGCACGTCGGCGATGGTCTTCTCCCGGTAGGTGACCTCGAGGGTCTCGGCGTTGTAGCGCGCGCCGTGACAGGTGGGGCAGGGAGCGTACGTGCCGGGCAGGAAAAGCAGCTCGACCGAGACGAAGCCTTCCCCCTGACAGGTCTCACACCGTCCCTCGGCGACGTTGAACGAGAACCTGCCCGCCGCGTACCCGCGAGCACGAGCCTCGTCGGTTGCCGCGTAGATCCGGCGCACGGCGTCGAACAGACCGGTGTAGGTCGCGAGGTTCGAGCGGGGGGTGCGACCGATCGGTCGCTGGTCGACCCGGACCAGCCGGTCGAAGGCTTCCAGCCCCGAGGCGTCGTCGACGTCGACCTTGAGGGTCTCCTCCTCGGAGTCGACGGAGCCGGGCCTGTCGTTCGTGTCATCGGACGGCTGGCCGAGGTGCGTTCGCACGAGCTCGGCCAGCACCTGCGTCACGAGGGTCGACTTGCCCGACCCGGATACCCCGGTCACGGCGGTGAGCACACAGAGCGGGATGTCGACCGACACGTCGTGCAGGTTGTGGCGGGACACCCCATGCAGGTGCAGCCAACCCTGTGGTGAGCGGGGGGCCTGCTCGAACCGCTGCGCTCGACCGAACAGGTACTCCCCTGTCGCCGAGTCGGCTACCTGTTCGAGCCCGGCCACCGGGCCGCTGTAGAGCACTCTCCCCCCGTTCTCGCCGGCGCCCGGGCCGATGTCGACCACCCAGTCGGCGCGACGAACGACGTCGAGGTCGTGCTCCACGACGAAGAGCGAGTTGCCCGAGGCCTTCAGTCGGTCGAGCACGTCGATCAGGGGTTCGGCGTCGGCCGGGTGCAGCCCCGCCGACGGCTCGTCGAGCACGTAGACGACGCCGAAGAGACCCGACCGCAGCTGGGTGGCGATCCGCAGTCGCTGCGCCTCACCGGGTGACAGGGTCGTCGAGCCACGACCGAGGCTGAGGTAGCCGAGGCCGAGGTCGAGCAGCACCTCGACCCGTGCCACCAGGTCGGCGCAGAGGCGCACCGCCACCTCGGTCGCCTCGCCGGAACCGGCCGAGGAGGTGGCGGCCCCCGCCTCGGTGAGCTCGGCGACCGGACGGAGCAGGGCCACCAGCTCGATGAACGACAACGCGTTGGTCGCCGCGATGTTCAGCCCTTGAAAGGTGACAGACAGCGAAGGCGGCTGCAGCCCGGTGCCGTGGCAGACCGGACACGTCGCACTGCGCACGAAGCGCATCGCCTTGTCGCGCATCATCTGGCTCTTCGTGTCGGCGAGCACGTGACGCACATGCTTGCGCGCGCTCCAGAAGGTGCCGTGGTAGTCGCGACCGGTGGAGTCGTCGGGCTCGCCGCGCCGGTCGACGAGCACTCGCGGCTGCTCGTCGGTGTAGAGCAGCCAGTCGCGGTCGTGGCGGGAGAGGTCGCGCCACGGTGCGTCGACGTCGATCCCGACGGCCTTGGTGACCCGCAGCAGGTTCTTTCCCTGCCAGGCGCCCGGCCACGCCGCGATCGCCCCGTCGCGAATGCTGAGCGACGGGTCGGGCACGAGCAGGTCCTCGGCCACGTCGTGCGCAACTCCCAGCCCGTGACACTCTGGACACGCCCCGGCTGCGGTGTTCGGCGAGAAGGCTTCGGCCCCCAGCCGTGGCACTCCCTCGGGGTAGGTGCCGGCGCGGGAGTACAGCATCCGCAGCAGGTTCGAGAGAGTCGTGATGGTGCCGACCGTCGATCTCGAGCTCGGGGCGCCGCGCCGCTGCTGCAGGGCCACGGCCGGCGGCAGCCCGGTGATCTCCTGCACGTGCGGGGCGCCGACCTGCTGCAGCAGGCGTCGAGCATAGGGCGCCACCGACTCGAAGTAGCGGCGTTGGGCCTCGGCGTAGATGGTGCCGAACGCGAGTGACGACTTGCCCGACCCCGAGACCCCGGTGAAGGCGACCATGGCATCGCGGGGCATGTCGACGTCGACGTTGCGCAGGTTGTTCTCGGTCGCGCCCCGCACATGGACGTCATGGTCAGTCGGATCGTACATTCGTGGTTCGTACCCTTCGGCGACGCGCCTTGCTCGGTTCCTGCCGTCCTTGCAGCCACGGCCAGCACCCTGCCAGCGCCCCAACGGCTCAGCGCCTGCCAGGCCAATTGTGCACCGGTTCGCTGCACTAGCCTCAGGGAGCCCCCACCACCCGAGAGGTCACCGATGCCGGAGTCGTTCCGCGTGCAGTTCGTCGATGGTGTCACCCCTGACAAGTGGGCCCGCATCTGGGCAACGCGCGTGCCCGACCTGCCCCTGGAACTCACGCTCGCCGGCGACGACCCGGTGCACGACCTACGTGCGGGCGTGGCGTCGATGTGCTTCGTGCGTCTGCCCATCGACCGGGAGGGTCTGCACGTCATCCCGCTCTACGAGGAGGTGCCGGTCGTGGTGGTGGCCAAGGACCACCCGGTGGCGGCATTCGAGGTGGTCGACGTGCACGACCTCGCCGACGAGCAGCTGGTGGCGCCGTCGCACTCGGTGCCGGAGTGGCTCGCGGTCACCGACGAAGAGCGGGCGGCCCGGGCCGACGCGATGCCGCCGATGACCATCAGGGCAGCCGTGGCGGTCGTCGCCAGCGGATCCGGCATGGTCATCACGCCCCTGTCGGTCGCTCGCCTGCACCACCGCAAGGACGTCGTGCATCGCCTCGTGACAGGCGTCGCGCCGTCTCAGATCGGGCTGGCGTGGCGTATCGACGACGACGATGAGCGCATCGAGACCTTCATCGGCATCGTGCGAGGACGCACCGAACGCAGCAGCCGGGGCGAGACACCGCCCAGCCGGTCGGCCCCTGCCCCGAGCTCGATTCCTGGCTCAGCCCCTGGCTCGGCACGGACACCCGGTCCGCGGGCCCGCCGGTCCCCCAAGCTGACCGGCCGCGGTGGCGCCGTGACGCGCGGCTCGGGGCAGCGCCGCCGCAAGCGACGCTGAGCCGCGACCGGCCGACCGAGGTCAGTGCCCCGAGCGAACGGGGGCCACGAGGACGATGAGGTCGGCGGCGCGAACCCCGGCCAGGCTCCGCACCTGAACCGCACCCTCGATGTCGGGCACCGGCACAACGTGCGGAATGGCGATGGTGGGCACGCCTGCGGCGGTGGCCGAACGAACTCCGGTCGGGGAGTCCTCGAGGGCGACACAGTCGCGGGGGTCGATGTCGATCAACCGGGCTGCGGCCAGGTACGGCTCGGGGTGCGGCTTGCCGTGGCTGACCTCGTCACCGGTGACCAGCGCTCGGAAGGTGCCCTCGGGCAGGGCCCCCACGACCATCTCGGCGAGCGAGCGCCACGACATCGTCACGAGCAGTGAGGGCACCTCGAGCCGGCCCAGCTCGAAGAGCAGCTCACGGGCCCCCGGGCGCCACGGCACCTGCTTCTCGACCTGGGCGACGACCCGCCCCAACAGGCCTTCGATGATCTCGTTGACCGTCAGGTCGATACCCGACTGGTCGATGATCATCTGCGCCGACACCTCGAGGGCGTTGCCGACGAGCTGGTGGGCGAACTCGTCGTTCCAGACGCCTCCGTGCTCGGCGACCAGCTCGTGCTCGGCCTGGATCCAGTAGGGCTCCGTGTCGACCAGGGTGCCGTCCATGTCCCAGAGCACCGCCGCGGGAAGCGACCTCGTCGCCGCGATCGTCGACGGCGTCGGGCCGACGGCGCCGGATGGCTCTGCAGCATCCGTCATCTCTGGTCAGTCCTCGGGGTCGTAGGCGAGGTTCGCCGACAGCCAGCGTTCGGCCTGGCCCAGCGTCCAGCCCTTGCGCCGGGCGTAGTCCTCCACCTGGTCACGGCCGACCCGACCGACCACGAAGTACTGCGACTGCGGGTGCGAGAGGTACCAGCCCGACACCGCGGCACCGGGCCACATGGCCATTCCCTCGGTGAGCACGATGCCGGTGTTCGCCTCGACGTCGAGCAGCTCCCAGAGGGTCTGCTTCTCGGTGTGCTCCGGGCACGCGGGGTAGCCCGGTGCGGGCCGGATGCCGGCGTACTGCTCCTTGATGAGCGCCACGTTGTCGAAATGCTCATCGGGCGCGAAGCCCCAGAACTCCTTGCGCACCCGCTCGTGCAGCCGCTCGGCCATCGCCTCGGCGAGACGGTCGGCCAGCGACTCGAGCAGGATGGCGTTGTAGTCGTCGAGCTCCTTGCGGTAGGCGGCGACCCGCTCCTGCGCCCCCAGCCCGGCCGTGACGGCGAAACCTCCGACGTAGTCGCGCAGCCCGGTGTGCTTCGGCGCGACGAAGTCGGCCAACGACCGGTTCGGCACCCCGTCGCGGTGCTGCCCCTGCTGGCGCAGATGGTGCAGCAGCACGTGTGGCTCGTTGCGGTCCTCGTCGAGGTAGAGCTCGACATCGTCGCCCACGGCGTTCGCGGGGAACAGGCCGATGACACCCTTGCCGGTGAGCCACTTCCCGGCGACGACCTGGTCGAGCATCTCCTGGGCGTCTTCGTACAGCTTGCGGGCGGCCGGCCCGCTGGCGGGGTTGTTGAGGATGTCGGGGAAGCTGCCCTTCATCTCCCAGGCGTTGAAGAAGGGCTGCCAGTCGATGTAGCGCCGCAGCTCGTCGAGCGGGTAGTCGTGGAAGACCCGCACGTGCTGAGCGGGCGCCCCCGAACGCACGATGGTCGAGATGTCCTTGTCCTGCTGCAGCAGCAGACGCGGGCGCGGCGGGTGGTAGTCGTCCCAGCTGAGCGGGGTGCGATTGGCCTGAGCCTGCTCGAGGGAGAGCAGCGGCCGCTCGTGCTTGGTGGCGTGCCGCTCGCGCAGCGCGTCGTAGTCGGCCTTGATGTCGGCCAGCAGCTGGGGTCGCTGCTCGTCGCTGAGCAGGGCGGCGGCCGTCGGCACCGAGCGGGACGCGTCCTTGACCCACACGACGGGGCCGTCGTAGCGCTTGTCGACCTTCACCGCGGTGTGGGCTCGAGAGGTCGTCGCCCCCCCGATGAGCAACGGCAGCGACAGCCCCTGGCGCTGCATCTCGGCCGCGAAGTTGACCATCTCGTCGAGCGACGGCGTGATCAGCCCCGACAACCCGATGATGTCGGCGTCGTGCTCCTTCGCAGCGTCGAGGATCTTCTGGGCCGGCACCATGACGCCGAGGTCGATGACCTCGTAGTTGTTGCACTGCAGCACCACCCCGACGATGTTCTTGCCGATGTCGTGCACGTCACCCTTGACGGTCGCCATGACGATCGTGCCGTTGGTGTCCTTCGCCGCAGCCAGCTCGGGGTCCTTGGCCTTCTCCTCCTCGATGAAGGGGATGAGGTATGCCACCGACTTCTTCATCACCCGCGCACTCTTGACCACCTGCGGGAGGAACATCTTGCCGGCGCCGAAGAGGTCGCCGACGACGTTCATCCCGTCCATCAGCGGCCCCTCGATAACCTCGATGGGCCGCCCTCCGGCCTGCTCGATCTCCTGGCGGAGCAGTTCGGTGTCACTCTCGGCGTGCGCGTCGATCCCCTTGACCAGGGCGTGGGTGATGCGCTCACGCAACGGCAGCGAACGCCACTCCTGCTCGCTGACCTCGGCGACCTCTCCGGCCCGGTTGTGGGTCTCGGCGATCTCGAGGAGACGCTCGGCGGCATCCGGTCGCCGGTTGAGCACGACGTCCTCGATGCGCTCGCGCAGCTCGGGTTCGATGTCGTCGTAGACGGCGAGGGCACCGGCGTTGACGATGCCCATATCGAGCCCGGCGCGGATCGCGTGGTAGAGGAACACGGCGTGGATGGCCTCGCGCACCGGGTTGTTCCCGCGGAAGCTGAACGACACGTTCGAGATGCCGCCCGACACCCGGGCGCCCGGAAGGTTCGCCTTGATCCAGCGGGTGGCCTCGATGAAGTCGACACCGTAGGGGGCGTGCTCCTCGATGCCGGTCGCGAGGGCGAAGGCGTTCGGGTCGAAGATGATGTCCTCGCCGGGAAAGCCGACCTCCTCGGTGAGGATGCGGTAGGCGCGGGCGCAGATCTGCTTGCGCCGCTCGAGCGAGTCGGCCTGACCTTCCTCGTCGAAGGCCATCACCACGGCCGCCGCTCCGTACTTGCGCACCAGTCGGGCCTGTTCGACGAACTTCTCCTCCCCCTCCTTCATCGAGATCGAGTTGACGATCGACTTGCCCTGCACGCACTTGAGGCCCGTCTCGATGACCTCCCACTTCGACGAGTCGATCATCACCGGCACCCGGCTGATGTCGGGCTCGCTCGCGATGAGCTTCATGAAGCGGTCCATGGCGGCGACGCCGTCGATCATCCCCTCGTCCATGTTGACGTCGATGACCTGAGCGCCGCTCTCGACCTGTTGGGTCGCCACCGACAGGGCGGCGTCGAAGTCACCGTCCTTGATCAGCTTGCGAAAGCGCGCCGAACCGGTGATGTTCGTGCGCTCCCCCACGTTGACGAAGAGGCTGTCGTCGGTGATGGTGAACGGCTCGAGGCCCGACAGTCGCATGGCCGGCGCGACGGCCGAGGGCACCCTGACCGCCCGCCCCTCCACGGCCTTCGCGATGGCGGCGATGTGGTCGGGGGTGGTGCCGCAGCAACCCCCCACGAGGTTGACCAGGCCCGCTTCGGCGAACTCCCCCACGATGGCCGCGGTCTCTTCAGGGGCTTCTTCGTACTCGCCGAAGGCGTTCGGCAGGCCCGCGTTCGGATAGCACGACACGAACGAGTCGGCGAGGCGGCTCATCTCGGCGATGTAGGGCCTCATCTCCTTGGCGCCGAGAGCACAGTTGAGGCCGACGGCCAGCGGCCGCACGTGGCGCACGGAGTCCCAGAACGCCTCGGTCACCTGCCCGGAGAGGGTGCGGCCCGAGGCATCGGTGATGGTGCCCGAGATGACGACCGGCCAGCGGCGCCCGTGCTCCTCGAACAGGGTCTCGACCGCGAAGATCGCTGCCTTGGCGTTCAGGGTGTCGAAGATCGTCTCGATGAAGATGAGGTCGCTGCCGCCGTCGACCAGCCCACGGGCGGCCTCGTGGTAGGCCGCGACGAGCTGGTCGAAGCTGACGTTGCGGGCACCGGGGTCGTTGACGTCGGGCGAGATGGATGCCGTTCGCGTCGTCGGGCCGAGCGCCCCCGCGACGTACCGTGGCTGGTCGGGCGTGCGGGCCTGCATGAGGTCGGCCTCACGTCGGGCGAGCCGGGCTGCCTCGAGGTTGATCTCGTAGGCCAGCTCCTGCATGCCGTAGTCGCCGAGTGAGATCGCCTGGGCGTTGAAGGTGTTCGTCTCGATGATGTCGGCGCCGGCCTCGAGGTACTCGCGGTGGATGCTCGCGATGATGTCGGGCTGGGTCAGTACCAGCAGGTCGTTGTTGCCCTGCACGTCGCTCGGCCAGTCGGCGAAGCGCTCACCGCGGTAGCCGGCCTCGTCGGGCCGGTCGCGCTGGATCGCGGTGCCCATGGCGCCATCGAGCACCATGATGCGCTGGCGCAGGGTGGTGGTGAGCGCCTCCGTGGCGTCGGGGCGCAGCTTCGCCGAATCGAACATCGTCACTCCTCCTGGTCCCACTCCGTCGTCCCTCCGGTCAGAGACGGTGGACGGCAAGGACCGTCCGATTCTACGGAGGCGCGCCGCATCGCTGTTCGCGCGTTCGCCCTTCGACCCTCCGGCATCCCCCGGCCGCCCGCTCGGGGACCTGCTCGAGACCTGCCCGAGGCCGGCTCCGCGCCCTTCTGCAGCTCTGTGCGTGCCGGTTGGGCCGGTGCGCGGTCGCACGACATAGTGTGGGCAGATACGGCGGTGCTGAGGTGCCGTGCCCGCGCGAAGGAGGCCGAGTGCTGGAGTTCGAGGATGTTCCGGAACTGGTTGACCCGGTACTCATCGCCGCCTTCGAGGGCTGGAACGACGCTGGTGAGGCGGCCACGACTGTCGTTCGTCATCTCGGCGAGGTGTGGGAGGCCGAGGTCGTGGCGGCCTTCGACCCGGAGGACTACTACGACTTCCAGGTGAACCGCCCACGGGTGATGATCGACGAGGGCCAGCGGGTGCTCTCGTGGCCCACGACCCGCATTCTGGTGGCCACCGAGACCGGCTTCGAGCGCGACGTCGTGCTCGTGCAGGGCATCGAGCCGTCCATGCGGTGGCGCGCCTTCTCCATGGAGCTGCTCGAGCTGGCCCGGCACCTGGGTGTCACGACGATCGTGACCCTCGGGGCCCTGTTGGCCGATGTGCCACACACCCGGCCCATCCCCGTCACGGCGACGGCCGAGGACGAAGGCATCATCCACCGCTACGACGTGGAGGCCAGCCGCTACGAGGGCCCGACCGGCATCGTCGGGGTGCTGAGCCACACGGCGAACGAGGCCGGGCTGGCGACCCTGTCGGCGTGGGCGGCCGTGCCGCACTACGCGGGCGGGGCCCCGTCGCCCAAGGCCACGCTCAGCCTGTTGCGACGGCTTGAGTCGCTGCTCGGCATCACGGTGGCGCACACCGACCTGGAGGAGAACGCCCGAGCGTGGGAGCGCGGGGTCGACGAGCTCGCGCAGAGCGACGAGGAGGTCGCCGAGTATGTGCAGTCGCTCGAGGAGGCCCAGGACACCGCCGAGCTCCCGGAGGCGAGCGGTGACGCGATCGCCAGGGAGTTCGAGCGCTACCTACGCGGCCGCGACGACGACCCGCCCGCCCGGTGACCGCAGACTGATCCGCAGCCTGATCGACGGCAGCCGCCGGTGGTTCAGAGGCGCACGCCGAGCAGGGCGTCGAGAGCCCGACCCAGCACGCCCGGCGCACCCAGGTCGTCGCCGCCACGACTGAGGGTCTGGCTCGCCCACCGGTCGACGGCCTCGAGCGCCCGCGGGCTGTCGAGGTCGTTCGCCAGCGCCGCGCGGATGTCATCGACGGTCTGGTCGGCGACCGGCCCGCCGTTGCCCGAGAGCGCCTTGCGCCACGTGTCGAGCCGCTGCTGGGCCGCGACCAGCAGCCCGTCGTCGTACATCCAGTCGTCATGGTGGTGCCGGGCCAGCAGCGCCAGCCGGATCGCCATCGGGTCGACCCCCTCGCGCCGAAGGGCCGAAACGAGTACCAGGTTGCCCTTGCTCTTGCTCATCTTCTCGCCCTCCAGCCCCACCATCCCCTGGTGCACGAAGGCACCCGCGAACGAGGCGGACCCGCTGAGTGCCCGACCGTGAGCGGCACTCATCTCGTGGTGCGGGAAGACGAGGTCACTTCCGCCTCCCTGCACGTCAACGGGCACGCCGAGGTGGTCGAGGGCCAGGCACGCACACTCGATGTGCCAGCCCGGTCGACCCGGGCCCAGCGAGGCGCCGTCCCACTCCGGCTCACCGGCTCGCGCCGCCCGCCACAGCAGCGCGTCGAGGCGGTTGCGTTTGCCGGCGCGGTCGGGGTCGCCGCCGCGTTCCTCGAACACCTCGAGCATGCCGGCCTCGTCGAGGTGGCTGACGTGGCCGAACTTGGGGTCGCGGGCGACGTCGAAGTAGACGTCAGCCCCGCCCGGCCGGGTCGCGTCGTCAGCCGGCACGGTGTACGCCCACCCCTGGGCCACCAGCCGTTCGATCGGGGCGATGAAGGTGGGAATGCTCTCGACCGCGCCGAGGTACTCGTCGGGCGGGATCACCGCCAGCGCCGTCATGTCCTCGCGGAACAGCCCGATCTCGCGCATCGCGAGCTCTCGCCAGTCGATCCCGTCGCGCTCGGCCCGCTCGAGCAGCGGGTCGTCGATGTCGGTGATGTTCTGCACGTACCGCACGGTCGCCCCGCTGTCGCGCAGGGCGCGCACGAGCAGGTCGAAGGTGACGTAGGTGGCCGCGTGCCCTAGGTGGGTGGCGTCATAGGGGGTGATGCCGCAGACGTAGAGCGTCGCAGTGTCACCGGAAGCCGCTCGTACCAGCTGGCCGGATGCCGTGTCGCGCACCATCACCTCGGGCGAGCTTCCGGGTACCTCGGGCAGGAACGGCGTGGGCCAACTCTTCACCAGCAGACTCTAACCCTGCTCTGACCCTGTTCAGAGCGGCGGCCACGGAACGGCGGGCCACCCACCGCTGGGCCGCGGATGCCGTCCTTTCGAGAGCAGTCGCTCGACGCGACCCACGAGCGCCGCCAGGTCGCGCTCGGGCAGCAGCGCGCCCAGGGTGACCTGCACGGCCTCCTCGCAGAGCGCGGCCGCCAGCCGTTGCAGCTTGTCACGGTCGTCGGCGCGCAGCGGCTGACCGGCCCACCCCCAGAGCACCGTTCGCAGCTTCGGCTCGGGCGAGAAGCTCACCCCGTGGTCGATGCCCCAGAGCCGACCACCCTCGTCGCGTAGGCAGTGCGAGCCCTTGCGGTCAGAGTTGTTGATGACGGCGTCGAGCACGGCGAGCGAGCGCACGTCGTCGGCGCCGGAGTGCACGACGGTGACTCCCGCCCCGGTCGGCGACTCACCGTCGAACACCGCGAGCCACCCCGGAGGGGTGGCGCCGGTCGGCACGAGGTCGACGACGAGGTCGCCCGCTACCGGCGCGAAGGGGTCGCCGACCCAGAGCTGGGCCGACCCCGGGCCGAGCGGGCCGTCGCGCATCACGGTGGGCGGCACGACATCCCAGCCACCGAGGCGGGACACGGCCCCCGCGGCGACCTCCCGGCCGGCCAGGGTGCCGTCGGGAAAGTCCCACAGCGGCCGTTCGCCGCGGACCGGCTTGTAGATGACGTAGCGATCGACCCCACCGCCCGACTCCGCGAGGCGGGCCAGGATCGCGAGGTTGGAGGATTCGGCAACCCTGCCGATGACCTCCAGCTCACCGTCGAGATCGACCATCTCCGGCGGGTCGGGAGGATGCGCCTCAGCGCTTGTAGCCATTGGCACGCGGGCAGATGTGGCCGGTCTGGTCGAGCGGACCCCCGCAGAAGGGGCAGGGCGGGCGTCCGGCCGCCACGAGCGCCTTGGTGCGTCGTGCGAACGCCCGCGCCGTGACCGGCGTCAGGCTCACGCGAAGAGAGTTGCGCCCCAGCGCTCCCGGCGCCTCACTGGCGGTGGGGTTGTCGGAGGAGCCGTCGCTGACCTCGTCGGGGTCGTGGTCGTGGCACTCGATGACGACCATCGACCGGGTCTCGTCCCACGCGAGCGAGAGCGTCTGCACGTGCCAGTCCTCGTCGAAGGGGGTCTGCAGGGGATCGGTGTCCTCCACCAGCCCGCCGGGAGTGCCGGGTTCGGCTGCCTCGGCGGGGGCCAATTGGTCGAGCACGTCGTTGACGCGGTCGGCCAGGATCGACATCTGCTCCTTCTCGACGGCCACCGTGACCAGTCGCATGGAGTCGACAGCCTGCAGATAGAAGGCACGCTGCCCCACGGGGCCAACGGTGCCCACGACGAAGCGTTCGGCGGGGTCGAAGTCCTGCAAGGTCATTATTCGAGCCTATCCCAGCACGGTCAGGAGCCTGCGCCGCCGCCGACCTCGGCGTCGCTCGCCGCCGCGCCACGGTGCTCTGCCGGCTTGCCCTCGGGCGGCCGCAGACCGGAGAGCTCACCGCCGTTGTCGTTGAGCCGCAGCACGAACGGCCTACGCGGGGTGTAGCGCACGACGCTCACGGATGCCGGGTCGACCTGGATGCGCTGGAAGTCGTCGAGCTGGGCCCCTGCGGCGGCCGAGAGGATCGACTTGATGACGTCGCCGTGCGACACGGCAACCCAGATCGCGTCGGGCCCGTGCTCGGCCGCGACGCGGCGGTTGGTCTCGCGCACCGCCTTGAGTGCCCGCCGCTGCATGGCGAGCATCGACTCGCCCGGGAAGTCGGCCGAGCCGGGAAAGCGGGCCTTGCTCGGGGTGGTCTGCACGACCTTCCAGAGCGGCTCCTTGACGAGCTCGCTGAGCTTTCGCCCGGTCCAGGCCCCGTAACGGCACTCTCCCAGCCCGACGTGCTCGCTGCGGACCACCGAATCGAACGGCTGTGCGAGGCGGTCGGCGGTCTGCACGCACCGCACCAACGGCGACGTCACCACCTCGACGACCGGCAGGCCCGCCGCCGCCAGACGCACCCCCACGGCATCCGCCTGCGCTTCACCCCGCTCGTCGAGCTCGACCCCCGGCGTCCAGCCGGCCAGCACCCCCGAGGCGTTGGCGCTCGAGCGGCCGTGACGAACGAAGATGACGGTAGGCACGACCGTCAGCGTAGACGGCGGGCTCCGCCTGTCGGCATCCGAGGGCTCGACGTGGTGAAGTAGTCCCGTGATCGTTGACAAGGCCATCTATCGTGACGGCCACCGGTACGGCTGCGGCGACCTCAGCGACGAGCTCGACGCCCTGCGATCCGGAGCCGAGGGCTTCATCTGGATCGGCCTGAAGGACCCCACCGACGAAGAGTTCGAGCTGGTCAACTCCGAGCTGCACCTGCACCCGCTCGCGGTCGAGGACGCTGTCAAGGGCGACCAGCGCGCCAAGATCGAGCAGTACGAGAAGTCGGTGTTCGTGGTGCTGAAGACCGTGCGTTACATCGACGCCACGAGCGACATCGAGACCGGTGAGCTGATGCTCTTCATCGGCGACCGCTTCGTCGTCACGGTGCGCCACGGCGAGGCCAACCCGCTGCAGGGGGTGCGCCACCAACTGGAGATCGAGGAGAGCCACCTGATGCACGGGCCGATGGCCGTGCTCCACTCGGTCATGGACTCGGTCGTCGACAACTACCGGGTCGTCGACCGGGAGATTCGGCGCGACCTCGAGCAGATCGAGGCGCAGGTGTTCGGCAGCCCCGCCGGGGGTGACGCCAACGTGATCTACCGTCTCAAGCGCGAGGTGCTCGAGTTCCGGCGGGCCAGCGGGCCGCTGGCCGAAGCTCTCACCTCGTACATGGAGCGCGGCGCCGGGCGACTGCTGCAGCCCGATGTGCTCCTCTTCTTCCGTGACGTGGAGGACCACCTGCGTCAGGTCAACGACCACGTCGACGCCTACGACCACCTGCTCACCGACATGCTCTCGGCCCACCTCTCAGGGGTCTCGGTCAAGCAGAACGAGGACATGCGCAAGATCTCGGCCTGGGTGGCCATCGCCGCGGTCCCGACGATGATCGCCGGGATCTACGGCATGAACTTCACGAACATGCCTGAGCTCGACGCGAGCATCCACCTGGGCGGCGGTGAGTTCCACTACGGCTACTTCGTCGTGCTCGCGGTGATGGTCACCGTCTGCACCACGCTCTACCGGGCCTTCAAGCGGTCGGGCTGGCTCTAACACCGCGGCCGGGTCTCGCTGGTTCAACGGGCCGTGCGGGGTTGTCAGGTGGCAGTGATCCAGCCGGCGGCGAGGGAGGCAGCGAGCACGACACCGAGGACCACTCGGTACCAGACGAACGGCATCAACGTGTTGTTCGCCACGAACCGCAGCAGCCAGGCGATCGAGGCGTAGGCCACCGCGAAGGCGACCACGATGCCGACGAAGATGGGCCCGATCCCCAGCCCGGCGAGGTCGGTTCGCTCCTTGACCGCCTCGAACAGGCCCGCGGCCGTCAGGGCCGGGATGGCCAGGAAGAAGCTGAGGCGGGTCGCGGTGACCCGGTCGATGCCGCGGGCGATGCCCATCGAGATGGTCGCTCCCGAACGGGACACTCCCGGGATGAGCGAGAAGCACTGGACGAGGCCGATGATGAGCCCGTCGAGGGGTTTGACATCGTGCTCGCCGCGCACGGTGCCGGCGGCGACGTGGCGCGCGTAGACGCGCTCGGAGACGACCATGACGATGCTCCACAGCAGGAGCGCGGCTGCGACCACCCAGAGGCTGCGCAGGCCCCCGGAGATCAGGTCGCGCAGACCGAAGCCCACGAGCCCCACGGGTAGCGAGCCGATCACGACGGCCCACGCGAGCCCGTAGTCGGGATCGGCGCGCTGGTCGGCGTGCGCCAGGCCCCGGAACCAGGCGGCGGCGAACCGCACGATGTCCTTCCAGAAGAAGAGCAGGGTCGCGGCGATCGCGCCGAGCTGGATGATCGCCGTGTAAGCGGTCACCGCGGGGTCGCTGACCTCCAGCCCGAGCAGCTTCTCGGTGATCGTCAGGTGACCGGTCGAGCTGACCGGGAGGTACTCCGTCAGACCCTCGACGATGCCGAGGACGACGGAGTCGAGGTAGCTGAGGTCAGCCATGGGTCAACGAGCCAATCGGGTGGGAGACAGGTCGGTCGGGAGCAGACGGAGAGGCCACCCCCCAAGAGGGACGGCCCCGGTGCACCGTCGCGACCCTATCCTGAACGCGGGCTCGGAGCTCGCACTTCGGACAGGACACCCAGCGTCTGCACGGCTTGCGCGCGGGTCATGCCACCGCCCACCGACACGGCGAGGGTGGTCACACCCGCATCTTCGTAGCGCTGCATCCGACCGGCGATGCGCTGCGGCGAGCCGAGCAGGGATGTCTCGTCGATGAACTCCAGCGGCACGGCCGCTGCGGCGTCGCGCACGCGCCCGGCGAGGTAGAGCTCCTGGATCTGGTCGGCCTCGTAGGCGAAACCCATCCGGCGGGCCAGCTGGTTGTAGAAGTTCTGTTCCTTCGAGCCCATGCCGCCGATGTAGAGGGCGCAGTAGTCCCGCACGTGGTTGGCGGCCTCTGCCACGTCGTCGACCAGTACCACGGGCGTCGACGCCACCACGTCGAAGCCCGGCATGGGGTTGTCGGCGTCGGCCCGGCCTCCGGCTCGACGGCCGGCCTCGATGGTCGCGAGCAGCTCGGGAGCGTGCTCGGGGCTGAAAAAGATGGCGAGCCAGCCGTCGGCGATCTCGCCGGTCAGCTCGAGGTTCTTCGGGCCCACCGCCGCGAGGTAGATCGGGATGTCGGGCCGGATCGGCCGCGAGGCGAGCTTCAGAGCCTTGCCGATGCCGCCGGGCAGCGGCAGCGTGAAGTGCCGACCCTGATAGCTCACGGTGTCGCGGCGCACCGCGGCGCGAACGATGTCGACGTACTCCCGGGTGCGCCCGAGAGGCTTGGCGAACGGCACCCCGTGCCATCCCTCACTGACCTGGGGGCCCGAGACGCCGAGTCCGAGGCGGAAACGACCACCGGACATGGTGTCGATCGTGGTCGCGGTCATCGCGGTCATCGCCGGCGTGCGGGCCGGGATCTGCATCACCGCCGCACCGAGGCCGATGCGCTCGGTGCAGGCCCCGATCCACGCCAGCATCGAGGGGCTGTCGGAGCCGTACGCCTCGGCGACCCAGACGCTGTCGTAGCCCAGCTTGTCGGCCGCCACCGCGATCGCCACCATGTCGTCTCCGGTGGTGCCGCGCCCCCAGTACCCGACGTTGACTGCAAGTCTCATGAACGCAGGCTAGCGTTCGTGCCCATGCACAGGCGTCTGGGCTCGTCGGGCCTCTCCATCGCCCCTCTCGGCCTCGGCACGATGACGTGGGGCAACGGCGTCGACCGTCACGATGCGGGCGAGCACCTTCGGGCCTTCGTGGATGCCGGCTGCAGCCTCGTCGACACCGCGCACGGTTACGGCGGGGGTGAGGCCGAGACGATGCTCGGTGAGATCCTGCGCGCCGAGGTCAGCCGCGACGAGCTGGTGATCGCCACCAAGGCGGGCATCACCCGGGTCGACGGTCGGCGCCGCGTCGACGTCTCGCGACGCGCCCTGATGGACGCACTGGGCGCGTCGTTGCGTCGGCTGGGTACCGACCACGTCGACCTGTGGCTGGCTCACACCTGGTCTGACGACGCGCCGCTGGGCGAGACGCTCTCGGCGCTCGAGTGGGCCGTCGCCTCAGGCCGAGCGCGCTACGTCGGGGTGTCGAACTACTCGGCCTGGCAGACGGCACGCGCCTACAGCCTTCTCGAACAGTCGCGAGTCCCGCTGACGGTCAACGAGGTCGAGTACTCCCTCGTGTGCCGCTCGCCAGAGCTGGAGCTCGCCGACGCGGCCGTCTCGCTCGGCGTGGGCCTGCTGCCGTGGTCTCCCCTGGGGCGTGGCGTGCTGACCGGAAAATACCGCACCGGCATCCCGTCGGGATCTCGGGCCGTCTCCCCCGACTTTCCGGGCTTCGCCGAGCGATTCCTCGACGAACGGTCCCGGCGTATCGCCGATGCGGTGGCGACAGCGGCACGCGGCCTGCGGGTACAGCCCACCGAGGTGGCCCTGGCCTGGGTACGCGACCGTCCGGGGGTCACGGCGCCGATCGTCGGTGCCCGAAGTCTGACGCAGCTGCGCTGCGCACTCTCGAGCCTGCAGCTGGTGCTGCCGGCGGAGATCGTCGACGCCCTCGACGAGGTGTCGACGACCTGACTCAGACCTGGGTGCCGTCACCCGTGTCTACGTCGTCTTCGTCGTCATCTTCGTCGTCATCTTCGTCGTCATCTTCGTCGTCGTCGAAGTCGTCGTCTTCGTCTTCGTCGTCTTCGTCGTCGTCATCATCGTCGTAGTCGTCGGAGTCGAGGCCGGCGTAGACACTGGGCTGCTCGACCTCCTCGTCGTCGTCGAACTCCTCGCCGTAGATGGCCAGAGGCGTGGCGACCTCGGTCGACTCGTAGAGCGCCTCGTCGTAGTCGTCGAAGGCCTCGGCGAGATCCTGAGCCGCAGCGATCACCATCGGGTGGTCGGGGTCGCGGCTCGTCTGTGCGGCCTCGAGATGGCGCTCGAGGGCGGTGATCAGCTGCTTGAGAGCGGCACGGGGGTCGACGGTCATGCCCTGACGTTAGTCGACCGGAACGGGGCAGGGAAACTCCTACGACACCGCCTCGCAGACGGCTCCCGGCCGCCCCATCGCCCGCTGACCACCGTCTGTCTTGCGTCCGGCATAGGATCCGCGGGCGCCGGTCAGCTCGTGCTCAGATACCGGTGCCCTTGACGACGTCTTTGGCGGGCGGCGCCGTGATATCGACTGGCTCACCGTACTTCGAGATAGTGATGGTCGACGTGATGCTCTTGAACGCGAAAGTGAGCTTTCTCAGGTGGTTCCTGGAGTCGATCCACGCGGAGTAGCTGACCGTCTTGGGCAGGCTCGCCGCACCGGCGGCGGTGGGCCCGGCCAGCGTCTTGGTGTCGAGCGTGAGGTCGTACTTGGTCAGCTGCTCGCCGTCGACACGCTCCGTACCGATCTTCTTGACCGTGATCAGCCCCTTGTCGAACAGGTCGTACATCCGGTTCGGGTCAGACTTCGAGGCTGCCTGCGTCACCTGTTTGCCGATGGCGCTGTTCTCGTCGAAGACAGCCCACGTGCCAGCGGGCTGGTTGGGCAGACCCAAGAGGTAGACCCGCTTGTCGACCAACCGCACCTGCAGCTTCAGGCCCGACAGGCCCATCTGGATGGCCATCGCGGGGTTGGCCGGGTCGAGCTTGGCGTCGCCGTCGAGCTTCATGGCCTGGCCGGCCCCCGAGAGCGACATGGACACATGCGCGGTGGTGGCGGCAGCAGCAGCGGCCTTGAGCACCTTGACGAACTCCGCCTTGTCGAGGTCGCCGTTCGCGGCCGGGGCCGCCGAGGTCGCTGTCCTGCTCGGTGCGGCGGCAGGGCTGGCGGGCAGGGACGTCCCGGCGGCCGGAGTGGCCGTGGTGGAGGTGGCGCTACCGCACGCGCTGGCGAGAAACACGGCTGGAACGACGATGGCGGTGGCAGCGGCACGTCGAAGGATGTGGCGATGTCTCATGGTGAAGACCTCCTGTGTACGTCAACGCGCGCCCCACAGGTGCAGTTCCCCTGACGACCTTCCTGACGACGCAGTGGCGGACCCGCGGTGGGTCCTCGTCCGACGTCAGCGACTCCGGTGCAAGAATGGGGTTGATGAGCGAGTACGAGTACCGCGTGCTGACCTTCGACCGGCACGTGCCGAAGGCCGAGGCGCGTCAGGCGGTGCGTGAGCATGCGGAGTACGGCCGCTGGGAGCTCGCCCGTAGCGTGATCTACGAGGGCGGGGTGAGGCGCATCTGGCTGCGTCGGCGCATCATGCGGGTCAACCGCACGGCCTGACGGCGCGCCCTCGAACCGTCAGCAGGTGCGCAGGAAGTCACCGAGCACCCGGGCCCCGAACCGCAGGGAGGCTGTGGGCACCCGTTCGTCGATGCCGTGGAACATCGGTGCGAAGTCGAGGTCGGCCGGCAGTCGCAGCGGAGCGAAACCGTAGCCCTTGATACCGAGGCGGCTGAGCGCCTTGTTGTCGGTTCCGCCCGACAGGCAGTACGGCAGCACCGCAGCGCCCGGATCCTCCCGCAGCAGTGACTGCTTCATGGACTCGACGAGGTCGCCCTCGAAGGCCGCCTCGAGAGCGACGTCCCGATGGTGGACCTCCACCTCCACGTGCTCACCCGCCAGCTCTCGGATGGTGTTCATCAGGTCGTCCTCGTGACCCGGCAGGAACCTGCAGTCGAGCGCAGCCGTGGCGCTCTGGGGGATGACGTTGTGCTTGTAACCCGACTCGAGCATGGTCACATTGGCCGTGTCGCGCAGCGTTCCCCGTACGAACCCCTGAGCGCCGCCGAGCGCGTTGAGCACGGCGTCGAGGTCGTCATCGGCGTAGGGGATCGTGGTCATCGCGCTGACGGAGTCGAGCAGCTCACGCACTGACGCGATGTACTCCCGTGGCCACTCGTGAGCGGAGATGCGACCGATGGCGGCAGCCAGCCGCACGATCGCGTTCTCGTCGTTGGGGACTGAACCGTGGCCGGCCCGACCCTGCGCACGCAGCTTGAGCCAGGCGATGCCCTTCTCGGCGGTCTGCAGAAGATAGGCGCGCCGCTCACCCTGCGGTGTGGCGAGCGTGACGCTGTAGCCGCCGACCTCGCTGACCGCCTCGCTGACCCCGTCGAACCAGTGCGGGTGGTGGTCGACCAGCCAGTGGCTCCCGTAGGTGCCCCCAGCCTCCTCGTCGGCGAAGAACACGAACGTGGTGTTACGGGCCGGCTTGGTTCCCGTTCGGGCGAAGTGGCGGATGTTCGCCAGAATCATCGCGTCCATGTCCTTCATGTCGACCGCGCCTCGGCCCCAGATGCAGCCGTCGCGCTCTTCGGCGCCGAACGGGTCGACCTGCCAGTCGTCGGCGTTCGCCGGCACCACGTCCAGATGCCCGTGCACCGCCAGACCGGGCCGGCTCGAGTCCTCGCCCTCCAGCCGCAGCACGACCGTCGCCCGACCCGGTTCGCTCTCGAGCAGCTCAGCCTCCAACCCGACCTCGGCGAGCTGCCCCATGACGTACTCGGCGGCCTCACGCTCCCCCGGCCCTGAGCCGTCACCGTGGTTCGTCGAGTCGATCTGGATCAGGTCGGAACAGATTCGAACCACCTCGTGCTCGGGGGCCGTCTGCGGGGTGTCTGAACGGGTCGGCTCGTCGCGGCTCATGCCCGTCAGCGTATGCCGCGCCGCCGGTGTCAGCCGACCGACCCGGTTCGTGTTTTGCGGCGGCATCGTGCTAACGTTTCGCCTCGCTGCACGGGCTCGATGGAGCCCGCGCAAGACACCTTTGTCGGGGTGGCGGAATGGCAGACGCGCTAGCTTGAGGTGCTAGTGCCCTAACGGGCGTGGGGGTTCAAGTCCCCCCCTCGACACACATCTTTCGGATTTGCGCAGCTCAGCGTCGTGGGGTCCCGCCTGATCGTGGGGCTCCGGACCAGCGGCACCGTGACCGTGCTTCGGTCGCTCGCTGGGTCTTCGTCGGCGTGACCTCTTCAGGCTTTCGGGTTGGTCTTCGGGTCGCCCTCCGTGCCGGTCTCGGAACTGCCTTGGCCGCGGCCGTTCTGCGCGGACGCCGCCCGCTCGCGCAGCCTGCCGGTGAAGATCGACCCCAAGGCGGCGAGGAAGATCAGGTTGAACACCAGCTGCACCGATACCAGGGCGCGGGCGGTCTGACCGGCAGCGTGAACGTCGCCGTACCCCACCGTGGAGATGCTCGACAAGCTGAAGTACAGGGCGTCAGTCCGGGTCACCAACCCCACGAACTGATCGGGGCTGGCCTCCTGCACGAGCAGGAAGCCGAGCGAGAAGAGCGACACCGCCAGAACGGCCAACAGCGCGAGAGACTGCACGCTGGCCACCTCCTCGCCCCGCAGCTGTCGGCGGTACTGCCCGACGATCGCCCAGGCGACCAGAACGGTCGCCACGGTGGTCACCAGCAGACCCACCACCAGATCGCCGCCCCGCTCGTTGATCGGAACCGCGTAGTATGCCACGAGCACCCCGAGCGAGCCCCCCAGCGGATGGCGCCACCGTCTGACGGTGGAACTCGGATGGGTGTCGCTCGGCACCGCAGCCGCCGTATTCCTCGGGTGCACATCTAGAGCCTGCGGCATCCTCCTCGCGAAGTCGAGCACCCCGGCAGCGTGTCAGCGAACTCGTTCGACCGGCGAGAGCCCGGCCTCCGCGCCAGACGGTTCAGCCGTCGCGCCATGGCTGCGGATGACACCATGCCCGCGTCGTGTCGGCCGCCCCACGTGATGTCCGCGTTAGCGCGCAGACTCCGTCGGATCTCATCAAGCTACCCGACCGCTCCGCCTACAGTGGCGCGGGTGACGTTCCTGCGGGCGCTCGCGGCCCTTCTGCGACAACGCGGTTTTCGCCGCCTGTTCGTCAGCCGCATCAGCTCCCAGGGCAGCGACGGCATCTTCCAGGTCGCCCTCGCCAGCCACGTCCTGTTCAGCCCGGAGAAGGCGGCCGATGCCCGCAGCATCGCACTCGCCTTCGCCGTGATCCTGCTGCCCTACAGCCTGGTCGGGCCTTTCGCCGGCGTGCTGCTCGACCGGTGGGACCGCCGCCGCGTGCTCGTCGTGGTGCAGCTCGCCCGTCTCGTCGCGATGCTGGCCGTCGCCGCGCTCAGCGCCGGAACGAACGTGAGCGCCGGGTTCTTCGCCGCAGTGCTCGTCGTCTTCTCGCTCAACCGCTTCATCCTCTCCGGCCTGTCTGCTGCGCTCCCGCACGTCGTCACCCGCGACCTGCTGGTCAGCGCGAACTCCGTGGCACCCACCTGTGGCACCCTCGCCTACCTCGTCGGCGGGGCGCTCGGCACCGGCCTGGCTGCCGTCAGCACCGATGAGGTGGTGGTGCTCGTATCGTGCGTCGGGGTCGCGGGGGCGAGCTGGGCGGCGGCCCGCCTTCCCTTCGTCGGGCCCGACGGGGCGGAGGCGCTTCTGGGCGTGCGTCATCTGCTCGGCCGAGTGGCCGCCGGGTTCGTGGACGCGGCCCGCACCCTCCCCCGACGAGGTCGGCTGCTGCTCACGCTCGTGCTGCTCACCCGCCTGCCGTTCGGCTTCTTCCTGCTGCAGACCCTGCTGATCGTGCGGCACGAGACCTCTGCCGGTGACCAGGCCACGGCGATCGCCGCCGCCGCCGCGGCCGCTGCCGCGGGTTTCGGGCTGGCCGCTTTCCTGACGCCCTGGCTCCTGCCGAAGGTGGGTGCGATCCGCTATGCCGCCGGTGTCCTCGCTGTCGGTGCGGTGGGCTGCGCCGGCCTCGGCCCGTGGCTCTCTCCGTGGAGCATGAGCACCCTGGGGTTCGTGGTCGGCGTCAGCTCCCAGGGCGTCAAGATCACCGTCGACAGCCTGCTCCAGACCCACGTACCTGACCATCTTCTGGGGCGCACCTTCTCGGTGTACGACGTGATGTACAACGCGGGCCTCGTCGTGGCCGCCGCTTCGGCCGCCGCTCTGCTGCCGGCATCCGGCCTGGTCTGGTGGCCCTTCGTGGTGTTCGCCGTGCTGTACCTCGCGCTGGCCTTGGCCATCGGGCCCCTCTGGCAGCGCGTGAGTCATGCCGATGAGACCCGCCCACTAGGCTGACCGCGTGCCTGCCCCCGACGGCCTTCCCGTGGTGACCGCAACCCGCTACGTCACTCCGCTCAAGGAGGGCGGATCCCTGCCCGGCATCGTGGAGGCCTCCGACGACGGAACCTACGTGCTGAAGTTTCGTGGGGCGGGGCAGGGCCTGAAGGTGCTCGTGGCCGAGATCGTGGTGGCCGGGCTCGCTGCGCTCATCGACGTGCCGGTCCCTGCGCTGGCCGTGGTCGACCTCGACGCGCGGATCGCCAAGTACGAGGCCGACGAGGAGGTCCAAGACCTGTTGACGGCCTCGCTGGGCACCAACCTCGGCGTCGACTACCTGCCCGGCTCGCTCGGCTACGACGGTTCCCGCCCGCCCCCGGCCGACCTGGCCGAGCGGATCATCTGGCTCGACGCCCTCACTGCGAACGTCGACCGCACCTGGAGCAACCCCAACCTGCTGGTGTGGCACGGCCGTACCTGGGCGATCGACCACGGAGCGGCCCTCTACTTCCACCACTCGTGGCCGAGCCGCGCCCCCTCGCCCGAACGTTTCGCCGCCCAGCCGTTCGACGCGAGCAAACACGTGCTGCGTCAGGTGGCGGGTGACGTGTCGGCGCGTCACGGCGAGCTTGCCGAACGCGTCACCCCGGATGCCGTGTCGGCCGTGGTCGACTCGGTGCCGGCCGAGTGGCTGGAACCTACGGCCGCCCTGCCCGACGCCGTCGCCGTGCGCACGGCGTACCGTGACCTGCTGGCCGCTCGGCTCTCCGGCCCCGCGGCGTGGCTGCCCGGGGCTGCGTCGTGATCGGCTACCAGTACGCGACGTTGCGACTCGTCCCGCGCGTCGACCGGGAGGAGTTCATCAACGTCGGCGTGGTGCTCTACGCCCAGGACGCCGGGTTTCTCGATGCCGCCTGGGAGGTCGACGATGCTCGCGCATCGGCCCTCTGCCCCACCTGCGACCTCGACGGGGTGCGCGCGGGGCTCGAGCAGGTCAGGGCCGTGTGCCGCGGCGAGGCCGGTCGCGGCCTGCCGCGCTTCGAGCGGGCCGGGCAGCGGTTCGGCTGGATCGTCGCCCCCCGGTCGACCGTCGTGCAGCCCGGGCCGGTCCACGGGGGGCTGTGCGCCGATCCGGCGACCGAGCTCGAGCGTCTGCTCGTGTGCCTGGTCAGGGCCGAAGCGCCCACATCGCCACCGCAGAGGCGGCCGCGACGTTGAGCGAGTCGACGCCCCCTGCCATCGGGATGCGCACCGTGACGTCGGCGGCCGCGACGGTGCGGGCTGAGAGCCCGTCACCCTCCGCCCCGACGACCAGGACGAGACGCTCAGGCGGCGCCGAGGCCAGCTCTTCCAGACTGGCCGACTCGTCGGTCAGCGCCATGGCCACAATGGTGAAACCGGCCTCGTGCAGCTCGTCGACTCCGGCGGGCCACGGGTCGATGCGGGTCCACGGCACCTGGAACACCGTGCCCATCGAGACGCGAATCGCTCTGCGGTAGAGCGGGTCGGCGCAGCGCGGCGACACGAGCACGGCATCCGCTCCGAGGGCGGCGGCGCTGCGGAAGATGGCGCCCACGTTCGTGTGGTCGACGACGTCCTCGATGACGACCACCCGCTTCGCGGCGGAGATGACCGCGGCCACGCTCGGCAGCTCCGGGCGCTGCATCGACGCCAGAGCCCCGCGGTGCAGGTGGAAGCCGGTGCGCGCCTCAATCACGTCATGGGCGGCGACGTAGACCGGTACCCCGTCGTTCTCGGCAAGCTCGACGAGGTCGGCCAGGTCGTCGACCCAGCGACGCGCCATCAGGTACGACCGCGGCCGGTGGCCGGCGCGCAGGGCCCGCCGGATCACCTTCTGGCTCTCGGCGATGTAGAGGCCACGCTCGGGCTCGGTTCGACGGCGCAGGGCCACATCGGTCAGTGAGACGTAGTCGGCGAGCCGAGGGTCGGACGCGTCGGTGATCTCGATCGGCACCTGCACACCGTAGTCGCCACCCCCATCACAGACGACGCCATGGCGCTGGAACCGTCGCGGCCGGCATCCGCCTCTGGTCAGCCGGTGAACCAGACCAGCTTGACGATCGCGACCAGGCCGATGGTGATGATGAGAGCACGGAGCACCGGGGGTGGGATCCGGCGGCCGACCCGTGCACCGATGATGCCACCCAGGAACGCACCGCCACCCACGAGCAGCACAACGAGCCAGTCAATGCTGTCGCGGGCGAAGAGCAGGAACACGGTAGCGGCGACGAAGTTGACCACCAGCGCAAGAACGTTCTTGTACCCGTTGAGCCGCTGGAGAGGCTCGGCGCTGAGCGCACTGAACAGACCCATAAGCAGCACGCCCTGCGCCGCCCCGAAGTAACCCCCGTACATGCCGGCCACGAAGACTCCGACACCCATCACCGGGGCGTGCCACGACGGAACCACTCGTTCGCCGTCCTGCGCGTGCCGCTGCGACCGTGCCTGTAGTCGCGGCCCGCCGATCACCAGGATGAGCGCGATGAGGATGAGAACCGGCACGATGGCCTTGAACGCGGTGGCGGGCAGCACCAGCAGCAGCCCGGCGCCGACCACCGAGCCGACGAACGAGAGCGGCATGAGACGTCTGAGCGTCGGTGCCTGCCCCGTCAGCTCGTGTCGGTAACCCCACGACCCCGTCACCCCGCCCGCGACAAGCCCGATGTTGTTCGACACGTTGGCCACCAGCGGGTTGATGCCGAAGAAGAGCAGGGTGGGAAAGGTGATCAGCGTTCCCGAGCCGACCACCACGTTGATCATGCCCGCGGCAGTACCCGCCAGTGCGACGGCGACGGCAGACCAGAACGACACCGGGACACCCTACAAGCACGGCGTCGACTCCCGGTGCGACCGTGACTCATCCGACTCATCCGTCATCCGACTCATCCGACTCATCCAAGAGATGCAACCGGCCCCCGCCGCAGGGCGAGGGCCGGTTCCGGAGCTGATCTGTGCGCTGGGGACGAGCCGGACGCCCCACCCCCTCAGCGAGGAGGCGCCGCTTCCCCGGCCGGCGGGTCGGTCGCGGGAAGGTCAGCGATCTGCGGGGCCGGCGGCATGGGCAGCTCCGGTGCCACGGCGGGGGGCGCCGATACTTGCGACAACGCCTCCGACTGCCGCACCGACTGCCGCTGACGGCCGACGGGCGCGGTGTGCTCGCTCGACTCGGCACTGGCCCTGGCGGCCTCCTCGCGTGCCTCGGCAAGGGCCTTGGCGGGGTCTTCGAGCATCGTGTCGCCGAACGCGTCACTGTCCCCGTCGCCCGCGTCGACCCATTCCTGCTCGTCGTCGCGGGACGGTTCGTCGTCCCTCCCGCCGAGTGCGTTGCCGATGCCCTTGAGCGCATCGGTCAGCTCGGACGGCACGATCCACATCTTGTTCGAGTCGCCTCGGGCGATCTGCGGCAGCACCTGCAGGTACTGGTAGGCGAGCAGCTTCTGGGTGGGCTTGCCGCGGTGGATCGCCGTGAACACCTGCGAGATGGCGCGGGCCTGGCCCTGAGCCTCGAGAATGCGAGCCTGGGCGGAACCTTCCGCACGCAGGATCTGGCTCTGCTTCTCACCCTCTGCGGTGAGGATCGCCGACTGCTTGAAGCCCTCTGCGGTCAGGATGGCGGCGCGGCGGTCACGCTCGGCGCGCATCTGCTTCTCCATCGAGTCCTGCACCGAGTGCGGCGGGTCGATGGCCTTCAGCTCGACTCGGCTCACGCGGATGCCCCACTGGCCGGTGGCCTCGTCGAGCACGCCGCGCAGCTGCCCGTTGATCTGGTCGCGGCTGGTCAGGGTCTGCTCGAGGTCGAGGGAGCCGATGACGTTGCGCAAGGTGGTGACCGTGAGCTGCTCGATGCCCTGGATGAAGTTGGCGATCTCGTAGACCGCAGCCTTCGCGTCGGTGACCGCGTAGTAGATGACGGTGTCGATGCTGACGACGAGGTTGTCGGAGGTGATCACCGGCTGCGGCGGGAAGGTGACGACCTGCTCACGTAGATCGATGTTGGCGCGCACCTTGTCGACGAACGGGATGAGGAAGTGGAGTCCCGCTGTCAGAGTCTTGTTGTACCCGCCGAGGCGCTCGACGATCTGCGCCGTCTGCTGCGGCACGATCCGTACCGTGCGCAGCACGATGATGACGGCGAGGATGATGAGGAGCAGCGGAATGATGAGTAACGGGTCCACGGGCTTCTCCCTGTTCTGCCCATCGCAGAGCGCGGGCGGTTACGAACGCGCCGGTCGGCACGTCCTCGATGTCAGTTGCAGCTCAGGTGTCCGAGGCGACGTCAGAGCTTGACGTCAGAGTTCGACGTCGGGGACCCGGCTGACCACGGCCGTGGCACCGTCGATGCGATCGACGACGACCTCTTGGCCGGTCTCGATACCGTCGCCCACCGTGCGGGCGGTCCAGGTCTCGCCGGCCAGCTTCACGGTGCCGCTCGAGTCTGACACCCGGTCGATCACCACTGCCGAGCGGCCCAGATGAGCAGAGGTCCCCATCGCCGGTACCTTCACGCGCGAGAAGCGGCGGTGCATCCACGGCCGTACCACCAGCAGCAAGCCGGTCGCGACGATGACGAACACCACGGCCTGAACCGCGAACGGCGCACCGAGCGCGGCAGCAACGGAGCCTCCGAGCGCACCCCCACCGATCATCAAGAAGGTGAAGTCAACGGTCACCGCTTCGATCGCGACGAGCACCAACACCAAGCCGAGCCACACCAACGACGCCTGTCCGTCGAACATCGCGACACCTTGCCTTCCTCCGTGCGGCGATCGTCACCGCAACGTGCCTCACCTATGAGACGTACAACAGTCTGCCTCAGTTCCCTCACGCGTCACAGGGCGGGTGGGTTCAAGATGCCGAGATCGTGACGGCTCAGGTGCGGGCCCGGGCCGACCAGCGGTCACCGTGTCGCTCGAGCACCAGCGGCAACCCGAACGTGTCGGAGAGGTTCTTCTCGGTGAGGGTGATCTCGATCGGGCCCGCTGCGACGACACGGCCACCTCGGATCATGAGCACGTCGGTGAACGAGGGGGGAATCTCCTCGACGTGGTGGGTCACGAGCACCATGGCCGGTGCCTCGATGTCGGCGGCCAGACCACCCAGGCGCCGCACCAGGTCCTCCCGGCCGCCGAGGTCGAGCCCCGCGGCCGGCTCGTCGAGCAGCATCAGCTCAGGGTCGGTCATGAGCGCCCGGGCGATCTGTACCCGTTTGCGTTCTCCCTCGCTCAGCGTTCCGTAGGCCCGATCAGCCAGGTGGTCGGCCCCGAGCGTCCGCAGCAGCGTCATGGCCCGAACGTAGTCGGCCGGGTCGTACTGCTCGTGCCACCGGCCGATGATGCCGTAGGAGGCGGTGACGACGACGTTGCCGACCAGCTCGCCGCTCGGGATCCGCTCGGCCATCGACGAGCTGGCCAGACCGATCCGCGGCCTCAGCTCGAACACGTCGACGGCTCCGAGCACCTCCCCGAGGATGCCGGCCACACCACTGGTGGGATGCATGCGCGCGGCAGCGATCTGCAGCAAGGTCGTCTTTCCGGCCCCGTTGGCGCCGAGCACGACCCAGCGCTCGCCCTCCTCCACCTCCCAGTCGACCGCGTCGAGAAGGGTGGCGCCGCCACGACGCACGGTGACACCAGCGAAGGCGAGGACGTCACTCATGGCACCGACCCTATGGCACGGTCGCTCCGGCTCTCGGAGGGCGCACCCTACGATGGCGAGATGTCCGAGCTGCCCGCCTCCGTGCGACTCGCGCTGTGGGTGACGCACTCGTGGAACGGGGGCCCGCCCCTGGCCGAGGCGCTGGCCAGATCGTTCCCCGACCTTGACCACGTGGCCGGCGACCTGGCTCGGCTCGGTCTCTGGAACGACCTGGGTGAACGGGCGCTCTTCGTGGCACTGCCCCGCCCGGGCGACACCAGCCGGATGCCGCCGGGCTCGCAGCGCGCCTCCGCTCTCGCCACCGACGTGGGTGAGTGTGTGTACGTACCCGGCATCGGTGGCGTGCTCGTGCCGAGGCTCTCGGAGTTCGGGCCCGAGGGCGACGTCGGAGTGCGCGCCGACTGGGCCGCCTTCGAGGCCGACCCCGTGCCCCGACACCGTCTGGAGATGCTCGACCTGCGTCACGTGCACCGCGCCCTGTCAGCGCGCCTGTCTGAGCACGCGGAGCGCTTCGAGTCGGTCGGCGGCGCGCCCTGGGGGTCTGACGTGCGCGCCGAGATAGAGTCGGGAGTCGGCACCACCCGGTGGGGCGTACCGAGCGCGACACCGGGCCGCGCCCTCACGCTGATGGCGCTGGCCGCCGACGTGTCGAGGGTGGCCCACCGCACCGGGCAGCTGACGTCACTGGGATCGGGCGGGCTGGATGCCGGAACCGCCACGTCCCGGGGTCTGCTGCTGCGGGCCCTGGCCGCCGACGCCGACGACGCGCTGACCGACGCGACCAACATCGCGGTCATGACCATCGCGGGCTGGCGACCAGACCGCTGACGACCGTGAGCTCAGACGGGACCGTGCCCGTTCACGCCGGTGTCGTCGTGCTGCCTGCGCAGCACCGCTCTCGCGTAGGCCCGCTCCGCATCGATGTCGATGCAGCGCTCCACGACGCCCGACCGCGTGCGCAGCACCACCGCATACCCGCCGTCGACGCGCTCGAGACCGACGAAGCCGTCCCCGACCAGCTCGCGCAGCTGGTCCTCGCGTGGCAACCAGATCGCCTTGCTCTGCTCGATGCTGTCGAGCGCCCACTCGGTGGTGCCGTTGAACCCGAGCACGTCACCGCTCGAGAAGTGGTGCACGTCGACAGTCAGCTCGCTGATCACGAACACGTCGTTCTCCATGCCCGAGACCGGAAGGACGAACCGGTCACCGGTGGCAGGGGTCCATGCCACCCCCGACTCGATGAGGCGACGGGCGAGCTCGATGGTCAGCATGCTTCATCCTCACATCTGATCGACGCGGCCTCAACGGTTGCCTAGGTTGGAGGCATGACCAGCCAACCCGCGTGCACTGCCCTCGACGAGACCAGCTTCCAGTCGGTGCTCTGCGTTGCCGCACACCCCGACGACCTCGAGTACGGCGCCGCGGCTGCCGTCGACAAGTGGGTGCACGCGGGGAAGACCGTCACCTACCTGCTCGCCACTCGGGGCGAGGCGGGGATCGACACGATGTCTCCCGACCGGGCGGGACCCGCGCGTGAGCAGGAGGAGCGCAACGGCGCGGCTGCGGTCGGTGTCGACGTCGTCGACTTCCTCGACGGGTTCACCGACGGCACGGTCGAGTACGGGCTTGCGCTCCGTCGTGCCCTGGCCCGTCAGATCCGGATTCGTCGGCCCGACCTGATCCTGTCATTGACGCACGAGGAGTCGTTCGCCGGTGGTGGGCTGAACCAGGCCGACCACCGCGCCGTGGGGTTGGCCGTCATCGACGCCCGCGCGGATGCCGGCAACCGCTGGATCTACCCCGAGCTGGTCCAGGACGGTCACGAGCCCTGGTCGACCAAGCAGGTCTTCGCCTGCAACGACCCCGCACCGACCCACTTCGTCGACGTCACCGGCCACTTCGACGCAGCTGTCGCCTCCCTGTCGGCCCACGAGCAGTACCTGGCCGCGCTCGGGCCGGACTACCCTGCGCCCGCGGAGCTGCTGTCATCCATTCTGGGCGGCGGTGCCGCATCCCTGGGCGTGGAGCACGCCCTGCTCGGCCGCCTCCTCGGCTGACCACCAGCCCACCCCCCAGCCCGATGAACGCGGCGTTCGTTCTCGAACACCCCGTTGTAACAGTGGGTTCGAGAACGAACGCGGCCTTCAGATGGCTACTGGTCGAGGACGGTGCGGTAGACCTCCAACGTGCGATCGCCGATCGTCGACCACGAGAATGACTCGATGGCTCGATTGCGCCCGGCCAGGCCGAACTGGCGGGCTCGGTCGGGGTCGGACACCGCGTCGGTCAGCGCGGCTGCGAGGTCGGCGATGAACGCCTCCGGGTCGACCGGCGTGCCGGTGCCTCCGGGAACCTGGTCGATCGGCACGAGCCAGCCGGTCTGACCGTCGACCACGACCTCGGGGATGCCGCCGGTCGCCGTGGCGACGACCGCCAGCTCGCACGCCATCGCCTCGAGGTTGACGATGCCGAGCGGCTCGTAGACGGACGGGCAGGCGAACACGGTGCCGTGGCTGAGCAGGGCGACCACCTCGGCGCGGGGGAGCATGTCAGAGATCCACACCACGCCTTCGCGACCCTGACGCAGGTCGGCCACCAGCTGCTCGACCTCGGCCAGGATCTCCGGCGTGTCGGGCGCTCCCGCACACAGCACGATCTGCACGTCGGGGGGCAGCTCGGCGCAGGCCCGCAACAGGTACGGCAGCCCCTTCTGCCGCGTGATGCGGCCGACGAACACGACCGACGGCCGGTCGGGGTCGACCCCGTGACGCACGACGGTGTCACGCGCCTCGTCGGAACGGTCACACGACCAGAGCTGGGAGTCGATCCCGTTGTGCACGACATGAACTCGTGACGGGTCGAGGCTCGGGTAGCTGCGCAGGATGTCGGTGCGCATCCCGGCGCTCACAGCCACCACCGCGGCCGCACCCTCGTAGGCCGTGCGCTCCGCGAACGACGACACGCGGTACCCGCCGCCGAGCTGCTCGGCCTTCCACGGGCGCATCGGCTCGAGTGAGTGAGCGGTCACGACGTGCGGCATCCCGCCCAGGAGTGAGGCGATATGCCCGCCGAAGTTCGCGTACCAGGTATGGGAGTGCACGATGTCGGCACCGACGCAGTCACCGGCCATCGTCAGGTCGACGCCGAGGGTCTTGAGGGCCGCGTTCGACGAGGCCAGCTCGGCGAGGTCGGCGTAGGCCGTGGTGTCCTCCTCGTCGCGGGGCTCGCCGAAGCAGCGCACCTGCACCTCGACGTCACCACGCTCACGAAGAGCCCGGACGAGCTCGGCCACATGGACCCCGGCCCCTCCGTAGATGGCCGGCGGATATTCCTTGCTGAGGATGTCTACGCGCACAACAGTGAGACTAGTCACTTCCTGCGCAGCACCGCGATCTCACCGGCACTGATGATCAACGGACGGTTGTACGTGCCCTGCAGCTCGTAGCCGCGTGCCTCGAACATCTCGACGATGCGGCCCGACGTGACCGGCTCGACCACCCCGATCTCGTGAGCGTCGGACTTCATCGGCTTGCCCTTGATCGAGTTGAGCGACACCGCGTACCGCGGGCCGATCTCACAGACCCGGTCGACGTAGTGCTCAACGACATCGGGTTCCATCTCCTGGAACGAGTAGGAGTTGACGAACACGTCGTAGTGGCCGGTCAGGTCAGGTAGCCGCCAGTTCGGCAGGCACCCCGACTGCGGGACCTGCAGCTCACCGGTCTGAGCGACATCGTCGGGCCCGAGCACCCGTTCGCAACCGAACAGCTCGGTCAGGTAGTAGGTGCCGACGGTCAGCAGGGGTGGGATGTCGAGGTTGACGTACCGGGCGTGCGGGTCGCGTGCCATCACGATCTCGCCGAGCACCCCGAAGCCCCCGCCGAGCTCGAGGAACGACCGGGGCGGCTCGGTGACGTGGCGGCTCAGTGCCGCCAGGCACAGCAGGTAGTTCAGGTAGGGCCGACCGTGGCGCACCTCCGGGACGGGAGAGACGGCGTATCGCTGCAGAGGGCTGCCCACGGCGGCTTCCCCGAATCCGTCGAGATCGAAGGGCCACCGGTTCTGGTCCCACGCGAGCCGGGCGGCGTCGAAGTCGCGTCGGGCGTCAACACCACCAGTGAGGGACGTGCGCAGCCACTGCTCGGTCACGTACGGATTGATCTCGAGCGCGTGGGGAAGCAGGGCGTCGATGCGGGCGTAGGTGAAGCCGTTGCCGTAGACGGGATAGAACCAGAAGTCGGCTGTCGGCCACGACTTGAACCGGCTCATCCCGTGCGCGCGCATGTCGGCCAACAGGTGCTCGAGACCGGGGCCCCAGAAGTTCGTGGGCCGGTGGTGCGGGTCACAATCAGCGAGACCCTCCAGGGAGCGAGCCGTCATCACCTCCCATCGCGGGTCCTCGTCGGGCCTTACAAGGGTGGCGTGCGCGTCCTGCGGGGCCGGCGACCGCCTGGGTACAGGCACGGACACGGGCACAGGCACGGCTGGTGCCGGACCCGGGCGGCCTGGCTCGGCGGCAGGAGCACCGACTCTGCTGAGACGGCGTCCGGCTCGTTGCGCGAGGCGATGGTGAAGAGGCGTGGGAGGCACGCGCCGAGACTAGCGACACAGCCGAGGGCCGGGGGGTGATCCACTTCACGTTTGTGGCTAGGGTGACTGCCATGGCCCGACGAAGCGCTAACGCAGGTCCGAAGATCCTCGCGATCGTGCTCGCAGGCGGTGAGGGCAAACGTCTGATGCCGCTCACGGCCGACCGAGCCAAACCGGCCGTTCCGTTCGGTGGCATCTATCGCCTCATCGACCTGGCCCTGTCGAACGTCGTCAACTCCGACTACCGCAAGGTCGTCGTGCTGACGCAGTACAAGTCGCACAGCCTCAACGCCCACGTGACACGCACGTGGCGGCTCTCGGTGCTCCTCGGCAACTACATCACGACGGTGCCGGCACAGCAGCGGGTCGACAAGAACTGGTATCTCGGCAGCGCCGACGCGATCTACCAGAGCCTCAACCTGATTCACGACGAGAAGCCCGACATCGTCGTGGTGGTCGGTGCCGACCACGTGTACCGCATGGACTTCAGCCAGATGGTCGAGCAGCACATCGAGTCGGGCGCCGCGTGCACGGTCGCCGCCATCCGGCAGCCCATCTCGATGTCCGACCAGTTCGGCGTCATCGAGGTCGACCCCGAGCATCCCACCCAGATCGCCGCGTTCCGTGAGAAGCCCACCGACCCGGCCGGGCTGCCCGACAACCCGAACGAGATCCTCGCTTCGATGGGCAACTACGTCTTCACGGCTGACGCCCTCGAGGCAGCGGTCATCCGCGATGACGTGCGCGAGGGCAGCAAGCACGACATGGGCGGCGACATCGTTCCCGACTTCGTCAGCCGAGGCGAGGCCGCCGTCTACGACTTCGGCGAGAACGACGTGCCGGGCGCCACCGACCGCGACCGGGGCTACTGGCGTGACGTCGGGACCATCGACTCGTACTACGACGCGCACATGGACCTCATCTCCATCCACCCGATCTTCAACCTCTACAACTACGACTGGCCGATCTTCACCAGCCACAGCCCCTACCCTCCGGCCAAGTTCGTGCACGGCAGTGGCGACCGCATCGGAGAGGCGCTCAACTCCGCCGTCTCGCCGGGCGTGGTCGTATCGGGGGCCCACATCTACTCGTCGGTGCTCTCGCCCCTCGTCCGGGTGCACTCGTACGCCAGCGTCCAGGGCTCGGTGCTGCTCGACGGGGTGACCGTGCACCGGCACGCCCAGATCCGCCGCGCCATCCTCGACAAGAACGTCGTCGTGCCGGAGGGCGCCCAGATCGGCGTTGACCACGAGCACGACCGGGCGCGTGGCTTCCACGTCACCGAGAGCGGCATCGTCGTCGTCGGCAAGGGGCAGGTCGTCACGGCGTGACCGCGGGCTCGCCGTGACGACGCGATCGAGCCCCGCGACCGCGGGGACGCCGTGATCGACGACAGTCCGCGACCGGCAAGCGTCGCCGACCCGCGACCGGGGCGCGTCGGCATCCAGGTTCCGCCGCAGCACGCCGCGTACGCCGACATCCGACGAACCTGCGCGACGCTCGAAGAGCTGGGCGTCGACATCCTTTTCACGTGGGACCACTTCTTCCCGCTGAGTGGCGACCTCGACGGCCGGCACTTCGAGTGCTGGTCGATGCTCGGGGCCTGGGCCGAGGCCACCGAACGGGTCGAGATCGGGGCCCTCGTCTCGTGCAACAGCTACCGCAACCCGAACCTGGTGGCCGACCTGGCCCGCACCATCGACCACATCAGTGACGGTCGCCTGCTGCTGGGTGTCGGGTCGGGCTGGTTCGAGCGCGACTACGACGAGTACGGCTTCGACTTCACGACGGCCGGCGGCCGCCTCGATGCCCTCGAACGCGACCTGCCGGTGATCCGCGAACGCTGGCGCCGGCTCAACCCGCCGCCGACCCGCGACATCCCGGTGCTCATCGGCGGCGGGGGCGAGAAGAAGACCCTGCGCATCGTGGCCGAGCACGCCGACATCTGGCACGGCTTCGGCGACGCCGAACAGATCGCGCACAAGCATCGAGTGCTCGATCAGTGGTGCACCCGCCGCGGACGCGACCCCCTCGAGATCGAGCGGTCGGCGGGCGTCGCTTTCGTGCCGGGCCGCAACCCCGACCAGCGCGCCGACTACGCCGCCCATGCCCAGCGGCTGCACGACATCGGTACCCGTCTCTTCACGGCGAGCGTGACGGCAGTCGACCCCGACCTCGGGCGGGTGCGCGACCTGCTCCGGTGGCGTGACGAGGTCAACGCGGTCCCGACGGTGCCTCGGGCCTGACTCGGCGACGGCGGGCAGGCTGTGCGGGACGCCGGATGCCGGATGCCGGATGCGTCGTTCGGCTCGCCACCTGGCGTCACTACCCTGTCGGGGTGACCGAACCGCGCGGCCCGCGCCTCGACGAGACGACCGACAGCACCGACAGCACCGACAGCACAGACGCCCCTGACACCCTGGGCATCACCGTGACGGGGATCGACCGGCCGGGAGTCACCGGCGCGCTGCTGAGCACCCTGGCCGGTGTGGGCGCCGAGGTGCTCGACATCCAGCAGGTCGTCGTTCACGGCCACCTCACGCTGGCGGTCGTCCTGCGACCGGGTCGACAGGTGGACGCGCTGCGAGACGCGGCAGCCGTGACCGCCCACCGGCTCGGGCTCTCGCTGGAGGTCGTGCCGGGAACGGGCGACAACGCGCGCCCGCGGCAGGGGCGCGCAGCGGTCGTCGTGCTCGGTGCGCCGCTGGGAGCGGACGCCGTGTCGCTCGTCACCACCCGCATCGGCGAGCACGGCGCCAACATCGACCGCATCCGTCGGCTGTCGCGCTACCCCGTGACGACGGTCGAGTTCGACATCTCCGGGGCCGACGTACCGACCCTGCGCACCGAGCTCAACCTCGCCGCCGCCACCGTGGGCATCGATATCGCCGTGGCTCCCGGCGGGCTGGCCCGACGGGGACGGCGGCTCGTCGTGCTCGACGTCGACTCGACCCTGATCCAGCAGGAGGTCATCGAGCTACTGGCGGCCCACAGCGGTCGGGAGGCCGAGGTCGCCGAAGTCACGGCTCGGGCGATGGCCGGCGAGCTCGACTTCGAGGAGTCACTTCGGGCACGGGTGGCGACGCTCGCCGGCCTCCCGGCATCCGTGCTGGAGCAGGTGCGCGACGAGGTGGTGCTCACCCCCGGTGCGCGCACGCTGGTACGAACCCTGAAGCGCCTCGGCTTCACCGTGGGGCTCGTCAGCGGCGGGTTCATCGAGATCGTCGGCGCGCTCGCCGAGGATCTCGGAATCGACCATGTTCGCGCCAACCGGCTCGAGATCGAGAACGGGCGGCTCACCGGGCAGGTCGTGGGCGAGGTGGTCGACCGCGCCGGCAAGGCACGAGCGCTGCGCGCCTTCGCCGAGGAGGAAGGGCTGCCGCTCAGTCGCACGGTGGCCATCGGCGACGGCGCCAACGACCTCGACATGCTCGACATCGCGGGGCTGGGGGTGGCGTTCAACGCCAAGCCGCTGGTGCGCGAACGGGCCCAGACCTCCGTCAACGTGCCATACCTCGACTCCGTGCTCTACCTGCTCGGGATCTCACGCGAGGAGATCGAGGAAGCCGATCGGGGCGACGGCACGCCGACCCTGGCTCCGTGCGTCAATCACCACGATCACTAGGCTGGCCCGATGCAGTCCCCGGCAACAGCGCCCGTGGCCCCGAGGTCGGTGCAACGCACGCTCCTCATCATCGGAGGAGCCGAAGACCGGATCGGGCGTTCGGTGGTTCTCAAGCGCTTCGTCAAGCTCGCCGGTGGGCGCCGGTCACGGATCGTACTGATCCCCACCGCGTCGTCGTTCGCGAGCGAGGTGGCGCAGGCCTACCGCGACGTCTTCACCCGGCTGCGCGGCGGCGAGGTCACGGTCGTCGACCCGGTGACCCGTCGTGACGCGAACGACCCGGAGATGGTCGAGGCCCTCGACGCGGCGACCGGGGTCTTCATCACCGGTGGAAGCCAGGTCAAGCTCGCCCAGAACATCGTCGGAACCCCGGTCGGCGACGCCATCCTGCGCGCCCACGAGCGCGGCGCGGTCGTCGCCGGCACGTCTGCCGGCGCCTCCATCATGAGCCGCTACATGATCTCCCTCGGCGAGGAGGGGGTGACACCGCGGCAGCGGGTCAGCCAGATCTCGGCCGGGCTCGGTCTCGTCGAGGACATCATCATCGACCAGCACTTCGACCAGCGAGGGCGGTACGGGCGCCTGATGTCGATCGTGGCGGCGTCGCCGAGCCTGCTCGGCATGGGCATCGACGAGAACACCGCGGCCGAGATTCGTGGCGACGCCACGATGACGGTCATCGGCAGCGGGGCCATCTTCCTCGTCAACGCCCGCAACGCGATCACCGACGCTCCCGAGGCCCGTCGAGGCGCCCCCCTGCTCGTGTCCGGAGCGGTGGTGCACTCCCTGCCCACGGGCAGCACGTTCGACCTGACCGAGGTCGAGCTGACCGACTTCATCGAACGCCACCCCGACATCGAGGGCTCTGTCGTACCGGCCCAGGTGCGCACCGAACGCACCCGCAGCAGCGCTCACTGACCACGACCGCCGCGCAGGTCATAGGGTCATCTCCGGGACGTGTCAGCAAGGCCGTCCGCCACCACCGCGTTGATCGTGCAGGAGGAGCTCCATGGCCGTCGAGGTTCCCACCCCCACCGGGCCCGCTCGGCCCGACCTGCGCATCCTGGAGACCCGGGTCTACCGCGGCGGCAACGTCTGGAGCTACCAGCAGGCGATTCACCTCGTCGTCGACCTGGGCAGCCTCGAGCAGTACCCGACCGTGTCTCTGCCGGGCTTCACCGACCACCTGTTGGAGGCGGTGCCTGGCCTGGCCCGCCACACCTGCTCCCTCGGACGCAAGGGCGGTTTCATCGAGCGAATGCGGGACGGCACCTGGCTCGGTCACGTCGCCGAGCACGTCGCCCTGCAGCTGCAGACCATGGCCGGGCACGACCAGCGCCGGGGCAAGACGCGCGGGGTGAAGGGCAAGCCCGGCCAGTACAACATCATCTACGGCTACACCGACGAACGGGTCGCGGTGGCGGCAGGGCGTCTCGCCGTGCGGCTGATCAACCACCTGGTCGAGGCCGAACCGGAGTTCGACTTCGAGACCGAGCTCAACGAGTTCCTGCGCCAGGCCGAACGGGTCGCGTTCGGGCCTTCGACGAACGCGATCCTCGAGGAGGCGGCCTCCCGCGACATCCCCTTCATCCGGCTCAACTCGGCGTCGCTCGTGCAGCTGGGCCAGGGGGTGCACGCCCAGCGCATCCGCGCCACGATGACCTCGAAGACGGGTGCGCTCGCTGTCGACATTGCCGGCGACAAGGACCTCACCACGACCCTGCTCGGTTCGGCGGGGCTACCCGTTCCCAAGCAGGAGGCGGTACGCACACTGCAGGGCACCCTGGAGGCAGCGCACAAGATCGGCTTCCCCGTCGTCGTCAAACCCCTCGACGGCAACCACGGGCGCGGAGTCTGCCTCAACCTGAGCAGTGACGCGGAGGTCGAGAAGGCCTTCGACATCGCGAAGGGCGAGTCGAGACGCGGCACGATCATCGTCGAGTCGTTCGTCACCGGCCGCGACTACCGCTGTCTCATCGTCGGCGGAAAGATGCAGGCCATCGCCGAACGGGTGCCGGCCCACGTGGTGGGCGATGGCACCCACACGGTGGCCGAGCTGGTCGCGGTCACCAACGCCGACCCGCGCCGTGGCGTCGGGCACGAGAAGGTGCTGACCAAGATCAAGGTCGATGACGCGGCCCTCGAGGTGCTTGCCGGCCAGGGTCACACCCTCGAGTCGGTGCCACCGGAGGGCGAGATGGTCAAGCTGGCCCTCACGGGCAACATGTCGACCGGTGGCATCTCGATCGACCGCACCTTCGACGCCCACCCCGACAACGTCGAGATCGCCGAGGAGGCGGCGCGCATGGTCGGTCTCGACGTGGCCGGCATCGACTTCATCTGCCCCGACATCACCTTCCCCGTGCGTGAGACCGGTGGCGCGATCTGCGAGGTCAACGCGGCGCCCGGCTTCCGCATGCACACCCACCCGACGATCGGCGAACCGCAGTTCATCGCCAAACCCGTCGTCGACCTGCTCTTTCCGCCCGGCTCGCAGTCGCGGGTGCCGATCGTGGCGGTCACCGGCACCAACGGCAAGACGACCACCTCGCGCATGATCGCCCACATCTTCAAGGGGCTGGGGCGCAAGGTCGGCATGACCTCGACCGACGGCGTCGTCATCGACGAGCGCCTGGTCATCAAGGCCGACGCGTCCGGGCCCCGGTCGGCGCGGATGGTGCTGCAGAACCCGCGCGTCGACTTCGCCGTCATGGAGGTCGCCCGTGGCGGCATCCTTCGCGAGGGTCTGGGCTATGACCGCAACGACATCGCCGTGGTGACCAACGTGGCCCCCGACCACCTGGGGCTGCGGGGGATCGACACGCTCCGCCAGCTGGCCGATGTCAAGGCCGTCGTCGTCGAAGCTGTGCCGCGCAACGGGTTCGCGGTGCTCAACGCCGACGACCCGAACGTGCGCAACATGCGACGACGGTGCTCAGGCGAGATCGTCTGGTTCACCATGGAGGAGCCGGGCAGCGAGATCCGCGACTTCGTCGACGACCACTGCCGCCGTGGCGGCCGTGCGATCGTGCTCGACCCCAGCGACCGGGGCGACATGATCGTCATCAAGCACGGTCGACGCAGCATGCAGCTGGCCTGGACCCACCTGCTGCCGGCCACCTTCGGAGGCGCTGCCCGCTTCAACGTCGCGAACTCGCTCGCCGCCGCTGGGGCGGCCTTCGCCGCGGGCGCCCCCCTGCACGACATCCGCCAGGGCCTGCGCACCTTCTCGACCTCGTACTACCTCTCTCCCGGGCGGCTCAACCTCATCGAGGTCGGAGGCGCCAGCGTCTTCCTCGACTACTGCCACAACGCCGCTGGTATGCGCGAGCTGGGCGCCTTCGTCGACCGCTACGCCGAGCAGATGCAGCTGCAGAACGACCTCGCGAAGACCTCCCGCATCGGCATGATCGGGGCCGCCGGAGACCGTCGCGACGACGACATGCGCGAGCTCGGCGAGGTGGCCGCCCACCACTTCGACGTCATCGTCATCCGCGAGGACGAACGGCTCCGCGGTCGCAAGCCGGGCGTGACGGCCCGGCTCGTCGCCGAAGGGGCCAAGGCGGCCATGGCCGCCGGGGCGCGGTGCCAACAGGTGGAGGTGGTGCTCGACGAGCTCGGCGCCGCCCGCCACGTGCTCGCCCGCACCAACCCCGGAGATCTCGTGGTTCTGTGCGTCGACCAGCACGCCATGATCGCGGCCGAGCTCGAGGAACGCACCAAGTACGCCCAGGCCGGCGCCCACGTGGGCGAGGGAGAGGGCGCCACCAGCGACCCCGACCTCGACCCCGGCACGCTCACCTCCTCCGCCGCCGCGGAGGGCACCGAGGCCTCCGACGAGGCGCTCGCCACCGCTCCCAACGAGATGGAGGAGAAGGTCGACGACACGGCCATCTGAGCCGAATGCCGCCCGTCTCTGCGGTTCAGGGCTTGTCGAGATACAGGCAGAAGGGATGCCCGGCGGGATCGAGCAGCACCCGCACGCCAGCCTGCGGCTGATGCTGGGGGAGGTCGGCCCGAGCGCGACGGCTCGTTCCGTCTCGCCTGCCAGATCAGTGACCTGGAAGTCGAGGTGAAGCATCATCTGCTGGCTGCCGGGCGGCGCAGGCCACACCGGCCGCACGAACCCTTCGTTGCGCTGAATGCTGAGATAGGCCACCCCCTCACCGAGGTCGAGAGCGGCGCCGCTCTCGCCCTGCGCCCAGATTTTCCACCCGCGGAGCTCTGAGTAGAACCGCGCCAGAACACCGACATCCGGCGCGTCGAGCACGACCCCCCACCAATCTTTGCGCCGCCAGCGATCAGGGGCGAGTGGCGGCGGCGCGGATGGCGTGCTCATGCGACGAGCGTACGGAGCGCTGTGGTGGCCTGCAGTGTCAGTGGTGCCCTCTAGTTTCGGAACAGGTCATTTCTCGCCGCGCTCTGCGGCTACCGGAAGAAGGTCTTCGATGACGGAACACCAGGTCGACATCGAAGTGCTCGGGCCGTGGTCACTGGCCACCAGCCGAACGTTCTGGGAGGGCTTCGCGCCCGCCGCGCTCGCCCGCACCGGCGCATCGGCGACGCTCCGGTCCGTCTTTCTCAATGAACACGACTGGTCACGAACCGAGGTCAACGTGACCCAGCACGATGCCACTGCCGTGATCTCGGTGTCTGGTGATGGCGACCTCGAGGCCGCCGTGGCGCAGGTGTGCCGCTTCCTGGCCCTCGACGTCGACGCGCGTGGCTGGCCCGCCGTGGGTGAAAGCGATGCCGTGATCGCCGACGCCCAGCGTCAGCTGCCGGGTCTGCGTCCCTGTGGGTTCCACTCCCCCTACGAGGCGGCCGCGTGGGCGGTGCTGTCGCAGCGGGTGCGCATCGTTCAGGCGGCCCGGCTGCGCGCCGACCTCGTTCGCGAGCACGGCGACGACGGCGCCTTCCTCCCGCCGCAGCGGCTGCGTACCCTCGAGCTCGACCTGCCGGGCCGCAAGAGCGAGTACCTGCGGTCGGTGGCCGACGCCGCTCTCGACGGTCGCCTCGACGGCCCGACCCTGCGCCACGTCGACCCCGCCGAGGCGGTGAGCCGCGTGGCGCAGATCAAGGGGCTCGGGCCCTTCTCGGCCGAGCTCGTCGTGCTGCGCGGAGCCAACGCCCCCGATGCGGTCCCGGCCCACGAGCGTCGCCTCGAGGCCGAGGTCACCGAGCGCTACGGGCCCGACCGCGACCTCGTCGAGGTCTCGCAGGCGTGGAGACCCTTCCGCACCTGGGCGTCGGTGCACCTGCGTGCCCTGCGCGAACAACGTGAGAACCCGACCGGCCCACACGGCGGCAGCGGGCCCTGACCACGCTTGCCGACGGGGCGACGCCGCGCGACGCCGCCCCGTCGGGGCGTCGCAGTCGCAGTCGCAGTCGCAGCCGCAGACGAAAGCCGGTGGTCAGCGGATGCCGCTCACCCGATGGGTGCGGTGGCAGGCGCGAGCTGGTCGGCCTGGGCCAACAGGCTCTGCCGGTAGCTCTGGGTGTCGGGGTCGGAGGTCGCTTCGAGGGTGGCCCGGATGAGGTCAGCCACGGCCTGACGCTCTCGGCCGAGGTCGGCCTGGAGCAGGGCCCGCAGCACCAGGGCCGCAGTGTGATGAGGCCGGGTCTCCAGCACCTCCTCGACGAGGCACTGCGCCTCGAGCGTCTTGCCCTGGGCACGCAGGCCCTGGGCGGTCAGCAGCTGGGCCCGGTGGCGGTGCGGCTCCTTCAGCCCGGCATCCAGCGCGTGTTCGAAGCTGGACAGCGCGGCGGCACTGTCGCCGACCACGTCGAGCGCGCCGGCGAGCTCGAAGAGCAGGCGACCGTCACCGGGGTGGGTCTGGGCCAGGTCTCGAGCAGCCGCGACCCGGGCAGCGGCGTCCTCCAGCGCCCAGAAGGCGCCGATCTCGGCCTCGAACTCGTGCTCGCCCCGAGCCGCCACGACCTTGCGGCGGATCGCCTTGGCGTCGTCGACCTTCCCGCCCTGTTCTCGGATCCAGCGGTCAACCGCCTCCCGCTCGGAGTGGCACATCAACGCGATGACATCGCCCGGCTGGGCGTTGCCCACGATGACCTCGAACGACGACAGCTCGGTGTCGAAGCAAGGCACGTCGAGCACACCCACCCTGGCCAGGCCTTCCCGGAACAGGCCCGCCAGCCCGTCGGGCTCGCGTCCGCGCAGGTAGGCGTGAACCACCTTGACCACGACCTGGTCGGCCTCGCGTCCCGCGATCTCGCCCATGGCCGTGATCGCCTCGTCAGGCCGGTCGCCGGCGCAGCCCAGGCTGAGTCGCACCGACCCACCGGGCGCCGTGAGGCCGCGGGCCACCTGGAGCAATGCCTCGAGGCCGGCCTCGTTGTGAGCCATGTCGATGATCGCCGTTGCCTTGCCGCCCGACGACAGCGGCAGGGAGTAGGTGTTGAGTCGCCCCCAGTTGTGCTCGGGGTCGGGCGCGAAGGTGCGCAGCCCCTCGATGACGGCGGCCCGGGCCACCCCGAGACCGAGCGCCGCCGCGGCGCCGGCGAGCGCGTTGGCGATGTTGTTGGTCGACAGGCCGCTGAGCGTCATCGGCACGTCGACGATGCGCACCAGCCGGTCAGGGTCACCGTTCTGGGAGAGCACGACGATCTCGCCGTCGAGAACCGTGATCCCGCGCCCACCCATGTTGATCGACTCCCACAGCGCCGGTGACGACGGGTCGAGGCTGAAGGCCCAGGGCTTGGCCTTGATGCCGTGCCGCATGGCCCACACTCGGGGGTCGTCACCGTTGAGCACCACCCACCCGTTCGGCTTGGTGATGGTCGTGACGATCGCCTTGACCTCGGCGAGCTGGTCGAGGGTATCGATGCCTTGCAGGCCCAGGTGGTCGGCACTGACATTGGTCACGACGCTGACGTCGTTGGCCGTCACGCCCATGCCCTTGAGCAGCATGCCGCCGCGGGCGGTCTCGAGGATGCCGATGTCGAGACCCGGCGTCTCGAGCACCCCCCGGGCGCCCGACGGCCCGGAGTAGTCGCCGGCCTCCTTCGTCTCACCCATCACCACGACGCCATCGGTCGAGCTCCAGGCGGTGGTGAGGCCGGCGGTCATGCACATGTGCGCCATCAACCGGGTGGTGGTCGTCTTGCCGTTCGTCCCGGTCACCGAGGCGACCGGAACGGTGGGCGTGATGACCCTCGGCCCCGGCCCGTCAGGGGCCGCGATGATGACCGAGGCCACCTCGTCGAAGACCTCGTCGACCTCACGGGTGCCATCGAGCAGCTCAGCGAGCAAGACGCCGATCTGTTCACCGGCGACCTGTCCACGCGTGCGATGGGCCCACGGGAAGGCGAGCACCACATCGACCGGCTCCCGGCCCGCCCGCACACGCACCCCGAGACGTCCGGCGCCGACCTCGGTGCCGAGCCGCCGAGTGACGTTGCGCATCACCCTCATCACGAAACGCTGGCGCAGCTCGGAGCCACGCTTTCCCGGCCGCGCGGAACGCATGCCGAGGCGTCGGGCCAGCGCCTCGCACTCCGTTCGGCGAAGGTCGAGGAAAGCCGGCAGGTGCAGGCTCACCTTGATCGCCGGTCTGGCGAAGTAGAGGTTGGGACCATCGAGCACGCGGACCTCGTCGACGTGCACCCTGGGAGGCCTGGAAGGTCGGCCCGCGGCATCAGACATGAGGTGGAGCCTAGCGATCAGCGCCGCCTCGACGCGCCTCGATCCCGGTCCAGGTTCAGCGGCCTGCAGGAGGCGTCCAGCGACGGCTACTGGCCCATCGCGTGCACGCCGCCGTCGACGTGCACGATCTCACCGGTGGTGGCCGGGAACCAGTCCGAAAGCAGCGCTGCACACGCCTTGGCTGCGGGTACGGGGTCGTTGACGTTCCAGCCCAGCGGGGCTCGCTTGTCCCAGGTCTCCTCGAACTGCTCGAAGCCCGGAATCGACTTCGCGGCCGTGGTGCGGATCGGCCCGGCCGCGACGAGGTTGCATCGCACCTTCCTCGGCCCGAGGTCACGGGCCAGGTAGCGGCTCGTCGACTCGAACGCGGCCTTGGCCACCCCCATCCAGTCGTAGACCGGCCAGGCGAACTTGGCGTCGAAGGTGAGGCCCACGATGCTGCCGCCCTTTCCCAGCAGCGGCAGGGCGGCCGTCGAGAGCGACTTCAGGCTGTACGCCGAGGCGTGCAGGGCGGTCGACACGTCGTCCCAGGTGCCCTCCATGAAGTTGAAGGCGCCCTGCGGTGCGAAGCCGATCGAGTGCAGCACGCCGTCGAGACGGTCGACGTGCTCCGACAGCCGCTCGGCGAGACTGCCCAGATGTTCACTGTCGGTGACGTCGAGCTCGAGCACCTGCGGCGTCTCGGGCAGTCGCTTGGCGATGGTCTGGGTGATGCGCATCGTGCGACCGAACGAGGTGAGCACGACGTTGGCGCCCTCCTCCTGTGCGATCTTCGCCACATGGAAGGCGATCGAGCTGTCCATGAGCACGCCGGTGACCAGCAGGTTCTTGCCTTCGAGGATTCCCATGTCTGCGACCTTCTCACGTTGCGGTGCCGGTGACGGCGGGACGGTAGGGGGGTGGAGTACGAGCGGTAGCCGGCTCGGCGGCATCCGGCTGGATGCCGTGGGCGGCGTGGGCGCCGAAGGGGCCGACTAGTGGCCCATCCCGAGACCCCCGTCGACCGGGATGACGGCGCCGGTGATGTAGGCGGCCGAGTCGCTCGCGACGAAGCGCACCACCTCGGCCACCTCATCGGCGGTGGCGAACCGACCCGAAGGGATCGCGCCCACGTAGGCCTTCTTCTGCTCCTCCGGCAGCACTGCGGTCATCTCTGTGTCGATGAAGCCCGGGGCCACGACGTTCGCGGTGATGCCCCGACCCCCGAGCTCGCGTGAGATCGACCGGGCCAGCCCGACCAGACCGGCCTTCGAGGCGGCGTAGTTCGTCTGACCTGCTCCCCCGTAGAGCCCGACCACACTGGAGATGAAGACGATTCGGCCCCGACGCTTCCGGATCATGCCGGTGGCCGCCCGTCGGGCACACCGGAAAGCGCCCGCGAGGTTGGTGTCGATGACGGCGTCGAAGTCGTCGTCGCTCATCCGCATGAGCAACGTGTCGCGGGTGATGCCGGCGTTGGCGACGAGCACCTCGACCGGCCCGCCGAAGATCTTCTCCGCCTCGGTGAAGGCCGCATCGACCGAGGCCGTGTCAGTCACCTCACAGATCACTCCCTCGAGCCCCTCGGGCGGCACGCCCGACCGATGGGTGATGACGACCCGGTCGCCAGCGGCGGCAAAGGCCTGGGCGATGGCCAGCCCGATGCCGCGGTTTCCGCCCGTAACGAGCACGTTGCGTGGTTCGGTCGTTGCCACCGTTCTCCTTCTGAGATCGTGCCCATCGGTTCGGATGTGGCCGATGAGGTCACTGTCGAGCTTTCGTTGCCAACCCGCAACCTAACGGACTACTTACGGGTAGCGCGCAGCGGATTCGGGCCGCGCTTCTGTGTCGCAGCGGACGTAAACTAGAACCATGGGCACAGTCAAGCAGCCAGTGGTGCAAACGGTCACATCCGCCGCCTCGTCGGCAACCGACGACCAGAGCGCCCGGATGAAGCGCTACCTCACGATGATGGGGATTCGCATCGCCTGCTTCGGTCTGCTGTTCGTCACCACCGGCTGGCTCCGATGGGCCGCCATCGTGGGAGCGGTCGCCCTCCCCTACTTCGCGGTGGTCGTGGCCAACGCCGTGCGGCCTCGCACCGTGGGCAGCATCCAGTCGGTCACCCCGCAGGATGACCGCACACCTCGACTCGAACGGTGACGACAGCCGCACCGTCATCGACGCCGGAGGCTCCGGTCTGCAGCGCCAAGGGTTGCCGACGCACCGCTGAGCACGCCGTCGTTTGGCGCAACCCGAAGCTGCACACCCCCGAGCGGCGCAAGGTGTGGCTGGCCTGCGACGACCACCGTGGGTCGCTGTCCGACTTCGTGGCCAAGCGCGGTTTCCTCATCGAGGTCATAGCGGTCGACCGGCTGACCGACGCCGACGGCTGAGCGGCGCCGAGAACAGAGGGAATCAGCCGCCGATGGCCGACATCGGGCGGTCGGGCTGCACGAAGCCGGGGTCGTCGATGCCGTGACCGGGCTTCTTGCGCCACATCTCTCCGCGGATCAGGCCGAGCAGCTCGTCGTCACTCGCCCCCTCGCGCAAGGGCGCACGCAGGTCGGTCTCGGTGCGCGAGAAGAGACAGTTGCGCACCTGCCCGTCAGCCGTGAGCCGAGTGCGGTCGCAGGCCGCGCAGAAGGGCGACGTGACGCTGGCGATGATGCCGACGGTGGCCGGCCCGCCGTCGATGAGAAAGCGCTCCGCCGGGGCGCTGCCCCGGTCGGCAGCGGGAAGAGGGATGAGGCTCCACCGTTCGGAGAGCCGCTCCCGGATCTCTTCGGCCGAGATCATGTCGCGTCGGTCCCAGGCGTGCTGGGCGTCGAGCGGCATCTGCTCGATGAAGCGCAGCTCGTAGCCGCGCTCGAGGCACCACGCCAGCACGTCGGCGACGGCCTCGTCGTTCACCCCGCGCATGGCGACCGCGTTGACCTTCACGGGGGTGAGACCGGCATCCGCTGCGGCTCTGAGGCCGGCCTCGACGTCGTCGAGCCGGTTGCGGCGGGTCAAGATGGTGAACGTCTCGGCGTCGATGGTGTCGAGGCTCACGTTGACGCGATCGAGCCCCGCGGCCGCCAGCCCTGCGGCCACTCGTTCGAGCCCGACCCCGTTGGTGGTCATGGCGATGCGGGGCCGGGGTTCGAGGGCCGCGATACCCGACACGAGGTCGACCAGCGAGCGTCGCAGCAGCGGCTCGCCGCCGGTGAGCCGCACCTGCGTGATGCCGTCACGCACGAAGACGCCGATGAGGCGCAGCATCTCCTCGTCGGTGAGCATCTCGTCCTTCGGCAGCCACGGGAGGCCCTCGGCGGGCATGCAGTACGTGCATCGCAGGTTGCAGCGGTCGGTCACCGAGACCCGGAGGTCGCGTGCGGCACGGCCGAACTGATCGAGCAGACCACTCGGCCGGGTCGTCGGATCGGGCAGGCGCGTCATGCGCCCCACTCTACGTTGGGTACCGTCGAGAGGTGTTCCGCATCTGGCTCACGCGGCGTTGGTTGCTTGCCACTCTTGTCGCGATCGGCTTCGCTGTCTCCTGCTTCTACCTCGGGCGTTGGCAGTGGCACCGCCACGTCGAGCAGCGCACCAAGGTCGAGGCCATCGCAACCAACTACGGCGCTGCCGCAAAACCGCTGGCCGACGTGACCGACCTCGGTGCCTTGACGCCCGAGCAGCAGTGGACGCGGGTGACTTTCACCGGTAGCTACGCGATCGGCTCGGACATTCTCGTGCGCAACCGCACGCCGGTCGACACGGTCGGTTTCGAGGTGCTCACCCCCTTCACCAGCGACGGGCGCACGCTGCTCGTCGACCGGGGGTGGGTTCCCAACGCGGCCGACGCAGAGACGGCTCCTGGGGCCGACCCTCCACCAGACGGGACCGTTGCCGTCACGGGCTGGCTTCGCACCGGGGAGCCGAGCCTCGGGCGCATCCTGCCTGCCCCGCAGCTCTCGAGCGTCAGCATCTCTGAGGCCCGGAGGCTGCAGCCTTCCGTCGACCCGGTCGACTTCTACGTCGTGTTGGGTTCTCAGCAACCTGCCGCCGCTGTCGGTTCGCACCCGGTGACGGTGCTGCCGCGACCTGAGGAGGATCTTGGGCCGCACCAGGCCTACGCCTACCAGTGGTGGCTCTTCATGCCGGGTGGGCTGGTCTTCATCTTCTGGGCGATCCGTCACGAGTGGGAGGCGAGACGCGCCGATGATCCGGATCGCGCCCTCGAGCCCGTGCGGGCCAAGAAGGTGCGCATCTGGGACGAGGAAGACGCCTGACCTTCCCACCCCCAGTCGAGTGGCCACTTTCGTACAGTCGAATCGCCACTTTCATACCGGTCGAGTGGCCAGTTCCGTACGCGCCGGGCCGGCCGGGTTCGGTTGTGGACAGGCGGGTTTCGCGGGCGGGGCAGTGTCAGTGGTGACCTCTAGAGTTTGAGTCATGAACATCAAGGGTTCGCTTCTCGAGAGGCTTCGGCAGCAGCTGGCCGATTTCGAGTCGAGCCAGCGCGCGGCCGGCGGGGCCGCGACGGCGCGGTTCTGGTCGACGCCCAGCCCGGATGCCGCTGAGCCGGCTCCGATGCCGGCGCCCGCGTCGGGTTCGGCCGGGGCAACCGGGGCCGACTCGGTAGGGTCAGTCGGGGCAGCAGGGGCGGGCTCGGTAGAGGGTGCCACGTCGGGTTCGGCCGGCGCGTCGCGGCCATCGCGGGTGTTTCCGGAGCCGTTGACGATCCACTGGGGCAACTGGTCGAAGGTGTCCGGGGCGTACGCGTCGGGGTTCGCGTTCGTGGCCGCGAGCCTTCACCGGTCCCAGATGCAACCAGACCGGATGAGTGAGCCGGACCTGATCGAGTCGGTCACCCAGCTCGGCGCGGTGCAGCACCACCGCGAGGTCAACCTGGTGCGGATCGTGACCCAGCTCGAAGCCCGCGGGGTCGCGTCGCCGGGTGGCCTGTCGCGGGTTGACTGGTTGCGCCAGGTCGACCCGACCCTGACCGCTTCTGCGGCGAAGGCGGTGGTGACGTGTGCGGCTGCGTTCAACCAGCCGCGTTGGGCCCTGCTGCGCGAGGCCGTCACCGGCGAGACCAGTACCGACAGCACGGATAGCAGCAATGACGGCAGCGATGGCGGCGAAATCCCCGAGTCCACCCCCAAGGGCGCGGGGGAGAATCAGCCCGGCCGGGTGACCGTGGGTAAGGCCGCACAGGTGATCGATTTCCACACTCGGTTGAAGCCGGTCGCGGACCCCGATGACCTCGACCAAGCAGTGGCGCACTTGA
>JAKDLG010000237.1 GCA_030452985.1 Humibacillus sp.
CATCGGTAGACCGAGGCGTTCGACCTCGAACGAGTCGTTCGGGGTGGAAATGGAGGGTGGCTACCAGGAGCCTGAGGACGAACCGCCACCGCCGCCACCGCTGAAGCCGCCACCGCCGGAGAAGCCGGAGCTGCCCGAGCTGCCCGGGGTGGAGGTGAAGGTACCGGTCGAGGTGGTCGAGAAGCTGTCGACGCCGTTGGCGATGCCGGCGAAGTCTGGGAACGCGCTGCCGCTCCAGAGGTACCAGGTCGGCATGACGAGCGACTGGTTGGCCGCCTCGGCCGCCCTCGCCACGTCGGCGAACGTCTTGGCCCACCGGTCGGCGACCCCGAACACCACGGCGTAAGGGAGGTAGCGGCTGAAGATGTTGCTCGCCTCATCGAAGGCGATCTGGCCCGCCTCGGCCGTGACGAGGTACTCCTTGAAGCCGAGCGACTGCGCGTAGACCGCCGACCCCTCGGCGGTCTTGGCCGCCATCTTGCCGCCGAGCAGATACACGATGCCGCCCGCCACGACCAGGCCGACGCCCAGCGCCGCACCCCCGGTGAACGAGCCGCCGAGCAGCGCGGAGAGGGCGCCCCGACCCCAGAACAGCATCAGGCCGCCGGCCACGGCGATCACCACGGCCAAACCCTGCCAGATGCCGCGCTGCGCCTGGGGGGACGACCGGAACCACCCGCGCTGCACGACCTCGCGGTACATCTCGGCCTGGACCGACTTCAGGGTCGAGGCGAAGGTGTTCTTCAGGTCGGAGAGGGAGACCACGTCGCCCCGAGTCGAGAAGATGCCGTCGAGCAACAGCCGCTCGTAGGGCAGCAACCGTTCGTTGGCCGGCGGGCCCTGCCGGGTCAACGTCCAGTCGGTTCGGCTGAACATGCCCTCCTTGCCGGTCTCCTCGATCTGCAGGAAGCCGCGCACGGCGAGGTCGATGACGGTGGCGGAGACGTCGATCGGGTTGGCCGTCTCGTCGAGAACCGTGCCCACCATGCCGGGTTGCACCCCCTGCGGTGGAGTGAACTGCACGGCGACCGTCGTGCGCCCTCCCCGTGTCGTGGCCGCCGCGCCGGCGGTGCCCACCGAGGGTGAGAGGCCGGGAGTGAGGTCGGCGTACTTCTCGTCGCGGCCCCGGGTGTAGACGAGTGTGCCCATGACAGCAGCAGCCAGCACCGGGGCGCCGATGCCGCCCGCCCACGCCGCAGCGTTGACAGCGGGCTCAGCGGCCGAGCCGATCGAGGTGCTGCTGTCTCCCTCACGCACGTCGGCCGCCAGGTCGGGGTCGAAGGCCGAGGCCGGGTAGGAGGCGATCACGGTCATACCGTCGCCGGAGCCCAGCGAGGTGGCACTGAAGGTGGACGGATCGCCATCCCTACCCTGACAAGGGGTCGTTGAGTTCTGCACGCCTTCGAAACACAGCACCTTGGTCGAGGCCGCCGGGCCCGAGACGCTGACCGAGACCTTGTCGCGCTCAGTGAACTCGTTGGTGCCGAAGACGTTGTAGTTCAGCTCGACGGTCGAGGCGTCTCCCGCGGTCGCGGCCGGCTTCTCATCGGCGCCAATGGGGTTCAGCACGTTGTGGAGGGTGTAGTCGATCTTGTAGACCTGAGTGCCACTCGTCGTCTCGTTGGGGCTCCCGACGCGGATCTCGTTCGACGCACCGCTCTGGCTGACCTGGACCTGGTCGGGAGCCCCCGTGGGGCTCGAGGCCGACACGTCGGTCATGTCGTAGTAGCGGTACTTGCCCTCTTCGTTGTTGTAGCCCATCCGCACTACGATGTTGCGGCGGATGCCGTGGTTGGTCGCTCCGTCGGCGAACTGCCAGGTGATCGTCTCCTGGACCTTCATGCTGCCGTCGGTCTGCAGGTCGTAGGCGGCCTTGAAGTCGGTCATCCGTTCGCCACCGGCCGCACTCGCCGCGGTTGCCGGTAGCAACACGAAGAACGCGGTCACGACCATCAACCCGAGGGCCATCAGCGACCGCCGCACGGGCCCGCTCGGACGCTCGGGAGCCGCGGTGCTCATCATCGTCTTTCCTCGCTCTGCGCCGGCTCGCTCGGTGCGCGCCGCTGCCACCACGGACGGCCGGGGCGGCTCATCGGTTCCGGTTCGCTGCGCTCATGGCTCGCGCGGTCTCGCGCTCGTCCTGGCGCTCGCGCAGGGCGTGCCGCTTGTCGTAGTTCTTCTTACCGGTGGCCAGGGCGATCTCCACCTTGGCCCGGCCGTCCTTGAAGTAGAGCGCCAGCGGCACGATGGTGCGACCACTCTCGCGCGTCTTGTTCGCGATCTTCGTCAGCTCGGAGCGGTGCAGCAGCAGCTTGCGCCGCCGCCTCGGGGCGTGGTTGTTCCACGTGCCGTTGAGGTACTCGGGGATGTGCACGTGCTCGAGGTAGAGCTCGTCGCCGGAGAACTGCGCGAACCCGTCGACGAGCGAGCACCGCCCCATCCGCAACGCCTTGACCTCGGTGCCGCTGAGCACGATGCCAGCCTCGAAGGTGTCCTCGATGAGATAGTCGTGGCGCGCCTTGCGGTTGCTCGCGACAAGCGAGCGCCCCTTCTCCTTCGGCACCAGGCCATCCCTCTCGACTCACCGCTGACGTGGCCCCATCCGGGGCGAGAGGTCTACGCTACCTGACGCGTCACACCGGGCCGACCGGGTTTGCCACGAGCGGTGCCGTTCGGGCGGAGCAGCGCTCAGAGCCACTTTCTCGGGTTGACCGGGGTGCCGTCCTCGTAGGTGCCGAAGTGCAGGTGGCAGCCGGTGGAGTAGCCCGTCGTGCCGGAGTAGGCGATCAGCTGGCCGCGCTTGACCGAACCGCCGAAGTCGACGATGCGGGTCAGGTGGTTGTAGCTGGTCACGAGGTCGACGCCACGGTGGATGCCGTGGTCGATGAGCACCTGGTTGCCCCAGCCGCTCTCCCTCCAGCCCGCGCGGATGATCGTGCCGTTGGCGGCCGCGTAGACAGGGGTTCCGCACGCGACGCCCCAGTCGAGCCCGTCGTGCAGCATCCACTTCTTCAGGACCGGGTGCCAGCGCATCCCGAACCCCGAGGTCGTCGGGCCGTTGGCGGGGTAGCTGAGAAAGTTGGCCGGCGTCGAGGGGGCCGAAACGGGGGGCAGGTTCTGCGACGGGGTGCGCCTCACGGGCGGAGGCGGCTTGGGCGTGTACGTGCGTCCCCGCTTGGCGGCAGCGGCGGCTTTGGCCCGCTCGGCCCGGACCTGCGCCGCTCGCTCGGCCGCGGCCTTGGCCTGCTCGGCCCGGATCTTGGCCTCTCGTTCGGCCTTCAGCCTGGCGATGCGCTTGGCCTCGGCGATCCGGGCCAGTCGCGCTCGTTCGACCAGTACCGCCTTGAGGCGGGCCGACTCGGCCCGGGCGGAGGCGAGGTCCTGTTGCTCACCCGCCTGCTCGGTCTTGAGGTCGGCCGCGTAACCCACCTGCTGGGTCTTCAACGTGTCGAGTGAGGTCTTGGCGTCAGTGGCGTTGTTGGCCGCCACCACGGCGTTGTTCTTGGCCACGACCGCCTGCTCGCGGGCCTGGGTCGCGGCCGCGGCGGCCGCCTCGGCGCCCTTGAGAGCTACCTCGGCCTGTCGCTTCAGCACGGCGATCTCGCCGCGCACCGCGGTCAGGTAGGCGCTCGTCGAGGTGTTGTCGGCCGTCATCGTGGCGAGGGAGTCGATCGTGTCAGTCGCGACGTTGCTGGCCGTGTCGGCCATGATCACCCGGTCGGCGAAGTCCTGTGGGCTGGTGGCGCCGAAGACCAGGCCGAGCTGGGAGTCGTCGCCGGCCCCCTGGAAGACCTCGGCGGCATAGGCGTCGAGGGTGTCTTGCGAGCTGACCAGGTCGGAGCCGCTCTTGGCCAGCACCTCGGTGGCCCGCTGCTGCTTGGCCTGGGCCACCGCGAGCTTCTGCGCCACGGCCTCGTTGTGGGCCTTCGCCTTGGCCTCGGCGGCGATCGCTCTGGCCTCCGTCGCCTCGGCCTGGACCTGGGCGACCTGAGCCCGGCTCTGCACCTGCTGGGCGGCCGCGAGCTTGGCCTGGGCGATCGGCAGGGCCGCGTTGGTGCGCTCGAGGTTGATGTAGGCCTTGGCGAGGTTCGCGTTGGTTCCCTCGAGCTGTTGGCCCAGGGCCGCGATGCGCGCATCGGCCTTCTTCTTCTGGTCGGCCACGTCGTCGGCGCGGGCGACGAAGGCGTTGGCCAGCGAGATGGTGCACGCCAAGGCGACGCCAGCGGCCGTGATCTTGGTCGCAGGCATGCGCGTGTCAGATCGCCTCTTGAGCCACATAGGACTCATTGCTACCACAGGTGGTGTCTCCTGTGTCGGGTGAGCACCTGTGTGATTGGTGTGACGGGAGGTCGGGCGGGGCAGCTCGTCTCGACCGGTCTCAGACCCGCAGGTAGCGACGCAGAGTGACCCACGAGGTGAGGCTGGCAAGCACGACCACTCCGCCGATGACGAACGGCGCCACGTAGAACACGTCGACCACCCCGATGAAGGCCGTGTCGGTGAGGGTCTCGCTGAGGAAGCCGACGACGCCGTACTTCACCGTGGCCCACAGCATCACCATGGCCAGCACCGCCCCCGCGGCGGCGGCGATGACGGTCTCCATCACGAACGGGAAGCGGATCGTGAAGTTGGAGGCCCCGACCAGGCGCATGATGCCGGTCTCGCGGCGTCGGCTGAAGGCGGTCTGCCGGATGGTGGTGGAGATGAGCATGACCGCAGCCAGCACCATCAGCGAGCTGAGCGCGATGGCGGCCCAGCTGACGGTGTTCATGAAGGTGAAGAACTTCTCGAGCAGCTTCTTCTGGTCCTGCACGTCGGCGACGCCCGGCATCCCCTTGATGGAGCTGGCCACGACGTCGAACTTGCTGGCGTCGCTCAGGTTGACCCGGTACGAGTCGGCGAAGTACGACTCCCCGGCCCGGGCCAGCGGCGAGTTCTGGTACGTGTCCTTGAACCGGGTGTAGGCCTCGTCGCGCGACTCGTAGAAGACCTCCTTGACGGTCGGTTTCAGCTGCTCGAGCTCGGCCTTGATGGCAGCCCGCTGGGCGTCGGTGGTCGCGTCGCCCGCACAGTTGGTGTAGCGCGTCTTCTCGGCGCACAGCAGCACGGTGACCTGCACCTTGTCGTACCAGTAGTCCTTCATGGTGTCGACCTGTCGCTGGCCCAGCAGGCCCAGGCCGAGCAGGAACATCGAGATCATCGTGACGATGACGACCGACACCGCCATCGAGAGGTTGCGTCGCAGACCGTTGCCGATCTCGCCGAGCAGGAACTGGAGTCGCATGGTGGCTGCCGATCAGTTGCTGGTGTGGGCGGCGCCGGAGCGCCCGCGTCGGGAGGTCGAGCCGGCCTGGTCACGGCGCCGACGCAGCAGTCCGGACCGTTCGCGGGGCGCCGCACCAGGGCCCCCGACCGGCACGAGCTCACCGGATGCCGCTGGGTTGTCAGCGTCGCCGGCGTCAGGACCGGGCTCGGCGGCATCCGGCGTCGTCGCCCCGTCGTCGTAGCCGTCGGCCACCTCGGGTTCGTCGATGCGGGTCGGGAGGTCGACCTCCCCCACCAGGGTGGTGTCGAGTCGTACCCGAGGGATGCTGCCCGTCGTGTACTCCCCCGCCTGCTGGTCGCGCACGAGGTCGCCGTCGACGAGCTCGACCACCCGCTTGCGCATGGCGTTGACGGTCGCGGTGTCGTGGGTGGCCATGACCACCGTCGTGCCGGTGCGGTGGATGCGGTCGAGCAGCTGCACGATCTCGAGGCTGGTGGCCGGGTCGAGGTTTCCGGTGGGCTCGTCGGCGAGCAGGATCGAGGGCCGGTTGACGAAGGCGCGGGCGATGGCGACACGCTGCTGCTCGCCGCCGGAGAGCTGGTGCGGCAGGCGCTTCTCCTTACCGGCCAGGCCGACGAGCTCGAGCGTCTCGGGCACCGTCTGGCGGATGCGCGACCGCGAGCTGCCGAGCACCTGCAGGGCGTAGGCCACGTTCTGGAAGACCGTCTTGTTCGGTAGCAGCCGGAAGTCCTGGAAGACGCAGCCGATCTCGCGTCGCAGCGCCGGCACCTTGCGGTCGGGCAGACGGCCGAGGTCACGCCCGGCGATGAGGATGCGACCCTGGGTGGTGTCCTGCTCCTTCAGCACCAGCTGGAGCATGGTCGACTTGCCCGAGCCCGACTTGCCGACGACGAACACGAACTCGCCCCGGGGGATCTCGAGGGAGACGTCGCGCAGGGCAGGGCGCTTCGTCCTGGGATACGTCTTCGTGACGTTCTCGAAGAGGATCATGACGACGGGCCTCGCTCAGGAGGGGAGGGCAGGTGCACTTCGGGCGGAGAGCACCTGAGCACAGACGACGGCCGGCCGCTGCCGGTTGTGCCGCCTACGAGGTTACGGCTGCGACGGGTGAAACCCGTGTTACCCGTGTGCCGGGCGTGGCGTGAGCCTCAGGCGTTGGCCTTGTGCTGACCGATCTGCCAGCGGATGCCGGCCTCGATGAAGCCGTCGATGTCGCCGTCGAACACGGCGCTCGGGTTGCCGGTCTCGTACTCGGTGCGCAGGTCCTTGACCATCTGGTACGGGTTCAGCACGTACGAGCGCATCTGGTCGCCCCAGCTGGCCTTGACGTCGCCGGCCATCTCCTTCTTGAC
>JAKDLG010000062.1 GCA_030452985.1 Humibacillus sp.
CTCCGGAGCCCCCCCGCCGGCGGCGCCCCCGCCCCGGGGCGGCCGCGGGGCGGGGCGGTGATGCCGGCCGTCTGAGCCGTCCCTGCCATCACAACGGTGAGAACGTAGCGAGTCACCAGCAGGCCCTCCGGGCCCGGAGACTTCATAACGTTTCGGTTACTACGGTGCACAGACCGGTCGCTGAATGGCAAATCGGGGGTTGGCCGCACCCCGCCGCGAGACGGTTCGGACCCAGCGCGCAACCCCCTGACGACGAGAACCGATCCCGTAACGGCCCGAACGGCTGGGCCCAGTCCAGCCTGACCGGGCAGGGACCGGTTCTCGTCTCACCTCACGTCACAGCGGGGTGGCGGCTCAGGCCTCGAGACCCTCCAGCAGGTCGGTGACCAGAGCCGCGATCGGGCTGCGCTCGCTGCGGGTCAGAGTCACGTGGGCGAAGAGCGGGTGCCCCTTGAGCTTCTCGATGACGGCAGCCACCCCGTCGTGGCGGCCGACCCGCAGGTTGTCGCGCTGGGCCACGTCATGAGTCAGCACCACCTTGCTGTTCTGGCCGATGCGGCTGAGCACCGTGAGCAGCACGTTGCGTTCGAGGCTCTGCGCCTCGTCGACGATCACGAACGCGTCGTGCAGCGACCTCCCCCGAATGTGGGTGAGGGGCAGCACCTCGAGCATGCCTCGGTCCATCACCTCCTCCACCACCTCGGTGGACACGAGGGCGCTCAGGGTGTCGAAGACGGCCTGGCCCCACGGGTTCATCTTCTCGGCCTCGGTACCGGGTAGGTAGCCGAGCTCCTGGCCGCCGACAGCGAACAACGGCCGGAACACGAGCACCTTCCGCTGCACCCGACGTTCCATGACCGACTCGAGACCGGCACAGAGAGCGAGGGCCGACTTTCCCGTGCCGGCGCGACCGCCGAGGCTGACGATGCCCACATCGGGGTCGAGCAGCAGGTCGAGGGCGATGCGCTGCTCGGCGCTGCGGCCGTGCAGACCAAAGGCGTCGCGATCGCCACGAACCAGTCTGACCTGCTTGTCGGCCCCGACCCGCCCCAGACCGCTTCCCCGCGGCGAGAGCAGGACGAGGCCGGTGTTGCACGGCAGCTCGGCGGCATCCGGCTGCTCGATGCGACCGTGCTCGTAGAGCTGGTCGAGCTCGTCGGTCGACACCTCCAGCTCCTGCAGGCCGGTCCACCCGGAGTCGACGGCGAGCTCCGCCCGGTACTCCTGAGCCTCGAGGCCGCAGGCCGACGCCTTGACGCGCATCGGGAGATCCTTGCTGACGATCGTGACGTCGGCGCCCTCGTTCGAGAGGTTCTTGGCCACCGAGAGGATCCGAGTGTCGTTGTCGCCGAGCCGGAACCCGGCGGGCAGCGCCGACGAGTCGGTGTGGTTGAGCTCGACACGCAGTGTGCCTCCGTCGTCACCGACGCCGACCGGGCGGTCGAGCCGGCCGGCGGTGATGCGCAGGTCGTCGAGCAGCCGCAGCGCCTGGCGGGCGAAGTAGCCGAGCTCGGGATGGTGGCGCTTGCCCTCGAGCTCGGTGACCACCACGACGGGTAGTACCACCTCGTGCTCCTTGAACCGCAGCATGGCGCGCGGGTCAGACAGCAGCACAGAGGTATCGAGCACATACGTCTTCCGGAACGGAAGACCTTCGCCGTCGGTGCTGACGGCTAGGGCGCCGGGGGGTGCTTCGGTCGAACTGGTGACGTCGGATGAGACCGGATGACTCTTGGTAGCCAATTCCACTCCTTGGCGGCGCACCCGGTCGGGTCGCGCCTACTCGCTCCCGAGGTGCCGGGCGGTGCCACCGCGACGGTGGAGCCGAACCCGGCCCTCCGTCTTGAGCAACTGCTCCATCGGTGAGCCTCCTGGCCGTGCCGGACGGGTGTCCGTCACTGGTTCGACGGTACGTCGGCAGAGCCCGTCACGTGGGCATCTGGGCGCCGTGTCGCCCAGAGTTCAGCGTGATGTGACGCGAGCGCTTTTGCCAGCCTCGCCTCGCAGGTGATACCCACGGGATATGCGTACCGCCACCTCGACCACCTTCACGGCACTGATCGCGGCCCTCGTGCTCGCCGCCTGTGGAGCCACCGATGAGACGTCGGCCGGCACCGACCGCGACCCGTCGGGCGCGGCCTCCGCCCCCTCGACGTCGACCTCCGCAGCGGAGACGCCGGCGCCGTCCACCACGACAACGGACGCGCCGACCCAGAGCAGCCCGAGCCGCCCGGGGGCCGGCCCGGTCGAACCGTCGGCCCCCTCGGTGTCGAAGCTCGTGTTCACGGTCGGTGGCAAGAAGCAGGACGTCACGCCCACGGAGGTCTACTGCTCGGGCAAGGAAGGCACCATCCGGCACGTCATCGGCAAGACCAACCAGCGCCCCCCGCTCGTGGAGGCCGACGGGAAGAATTTCGTGCTGGTGAAGGTGGGCAACGGACAGCCGTTCAAAGCGCAGTCGCCAGCCGGGGTGAGCTACACCAAGTCCGCAGTCACCTTCGACCAGGTCGACGTCGGTGGCGGGGTGCTGAGCGGCACCATGGCGTGCACCACTTTCGAAAGCTGACCACCGGCGATCTGCTTTGCGGACCACGACGATCAGTCCTGCAAAGACTGACCCCCGGACGTCGGCCGCCTCACAGGGCCGAGAGGCCTCGTGGGCTGCCGAGACCGGTGGGCCCGTCGTAGCCTTTCTTCCCCCTGCACAGGTAGTCGCCACCGCAGGAGCCGTTCGAACCGCCGACCACGTCGCGCAGCCCGGCGCGGTGGCGGTAGAGGTAGGCGGCGCTGTCGAGCTTCTTGGCGTTGCCGGCGCGCCCGATCATCCCGGCCAGCAGGGGCGCTGACAGGCTCGTTCCCCCCACGACGATCCATCCGTTGTCAGGCCCCAGCCCGTAGGTGTCGTAGACAGCCAGGCCGGTCTCGGGGTCGGCCACGGCCGACACGTCGGCGACGGTGCGCATGGCGCAGTGGGAGTCCTTCTGCCAGGCGGGCTTGGCGTACCAGGCCGAGCAGCCGCTACCGGCACCGCCCCATGCGGTCTCCTTCCACCCGGCACCGGTCTTGGCCAGGCGGGTACCGCCGGCGGCGATCATCTCCGGGAACGCGGCCGGCACCTGCGCGGGGCCGAAACCGTAGTCTCCCGACGACGCAACCTGAGCCACCCCGGGATGGGTGTAGAAGCGCTTACGGATCGCGCGGGCGCTGGTGAACTCGTCACCCCCGTAGGAGTTGGAGACCACAGCTGCCCCGAGCGCAACGGCCCGGTTGACCGACTTCCCGATGTTGACGTACGACGGGTCGTCGGCCTCGACGAGCAGGATCGTGCAAGCCGGGCACGACGAGGAGACCGCCTGAAGATCGAGTGCGATCTCCACCCCCCAGCCCGCGTCGCCTTCCGGGGGCGTGGTGCCGCCTCGCTGGTTGACCTTGCGGAAGCACCCGTTGGCCGTCGTGCACGGGGGCAGGCCGAACGTACGCCGGAAGACGGCGAGGTCGGCCTCGGCCTTCGGGTTGTCGAAGGCGTCGACGATCGCGACCGTCGTGCCGGCGCCGCCGTTTCCGGACAGCTGGTAGGCCGAGGCGATGTCGGCCGGCCCGTAACCCGCCGCCGGGCGAGCCGCGGCCGCGCCGTTCACGGGGCTCGTATCCACCCCTGACCCGGTTCGCCACTGCGAGAAGCAGCGGACCTCGCCCGGGCTGGGGGTCGAGCAGGTCGGGTGGGCGCGCTGAGCCGGGTTCGGTGAGCCGGCGGGCTCACCCGAGGCCGGCTGGGCGACGGCCGCCAGCACCGCGGTGACCGCAGCGATCGACAGCAGGGAGGTGCGAAGGCGCAACATGTCAGTTTCCGATCAGGAAGGCGCGGTCTGTGGTCTGATGCAGGATGCCGCCGGCGGCGTCAGTCGCACTGACGCGGAGGTCCATGACCCGCCCCGCCTGAAACGGCTTGGCGGTGAATGCGGCTCGGTATTGGCCAGCGCTGGGCCCGGCACTGACGGGCAGGGCTGCCCACGCGCCAGAACCGGCGACGGCGACCTCGACGGTCATCGAGGTGATTTTCGCGGCGCCCGCTCCTGCCGGGTAGCCGACCTCGACGTCGAACGTTCGCGCACCGACCGGCACGGAGCCTCGCGTCGTGCCGTGGAGGTCGACGAGCGCCCGCAGCACCGGAAGCAGGGTGACGGCGCCCGCGCCGGTGTCGGCCGGGCAGTACCACGACGCCGGCGCTCGCGGGCCGCTGCTCGCGCCGGACACGAAGCTCACGTCAGTCATCGTGGCGGTGGACAGGAAGGGTCCTCCCAGACTCCGGTCGAGCGTGCCGACCGCGCGGTAGAGTGCGGGGCCGGCCACCGTGTCGACGACGGCCCCGAGGGAGTCGTCCGCGTCGTAGAGCGTCTTGCCGTTGCGACTCAGGCGGAAGTGCGCCACCGGCGCGCCGTCAGACGAACCGAACACCTGCCCGACGTGGGTAGCCACGTTGTCGAGCGGCTCGAGGGCCACGATGAGGGCGCCCTTGGTGCGGCAGGCGAGCGACAACGGGAACGGCGAACCGGCCGCAGAGTCGGGAACGGTCTGCACGATCGGGTGCCGAAGCCAGGTCGTTGCGCTCGCCGCGCCGGCCCGGATGCCGTGCGGGTCCTGGCTGAACATCCCGGGATCCTCGAAGTTGGTGAAGTCGGTGAGCACGGTCTCGGACAGCTCTGTACCTGTCGGCCCGAAGGCGTACTCGGCTCGCTGGAGCGGCATCGGTGTGGCGACGATGGACGAGAAGGCGAAGGTCGACTCCGGGAAGAAGATGGCCCTCGAGGTGCCACCGATCCGCAGCTCGGTGTCGGTGTAGTAGGTCGTGTCGGTTCGGTTCTGGCGCGAGATCGTCGGCGCTGAATGGTGTTGCGACGCAGGGACCCCAGCGTCCACCCAGCCCCCGTCGAAGCGGTACGCGCCGCCGGGGACCGAAGGGTCGACTGCAGCGACGGTGGTCTGTTCCTCGATGCGGCCATGCTTGGGCTGCTTCGTCGGAGTGAGCCGAAGGCGGGCGCTGGGCGGCGTCGCACTGGTGCCCCAGCCGAAGCCTCCGAGGCCGTCAGCGGACGTCCCCGCGATGGTGACCGAGAGGTCCTGCACGAGAGCTGCCTTGGGCAGGCTCGCTGACGGGGTCGCGGTGGTCGCCTTACGTGCGTCCAGAGTCACCGTCTGCGTCTGGGAGGCCACCCGGTAGTCGCTGACGAGCATGACGCGACTGGTGTAGATCCCGGCCGAGCTGAAGGTGTCCTCGCTGGAGATGAGGGCGTAGTTGCCGGCCGGGACGCTGACTCGGGCCTGCCCCCGGTCGATCGAGAAGAAGCCGCCGCCCTTCCCTCCGTTGTCCATGTTGGCGTAGATGCCGAAGCCGAACTGCAGCGGTTTGCCGGTGTGATCCAGGGCCTTGATGACCAGGGTCTTCATCGGGTAGCTGGGTGTGACCACGGCGCCTGACCCGACGGCCGAGATCCGGGTCACCGATCCGAAGAGACTGCTGCGGGTGGGCCAGCCGGCCTGCGCGTCGGCGACGGCCTGCTTCGCCAGAGCGGCGCCGAAGGTCTGGGCCGACTGCTGCGTGAGGTATCCGGCCGCCAGGCCGCCTCGGGCCGAGGTGACCGTGACGCCGGGCACCACCGGTCTGGCTGAGCCCGAGTAGGCGAGGTCGACCTTGACTGTCGAGCCGCCGGCTGACGCCGACGACAGGTCGAACAGCGAGGGGTCGAGGTAGCGACCGAGGTACGGACGCGCTACGGCCGGCACCGCGTAGGCCCGGTCACCCATTCGCAGCGTCGTGACGACTGAGCGCGGCCCCCTCGCCGTGGCCGGCCGGATCGTCGCCGAGGTTCGGCCGGATGCCATGCTCAACACCACCCGGTCGCCCGTCAGCAAGGTCACGGTTCGGGTGGGGCCGTGAGAACCCGTGCCGGCGATACCGACAGCGGTACCGGGGGGAGTCGCCGCCGACCCCGGCGGGGCCAGGGCGACCAGCGCTGCCCCGACGGCCACTGCGACGGTTGCCGCGCTCCCCCGACGCCGTCGGTATCGGTTCCGTTGAGCTGAGCTGTGCTGTGACGGAGATAGCGAGGACGTCAGCATGGGCCACCCCTGGGCTCCACCGGCCGGCACCGATGCCGGTCGCCTGTGTGGGACAGAACCTATGACTCGGCGGAGCAGCCGGCAACCTGAAATTTCCGGCCCTCGCGGTCGCTGGGCCCGACGGCTCAGGGGCCGTCGTCGGGGGTGGTCCTCGAGCGCCGTAGGCCCATGAATCCGACGGCGCCGGCCAGCAGGCCCAACCCCACGATGACGATGACGCCGCCGGCACTGGCCGGCGACGCACCCGTCACCATACGGATGAGCGAGAGCACGCTGACGAGCACGACCGCGCCGCACACGGCCACGAGCACCCACCGGCCGATGCGCGCCGGGCGCGAGTCATCACCCAGCGGCGAGCCGACATTGGCCCCCGCTTCTCTCGCCGCGCTCAGCGGGTCGACGCCGGGATGGTGTCGTCGCCAGTCGCGGCGAGCCACCCCCATCCGCACGACGACGACACCGATGACTGCGAAACACGCGCCAACGACGAGTCGGGCCGGGCGCGCGTCAGGGCCGCCGAACGCCCCGTACACCAGGCCGAGCAGGCCCAGTCCGGCGAGCAGCCCGCCCAGGCTGAGCGTCGTACCGATACCGACCGGGCCGAACGGCTGGGCCGGGTCGTCGAGCCACGCGTAGGGCGGCCGGTCGTCCCGGCGACCGGAACGACTCATCCCCGCACCGGGGGAAGCAGTCGAGTCAGGAAGGCTCCCAGCTCTGCACCCGACACCGGCCGACGCTCGGCCTCGGGGAGGTCGGCGACCGACCAGCCGCCGTCGGTCGGCCACAGGAAGCGAGTCGTCGGCTCGCCATCCAGCGTGCGGGTCTCGAGAGCGAACCGGCCGGTGCCTCCCTGCATCTGGCGCATGGCCTCGATCGCCCGCGCAAGCACCGGCCCCGGGTGGTCGACCTCGTCGTTGAGGCCGACGAACCACGTGCCGAGGGAGCGTGGTTGCAGCATGGCGATGATGCCACCATCCTCGATGACCACCATGAGGTCGCCGTGCTGGCCATGCTCGCTATGCTCGCCGTCGCGCGAGCTGATGCCGCTCCATCGCAACCCCCGGGCGAAGACCGTCTCGAGCACGGCCGCCTCTCCCCTGCTCGTGGCCTGATCGCCACGGGCGGCCGCCAGACCTCGCGCCAGCAGCGAGGCCACTCCCGCCGCAGCGACGACCTCGTCGTCAGGGGCAGCGTTGAAGCCGAGTGACGTGAGCGCCATCTGTGAGCTCGGGGTCGCGTGGCGGCCGAGGAGGTAGCGCATCTCGGCCCACCCGAAACCGTAGACGTTCTCGGGCAGCGGGACTCTCGCCAGGTCTGACCCGGCGAGAGGGTCGGTAGCCATGGTGGTTCTCCTTCGTCGATCACGGTGCAGCCGCGGTGAGCGGGTGGCACGGGCTCAGACCGCCGTCGGCGGTCAGAAGATGCTGGTCACTGAGCTCCAGGCGTCGGAGGCGGCGTCGCCGATGCCGGAGGCGACATCGGCAATACCCTCCCCGATCGCGTCCACGGTCTCATGGACGGCCGGGATGTTCTGGTAGGCGACCAGCCCGAGGCCGGCGATGCCACAGGCGACGTTGATGGGGGGCGGCGCGAAGACCGCTCCCGCTGCGAGTCCGGTTCCGAGGCCGTTCTCGATGATTCCGCGGGTATCGCCCTGCACGATCGACGTACCGAGCGCGGCAGCGCTCAGCCCGATGCCGACCGGCCCGAGTACGCCGAACTTGCCGACGAACGAACCCACCTGGCTGCCCTCGGTGAAGAGGCCGGACAGCCCCTTCATGCTCCACGCGTCGGCCGCGAGGTTGGAGATGCCGGCGAACTTCGAGGCGGACGGCAGCAGGTCGAAGAGCGGGTCGCCGACCCTGGCCATCTCGGTGATGTTCGACAGGTACCTTCCACTGAGCAGCACGCCGTCAGTCCTGCTGAGGGTCGCCAGCACCCCCGCCGTCTGGCCGACCAGTCCGGGGGAACCGGCGACGGCCATGCCCATACCGAGGGCCCCGAGCAGCGAGCCTCCGGTCTGACCGCCCGGCCCGTCGCCGTTGCCACCTGGGCCGAGCGGGCTGGGACCCAGCGGTCCCACCGGCCCTGGAGCGCCGGAGCCCGGAGAACCGGAGCCCGGGCCGCTCGTCGAGTCCTGTTGTGTGGCGTTTCGACGCAGGGCCTCCGCGAGCTTGGCGAGGTGCGTGCTGACCTGGGTCAGCTGCGACTCGATCGGCGGCCACTGGGCCAGTAGGTGGTCGAGGTCACCGCCTGACCACTCACCGTTCAGGGCGCGAACCGCCCGTGACGCCTCATTACGCGCGCTGTCGCAGTCGTGCGCGTGGGCGGTGATCCGGCCGGCCGACGCACGCAGCGCCACCGGGTCGGCGCCCTTCTTGTAGATGGCCATGCCGCCTCCCCTCCAGGTTCGTTGCCGCCAACGTAGGCGCGACTCGCGAGAGCAGCAATGGGGAGCACTCCCCACCGGCGCCGCCCCGGCCAGGCTCGGCCGGCTGGTGAAGGGCTTGCACCTATCGGGGTGAGAGCTCGTCACCACGCGTCGCGTCGAGCGTGTTCGTGACACCGGTCAGTGGCCGAGGGCTCCGCCGCGGGTAGGCGAGCGGCGACTCCGAGGTCACGCACCAGGGCGGTGTAGTCGTGCGCTCGATGCCGAGACCGGTGGACCCTCCCCGGGTGCGCCGTCACCAGCACCGCGGGTGCGCACTCGAGGCCGAGCCCGCTCGGAGCCGGCAGGAGGCAGCCTCGCTGGCGGCGCGGGGCGAACCGAGGGCCGAGCAGCGTCCGGCCGGCCAATGACCCCAGCAGTACCAGTACGCGGGGCTGCACCCGACGCATCTCGACCACCAGCGGCGCCACCCAGGCCGGCTGCCCGACGCGGCCGCCTTCGACGGGCTCCGGTCTGGCCACGCTGGCGAACCGCACGGTGTCAGGTTCGATGCCGACGTCGGCCAGCGCTCGGTGCAGCAGCAGCTCGCCCGGGTCGGGACGCGGCCCCGTCACGGCCCCGTCGACGAACGGAGACTCACCGAAGATCATGACGGATGCCGGCCACGGCCCGCTCACTGTCAGCGAGCCCGGCACCACACGAGGCGTTCTCACGTTCGGTTCAGCTCTGAGGCGACGCGCGCCAGCGCAGGCACGACGGGGTCAAGAGGGCTGGTCTGCACGTCGAGACGGTCGGTCTGGCCCCGGTCGAGATGCCACACAAGGTACCCGGCGCCACCGGCAGAAAAGGCAGCCCGGGCCTTGGCCGTGATCAGAGAGGCGCGCCGTTGCCGACTTGGCCCGTCGGTGGCCGTGATACCGACCTCCCCCACGACGATCGGCTTGTCGATCGCCCGTGAGATCGCGAAGGAGCAGGCGACCCGGGCGGTGCGGCTTCGACACTCGTCGGAGTCGGGAGCCGGCAGCCGACCGTCGACGCTACCCGGCAGCGCCTCGGTGTCAGAGCCGTAGCGGTTCCAGTCGTGCACCTCGGTGAAGTCGAGACCGGCCTGCACGTAGATGTTGTGAAAGTCGGAACCGCTGTTACCGGGCGCACCGTTACCCTGCGTGCCGAGAGTGACCAGATGGTTGGGGTCGGCCTGGTGCAGCACCGCGGCCATGTCACCCGCGAAGGCCACCAGCGGCGTGCGGCCATCGGGTTGCCGTTCGGAGGTCTCGGCCTCGTTGACCATCGTCCAACCGAGGATGGCGGGCTCGTCGCGGTAGTGCTCGGCCACGAGACGCGCGTAGTCGCGGTAGGAGATCGAGGCACGGCCGAGCGGCTGACGGTATCCGCCGCTGTACCACTGGCCCCCGTCGACCTGCGACAACGGCACGTTGCGCTCACCGGTCGAGCAGTTGCCCGGGCCGTCCTCGAGCACCGGCATGACGCGCAGCCCCTCTCGACGGGCGGCCGCGATGAACCGGTCCATCCCCGAGAAGTCGCTGCCGTCCGCCGTGTAGGTCGCGAAAGCCCAGAACCGGATGACGGTGGCGCCGCCCTCCTCGCGGGCGGCGCGGAGCGTGTCGGCGAGCGCCGTGTCGTCGAGTCGGGTGCTGGGCGAGCACGAGAAGATGTCGGACGCCGCCCCGTCGTAGAGGTTGTAGCCGACGAACCGGAAGGGCGCGCCATCGACGGTGAACGAGGTTCCCGAGCGCTTCACGAACGCGTCTGACGACGTGGGGCCGCAGGCCGCGAGCAGCAGGGCCACCATCGCCATCAGCAGGCTCACCACCGTCAGCGAACGGAAGCCGCGGCCGCCGACCTGGGGTGGGCCGGCCGGCTCAGCCATCGCGTTGGCCGACGAGCTCGGCATGCAGGCGCTCCATCCGGTGGGTTGCTGCCGCAGCGCCGTAGCGGTCACGCAGCGCGGTCGGCACCGGCACTCGGCCGCTCGCCAGGGCCTGTCGGATGCCGTCGCGCAGCGCCCACGCGTCGACCTGGTAGTCGCCGGTGCAGCGCACGTGACGGGCGTGGGCCGGCACCGCCTGCAGCTCTTCGAGGGCGGGGCACTCGACGAACGCCACCGGTAGCCCGTTGCCCAGGGCCTCGACCACGGCCATCCCGAAGGTCTCGTCGGCAGAGGCACTGACGAGCACGTCCATGCTGCTCAGCACCGCGGCCATGTCACCGCGCGAGCCGAGCCAGTGCACCGAGGAGGTGACCCCGAGGCGTTCGGCCAGAGCCTCGAGCTCGACCCGCAGGTCGCCGCTACCGGCCACGACGAGCACGGCGCCGTCACGCAGCATCGGAGCGCACGCGTGCAGCACGAGGTCGAGACGCTTCACCGGGTCGAGACGGCCGACTGCGCCGATGACCGTGACCTCGGGGCCGAGACCGAGCTCGCGGCGCAACCCGTCGCGACCGGCGGGGTCGAACTCGAGGGCCGCGAAGTCGATCCCGTTGTCGGAGATCGAGATCCGGCTCGCCGGCACCCCCCAGTCACGCAGGCGTTCAGCGGTTGTGGTGCTGACTGCGACCGTGCGGGTCGTCATCCGCTCGAGCAGCCGGTAGATGCCGCGCAGCCACCAGGTGTGTGGTCGCCCTTCGATGGTCGTGCTCATGAGTGAGTGCTCCGATGACACGACCACCGGTACCCGAGCCAGCCGAGCCGCAGGAATGCCCCACAGCTGACCGGCGAGCAGGTGCACGTGCACGACGTCAGGGCGTAGCCGCCGCAGCCGTCGGGCGAGACGCAGCGGAGTCACGAGACGGCGCCAACCCCGCATACCGAGAACGTCGACACGGTGGCCGGAGGCCCGCATGCTGTCAGCGACGAGCCCGCCGTCGTAGAGCGCGATGGTCGTGGTCTGCTCGTCGGTGAGCCCGACAAGCATCTCGAGCTGACGCTCGGCTCCCCCGGTGGGCAGCGAGGTGATGACCTGAACGACGCGTAACGGACGAGGCGTGGGCGTCACGACGGATGCCGTTCTGCCCCAACTACGCTCAGCGCCCGCATCTTCGGGTTGTCGCGACGCCTCAGTACGTCGCGGTACACCCGCTCGAGGCCGTCGGTCGTCGTCTCCCAGGTCGGCAGGTCGAGCGCGACGGGCTCGTGGGCCCGCCCGCGCCGGGCCGAGGTCTCCAGGGCACCGGCGAGGGCATCAGCCACGGCGGCGGCCGGGGCGTCAACCGGCAGGCCACTGACGAGCCCGTCCTCCACGAGGTCGCCCGTCCCGGCGACGTCCAGCCCGACCACCGGGAGGCCCAGCGTCACCGCCTCCATGATGCCGACCGGGTGCGCCTCGTAGGTAGAGAGGGAGGCCATGACGCCGGCGGCGCCCAGCTCGCCGGCCATCGCCGCGCGGTCGCTCGGCGGCAGGTGACGGATCTCGACGGCATCCTCGACGCCATGGGAGCGGGCCAGGGCGCGCAGCTCGGTCTCGAGCGCTCCGGCGCCGAGAATCACGAGGTGGGCCTGCGGAACCCGCTGCCGGATGAGGGGCAGGGCCTCGATGATGCGGTGATGCCCCTTGTACCACTCGAGGCGACCGCTGGAGACGATCCGACCGGGTACCGGCAGGGCGCCCGTGGGGACCGGCGGCAGGGCGCCGCCGTTGGGGATGACGGTGAACCGGCTCGGGTCGACGCCGATGGCGGCGCTGAAGTGACCTCGCTCGAAGCGGCTCACGGCGATGAGCTGGTCGGCACGGCGCAGCAGCGGCGCCAAGGTCTTCCATTGCGCTGACCGCATGCGGGTGCGTGCGTCCGACGAGTGCCCACCACTGTGGAAGGTCAGCGCGAAGGGGGTGCGCGAGCCGAGGGCAGCCATCATCGCCGCTGGAGGCACGAAAGTGTGGACGCCTTGGATATGAACGAGATCCCAGTCACCTCGGGCGATCGCGGGCACCAGGCCGGGGGCCAGGTAGTAGTCGCGGTCGCGTGGCCACGAGCGACGACGCAGCACCTCGACGTCACCGACCCGGTCATGGCGGGCCAGCTTGCCGCTGCGGTCGGTCGTCAGCACGGTCACGTCGAACTCTCCACGCGCGACCAGGCGCGTGCTGGTCTCGGCGACGTGCGTCTCGGTTCCGCCCATCTCGGGGAAGAAGCGCTGGACGACGTGCAGGATGCGGGGGCGGGAGGTAGTCACGGGAATCACCGATCGATGGTCAGGGTGCGGAGGGGCTGGGTCTGGTCGGGGTAGTTCAGGGTGATGGTGGCCCGGCCGGTTCCGGGCACCGCCAGGATGGTGCTGGTCGCCTTGCCCGGCACGACGGTGATGAGCGGGTAGCTGATCTCCGACCCGGTTCCGGTCGTGCGGATCTCGAGCGGGCCGACCTTCTCGCTCGAGCTGACGACCACCTGCACACGCGTTCCGTCGACCTGCCCGATCGACATCTGCAGCGGGAGTCGTTCGGCCGACTCGACCGATCTCGTCGAGACGGTCACCGCCACCGCCACGACGACGACCCCGGCCGCGAGCCACGGCCCCACCCTCAGCAGGTGCACCGCCCCCGAACGCAACGACGTGGTCGACACCGCTGGTGGTGGTGCGAAGGCCACGATGGCCAGGCCGATCACCGAGAGCGTGGCGAGCGCGATCGTCCACGTCGAGGAACGCAGCCCGATCGGGCTCGCCCCGAGCACGAGGCCGACGAGCACCAGCGCGACCAGCCCTCCCCCGACGGTCACGAGCAGCACGTCGAGCGCGCCCTCACCGCGAAGCCGGGCCAACCGCTCGATGACGAGCAGCAGACCGATGAGCACCAGTGAGCCAGTGATCGAGTCGGGGGCGCCGGCCAGCGCGCTGACGGCACCGCCGACCACCACGAGCAGGCGCCACAGGAGGTCGACGCGCCGGCGCTGCGGCCGGGTCGGGCCGGCCGCTGCGGCATCCGGCGCGGGTGTCTGCGTCTGGGTCTGGGTCGTTGACTCGCTCATCGCGTGCCTCCCTTGATGCCGGACAGGTCGTAGATGACGACGGATCCGTTGTCGTAGATGACGTCGACGCCGGGCACGGACGAGAACTTGCGCAGGGCACTGACGGGGGGCGGGCTCGTGCGGTTCTCTCCGCCGAACTCCCCGCTCTCGATGTAGACGCCCTGGTTCGGCAGCCCGAACGCGTCACGACGGTCGGCGACGAGGTAGTGGATGTTGGCCGACCGGATGAGGTCGACGTCCTTCGGGGTGAACTCGGGGTCGAGCAGCAACCGCGAGGCGTCGATCCCCAGTCCGATGTGGGTGACCGTGAACTGGTTGCCGTCGGCGGCGGCCAGCAGACCGCCGATGCGGTCGGCGTAGACGACGTTCCCGGGCGTGAGGTTCTGGGCCATCCAGTTGGCGGCCGCCAAGTTGTCAGGGTCGATGCTGCGCGCGTCGTCGGAGACCCGGAAGGGACCCGGCAGCTGAGAGCTGATCGAGCCGGCTCCGAGCACCACGCTGCCCATGAACACGACTGCGGCGCCTGCCGCGAACAGGCTCGTGCGCCACCATGAGCCGCGGCGCTGCCAGATCCACCAGGCGACGACGAACGCGACGCCGATGAAGACGAACCCGGCCGACCGGTCGCCGACCTCGGCGGTCGAGACGGTGAGGTGCCCGCCGGGGATGAGCGGGTAGAGCAGGGCGAGAAGCACAAGCAGCGTGACGAGTGACACCCTCGCCCGAAGGATGAGGCGCGAGCGCCACACCGCCGGGACGAGCACGGCGAGCGTCAGCAGGATGGAGCCGATGATGGCCACCTTCTCCCACGGGGCCGTGACGACGCCGGCACTGTTCTGGAACACCTTGCGCTGCTGCTCACCCGAGAGCACCTGGGTCACCGCCTGCACCGAGCTCTCGCCGATCGAACCCAGGTAGGTGAGCAGGCTGTTGCCCGGGTTGAGCAGGGTGACGACGAACGCGCCGAGCGCGGTCACCGACATCAGGCCCAGCGACACCGCGGCGTTGGCGCGGCCACGGCGCCGCACGACCTCGACGGCCCACCACGCGACGAAGGTGGCGATGAGCAGGGCTGCGGTGACGTGGTGGGTGAAGGTGACGGCGACGGTCGCGAGGATGCCGGGGAGCAGGCTCGTTCGAGCCCCCTGGCGCCGGCTGGCGACGAGGTAGACGGTCAGCACGGCCAGCGGCAGCGCGAGGGTCTGGTACGAGAACTGGCTGTTGAAGAACAGCATCTGCGGGTTGCAGGCGTAAACGACCACTGCGGCGGCACCGATGCGGGTCGAGCCGGTCACCCGGGCGACGAGCAGCAGGATGCCGAGCGCGAGCACAACCCGCGCGGCGAGCAGGATGACGACGGCGCTGGTGTGGGCCGAGACGCCCGTGACCGACTGCACGGCGTTGGTGGCGATCTCGAGGCCCGGGTAGTAGGTGGTGACGGGCAGCAGCGAGTTCTCGGTGAACAGACGCCCGGTGTCGCCGAGCAGGCGCAGCACATTGGCGTGGATCAGCTCGTCGTGGAACATGAACCGGGTCGGGTAGAGCACGAGCCGGCTGAGCTGGAGCAGCAGGGCCATCGCAAGGGCGAGCAGCACACGAGTGCTGGGGCGCGTGCGCGGCATCAGCACCCCGATGGCGGCGGGCACGAAGATCACGAGCAGTCCGAGAACGTACAGCGTCTGGGCCTGCGGGCTCCCACCCGCCTCTCGGGTCTCGGCCACCGCGAGGCTCATCGGCAGCAGTCCCGCGCTCATCAGCAGCGCGGTCGGGCCCGGACCGATGCCCTGCAGCAGCCGGCGCCAGCGACCAGGCCGACCGGGTTCGTCCTCGGGCGCTCCGGCGAACACAGCGGCATCCGAGCTGGTCCCGGTGGCACGGTGGCGCGCCGGCCCTGACCGTCGACGAAACCGATCCGGGCGGGACGCCCGGACGAGAGGCACCGTCAGCGCGGCGGCCTCCACGAAGAGCACGACCACCCAGGCAGCCACCAGGCCGACAAGGCCGCCCGCGAGCACACCGGCGTACGCAGCCCCGAGCTCGACGACGGTCATCGCGACCAGCACCAGGGTGGCCTGACCGGTGCGGTTCTGCACCCGGCGCAGCGCGACGAAGTGGTCCTTGACGACGAACGGGATGCCGGCCAGGGCGAGGATGCGCAGCACCTCCACCCCGTCGGCGGAGTACTGGTCACCGAAGACCGACAGCACGTACGGGGAGAGCGGGAAGAGCACGAGGTTCGCCAGCACGCTGACCCCGAGGGAGACCGGCACGGTGAACCGCATCCGCTGCAGCACAGCAGACACGTCACCGCGGGCGGCCGCGAACAGGCCGATGGTGATGGCATAGGGCAGGGCGAAGACTGCCCCGGTGACCTGCAGGGCGGTGGTGAAGATGCCGTTGCTCTCCGGTGAGAGCGCGACGATCACGATGAGCGGAAGCAGCTGCAGCGCGGCCTGGAGGGTGGTGTTGAGGGCGTGATGGCTCAGGGCAGTTCGGCCCAGACCCCGAAGCGAGGTGGTGTCGAGCAGTCGGCCCGACGCCGCGAGAGCTCGCCCCCCGCGGGTGCGCCAGGCCACCAGGGGCAACGACACGAGAGTGCCGAACGACCAGGCGATGAAGATCGTCAGGCCACCGGTCTGGCCAGCGAGGGCGAGCAGCACCAACGCCCCCAGCTTGGTGGCGCTGGCGACCGCGTTGCGCTCCGTCTGCAACGAGCCGCTGCCCAGCACAAGCACGGCCTGGTCGACGACCAGGCCGACCGCCATGAGGGCGGTGCCCAGGGCGAAGACGGCCGCCGGTGTCACGCCACCGGCGATGGGGCGCAGGCTCGTGACGCCGAAGCCGTGGATGGCCACGAAGGGAACGACGACCGCGAGCAGCGCCGCCACCCCGCCGGCGACCGCGAGCGCCGTGCGGGTGAGCACACGCCGTTGACCCTGCTCGGTGTTCGGCAGCCGCGCGATGAGCAGGGTGCCCAGGCCGCACGTACCGAGGGTGCCGAGCAGGGTCATCATCGCGATGGCAGCCCCGCCCACCCCCACGGAGGCCACCGAGAACTGTCGGGCCGCAAGAAGCCAGAAGGCGAGACCCAGCACGCTCGTCAGCGCGTAGGTGCTGACGAGCGAGGCGCTGATGGCTGCGATACGGCGCAGGCCGGATCGTCCGGTCTCATCCGATGGGCTCGTGGCCGGATCTGCGGCTCCGAGCGCCTTCAGCGCGGTGAGTCCTGGCAGTGGACTCGCCGGGCTCGCCGGGGTCGCAGGGCTCATCTCGGTCGTGTTGGTCATCGTGAAGTCTCCTCCTCTCGTGGGATAGGGCACCCCTGCTCGTTCGGCGCGGTTGCGCCGAACGATTGGGTCACCGCGCGAAGTCGTCCTCGAGGCGCTCGATGTCGTTCTCGTCGAAGTTGCCGAAGGCGACCTCGAGCACCCGTGCCTCACGACGGGAGCTGTTGCCGAGCCGGTGCACTGAGCCCTGCGGAACCCAGATCACCTCACCCGCGGTGGCCGACCACGAGTGCTCGTCGACGTCGACATCGACGGGGCCGTCGAGCACCTGCCACAGCTCGCCGCGGTGGTCGTGTCGCTGCTTGCTGAGGCGTCGGCCGGGCTCGACCGTGATGACCTTGACGGTCGTGTGCTCGTTGTGGGTGAACTGCTCGAAGCGACCCCAGGGCCGGTGCGAGACATGGGTACTGGTACGTGATGCGATATCGGTCATCGTCATGGTCTTTCGGTGAGAACGGAATGGTCGGTGATGCGTGAGGGTTCATGGGGTGCGCCGCCGAAGCGAGTCGCGCTGAGCGACGGTGCGGTCCGGGTATTGCCGCCTGATTGGCCCGAGAGCATCGGGCGCTGGGCCGGCCCGCCTTCAAGGGCTGGTGCCATGCGGTCGACCACGTGCTGCCAGAGGAAGCGCTCCTCGATCCGGCGCCGGCCGGCCGCGCCGAGTCGGGCGGCGTACGGCGGATCAACGAGCACGCGCACCAGGGCATCGGCCAGACGGGCGACGCCGTCAGGGCCGTGCTCCACCAGCAGGCCCGTGCCCTCGTCGAGCACCATCTCGGGCACTCCGCAGGTGGGCGTGGCCACCACCGGGAGCCCGTGCGCCATGGCCTCGAGCACGACGAGCGGGTAGGGATCGAAGAACGATGGAAGGCAGAACACGGCGGCGTTGCGATAGAGCTGCGACATCGCCTCGCGTCCGTTCACCCGGCCGAACACTTCGACGCCCTCCTGGGGGGCGATCGGGTGGGGGGTGCCGACGATCTGGAGGCGGGCAGCCGGAACTCGCTCCCGCACGAGGCGGAAGGCCTCGAGCAGCTCAGGCCCACCCTTACGCTCGAAGTCGTTCCCGACGAAGAGAATGGTCTGGCTGGCGGTCCTGAGCTCGCGGGACTGGGCCGGGTGGCCGGTGTGCACCAGGTGAGACTCACTGGGCAGGTCGGTGAAGTTCACGCCGGCCCCCACCACGCTGACCCGCTCGGGTCGCACATCGTAGTCGTTCACGAGCGACTCGCGCGCCTCGTCCGAGAAGGCGAACACGTGTGCCGCTGCGTGGTACTGGCGACGCTCGCGTGCCAGCCAGACCCGAAGGGCCCTGCCGCGCAATGGGTTCCAGTCGGGCCAGTGTCGAATCGACTGCTGGTGGGTACAGTCGACGTAAATGGAGGTGCGCGGATCGGTGAGCTCGAAAAGCGCGTGCACCTGCACGATGGCATCGAACGGTCGCCCGATGGCAGCAACGTTGCGGTCGGCTCGCCGAGAGCGAAGTGCGACGGCGAGGTTGCTCTTGAAGAATCGTTCGGCCCAGAGTCGTCGCACCGGTCGTACGGTGCCGGCGGCCACGAGCAGCCGCCCGGCGCGGGTGAGGTCGGTGTGAACCTCACCGGCACTGGCGTAGCGCTCGTCCAAGGCAGCGGCCAGGTGCGGCACGAGGGCGTCACCGCGGTGCGCCAGCACGACGCGGGTGGTCTCGCGGCTGGTGGGTGGGTGCTGGTACATCGGGGCTCTCTCTCGTGTAGGTCGATCGGTAGGTCAGGAGGCGAAGACGATGACGTTCGACTCGTAGCTCTTGGTCGCGTGGTCGTAGGTGCCGCCGCACGTGATGAGACGCAAGGCCGGCCCGGGCACGGGCCCGTAGGTGGCCTCGGTCGGGAAGTGTGACTTCTCGAAGGTCCGCACCCCGTCGACGGTGAAGGTCACCTTGGTGCCGTTGTGTCGGGTCACCACCACGGGGTCACCGACCTTGAGCTCCCGCAGCTTCAGGAACACCGCCGGGCCGGTCTTCGAGTCGAGGTGGCCGATGATCACGGCGGGCCCCTGTTGGCCGGGGGCCGGGCTGCGGTCGAGCCAACCGGGCCGGTCGGGGTTCTGGGGAACGTCGACCGTTCCCCCGGAGCCGATCCCGAGGGTCTCGAGGCTCGAGCTGACGCCGATCGCGGGGATGGAGAGCCGCTCGGGTGCCAGACCTGCGGGCAGCGCCTTGGTCGCGGCTGGGACCGGACCCGCCGGCGCAGGAATCACGACCTCATCCGAGTCAGAGGCTCCGGCCGTGGTAGCAGCCCTCGTGGGCACCGGGCTGTCGACCGTCGGGCTCGAGGCCGAGGTGGACGTCGATGCGGTTGGCGCTGACGTGGTCGCGGTCATAGCCGCACCGGATACCGACGGGCCCCCGGAACAGCCGGCCAGCGCCCCCGCGAGGGCCAGACCCGCCATCGTGCCCAGGCCGACCCTCCCCCAGCGGAGACGACGGGCCGACCGTTCGAGGCTCATGATCGGCGGTGTCCGGTCGCGGCGCCTGCGATGGTGGCCACCGGGGTGCGGCGACGGCGAGCGCCGACCGCACCGAGAGCCGCAAGCAGCAGAAGACTACCGACGACGGCGGTGTCGAGGCCGCCGTTCGGGGCCGACAGGCGGCCATCCCGCGCGGCCGAGGCCAGCGCCACGCCACCCTCGCCTGCTTCCGCGGCTCCCTTGGGCGTGGCGGTCACGCCGGACGCGTCGGTGATCAGCTTGATGGTGACCGTTCCGGCGTCTCCGTCGAGAGCCACGGCGGTGTAGACCTTGCCGCTACCGAGGGTGACAGTCTGCTGCGACGGCGTCGCGCTGCCGGTGAGGTCGAGCCTCCAGGTGCCCTCGGGCACCGTCGTGTAGTCGGTGACCTGCCCGAGAACAGCATCCGCCGCGATGGTGGGCCCGCCGGCCGCCGTGACCGTCAGTGACGGTGCCTTCGACGTCGCCGAGAGCAGACGCACCGTGGCCGTCCCCCCCTTCGGTGGGGACAGCTGGTCGTCGAGCACGGCCAGCCGTGGCGCGGCGGCGGTGCCGAGCACGGCGATGGTGTTGGCGGCGCCGGCCTTGATCTCGAACGAGCGCGAGAGCATGGGCGCAGAGTCGGCGGCGGTGCCCGCGGCCCGGATGGTGACGACGTACGGGCCGGGCTGCAGCTTCTGGTACGACGTGACGTCTCCGTAGGCGGCATCCGGCGACATGACGATGGAGGTGCCGGCCGGCGAGCCCTTGGGGGCCAGGTCGACCCGGGCGTCACCGAAGCCGGGAACGAAGTGTCCGGCGCGGATCCACCCCTTGCCCGGTGGCGTGGCGCTGCTCGAGCTGCCGCCTGCGGCGAGTGCGGGCGAGCAGAGACCCAGCACCAGCGCAGCGGCGGCGAGCAGGACGCCCGCCAACCGGCTTCGGTGGGTGATCGTGATGGCGCTCATGGGAACGGCCTTTCTCTCAGAGGACAGGGAACAGAGGTGGATCGGGACGGGCGCGGGTCAGGAGGCGATGAGGTCGGCGGAGTCGATCGCCTCGGTGGCCTCTCGGCCGACAGCTGGCCGGCCTGGGCCGCGGCCGTCACCCACGCCGAGCCGCGTGATGATCTGCTGGTAGGCGCCGACGGTGGTGTTCCAGCTGTGCGGGTCGGCGAAACGCCTGCCTCGCTGCCCGGCCAGCCTTTCGAGAGCAGCCGTAAGGGCCGGCACGTCGCCCGGGGGGACGAACGTGACGCCCTCGTAGTCGGCGGCCGCCTCCACCAGCCCCCCGACCGAGGTCACCACGGTGGGCAGGCCTGCGCTCATGGCCATGTGCAACGGGCCGGATGCCGACGAACGAAGGTAGGGCAGCGCGACGGCGTCGGCCTCGGCGAAGTGCCGACGGGCCTCGGCGTCGTTGACGTAGCGGTTGACCACCGTGATCCGGTCGCGGGAGACGCTCGTCAGCGCGGCTTCCACCGGCGCCGTCCAGCCCTCCCAGGTCTCACCGACGATCCGCAGCTCCATCGTGTCGCGCAGCGATGCGGGCAGCGCCTCGAAGGCGGCCACGAGATGTTCGAGGCCCTTGTACGGGCGGATCGTGCCGAAGAACAGCACCGTGAAGGGTCGGCCGTGACCGGCGGGCTCCGTTGAAGGCAGGGTCGACCCGCTGGGCGGTGCGGTCGGCTCGAGTACGTGGTCGTAGGGCCCATGGGGCACCACGCTCACGGCGCCGGGCTCAGCGGCATCCGACAGCCCGTAGGCGGCCTGGAGGAGGTCGAGGTCGTGGTGGGAGTGCACGACCTGGGCGTCGGACCGGCGCAGCAGCCCGCGCATCAGGGCCCGCACGTAGCGGGTGACACCCGGGATGCGGGCCTCGCCGGTGTCTTGCACCTCGTGCCACTCGATGACGACCTTGGCCCCCCGGCGGCGGGCCATCACGGCCAGGGCCAGATAGCTGTGCAGCACTGCCCCGGTCCACCACTGGAGCACGACGACGTCGGGCCGGTGCTCGTCGAGAAAGGCACGGGCATTAAACATCGATCGACCCCAGTACCAGTCGATTCCGTCGAAGACGTCGATGGAGTCGTCGTAGGCGAGCTCGTTCAGCTGCTGGTTGACTCGGCTGCGGCCGGGGTAGAGCGCGGTCGGCACCAGGCGGCGCATGAGCAGCACGTCGGTGTGCATGCTGCCGCTGAGCGCGTTCGCCAGCCGACACGTGTAGTAGCTGATGCCGGAGGTGAAGCGCCATCCGGAGCCCACTACGAGCACCCGTGGCCCTGCACTGTCACTCATCCGGTCGCTCATGCGGACCGACGCTCGTGTTCCAGGGTCGCCGGCTCGAAAGGGCTCACGACCTCGGCGTCGCCATCGGGTTCGGAGATGGTGCTGATGACGCCCGCGGAAGGCACCGGGCGATGCGCGGCGTGGTTGCGGAACCGTTCGCTGGCGATCGTGCGCAGCACCCGGAAGCCGTCGCGGAAGGTGTTGAGGTTGGTCGTTCCATGAAGGCGCTCGAGCTCGACGCTCGGCACCTCGTGGATCTGCAGGCCCCGCGCGGCGACCCGGCAGTTGATGACGGTCTCGATCTCGAAACCGTCGCCCCACTGCGCCTCGGGCGGCGCGCTCGACGGCAGCGAGAGCACCGGCAGCACATCCCGCCAGAACGCGTTGTAGCCGTAGCAGAGGTCGGTGTACCGCGTGCGGAAGAGCAGGTTCGTCACGGCCGTCAGCGCCCGGTTGCCCGTGTCGCGCAGCCAGGTGATGTCGTCGCTGCCGCCACCACCGATGACCCTGCTGCCCTTGGCGAAGTCGGCGCCCGAACGCAGGGCCTCGACGTAGTCGTGGATCTCCTCGGGGTTGGCCGAGCCGTCGGCGTCGAACATGACGATGACGTCGCCGGTGGCGGCCTCGAAACCGCAGGCGAGGGCGTTGCCCTTCCCGCGTCGCGTCTGCTGCACGAACCGGGCCCGCGGCATGGTGCGCCGCACCACGGCTTCGGTGTCGTCGCTCGACCAGCCGTCGACGACGATCACCTCGTGCACGGCCGGCAGCGCCGGCAGCACGACCTCGAGGTTGCGAGCTTCGTTGCGGGCCGGAACCACGATGGTGATCGTGGGCTGGTCCGGGCGTCGGGCATGGTGCTGCATCAATCAGTCCCCTCTTGGATGTACCAGTTCAGGCGTCGTCGTCGACGTGGTCGGCGTTCTCAGCGCGACACTCTCCGAGCGGGCTTTGCGCAGGCCCCCACCTGCAGCCCCGAGCTCGAAGCCTTGTGTCTGCGCTTCGGCGACACGGGCTGGGACAGATTGGACGGCCGGCGACGACCGCTAGAGTTCAACCTCAGACAGAGGTACATCTCCGAGGAAAATTGGACGAATGAGCCGAGATTCTGTGCATCAGTTGTGCACGTGCGGTCACCCGTTGGACGCTCATCAGCACTTCCGGCCGGGCCGTGACTGCGGGGCGTGCGGGCCCGACGTCTGCCCCGCCTACCGGCGGGCCGGCGACGACGTGGCTGACGAAGCGCCGGAGGGCCCTCTCGGGTTCATGCTCAGACGGCTTCGACGCGGTGGCGCGTCGCCGCACTGAAACTGCCCCGACGGCGGGACGACGGGCTGGCAGCAGCACGGCATCCGGCCAACCACAGGCTCGTCGGCTCGCGAGCTGCCAGCCGTTCGTCCCCGACCGACATCGCTGGTCGGGTGGCTGGGGTCAGGCGCCGAAGCGGCGGTGCCGGCCGGCGTAGGCGCGGACCGCACGGAGGAAGTCGACGTGCCGGAAGTCGGGCCAGTACGCCTCGCAGAAGTAAAATTCCGACGTCGCGCTCTGCCAGAGCAGGAAGCCGCCGAGGCGTTGCTCCCCCGAGGTGCGGATCACCAGGTCGGGGTCGGGCTGCCCCTTGGTGTAGAGGTGCTGGGCGATGTCCTCCACCGTCAGGTCGTCGGCAATCTGCTCCAGGGTCTGACCCGCCGCCCCTCGTTCGCGCAGCAGGTCGCGCACGGCATCCGCGATCTCGCGTCGCCCGCCATACGGGACTGCACAGTTGACCACCATGCCCGTGACCCCCTCCGTGCTCGCGGCCGAGGCCTGCAGCGACGCAGCCGTCTCAGGCGGAAGCAGGCCGGTGGCTCCGGCGATCCGCACCGACCACCGTCTCGTCGCAGCCAGGTCGGCGACAGCGGTCTCGATGATCCGCAGCAGCGGGCCGAGCTCGGCCGGCGGACGACCCAGGTTGTCGGTCGAGAGCAGCCAGAGCGTGACGTACTCGACGCCGGCCTCCTCACACCACTGGAGCAGCGACTCGATCTTGTCGGCGCCCGCCTGGTGACCTGAGGCCGTGCCGGCTCCGCGGGCCCTGGCCCACCGCCGGTTGCCGTCGAGCATCACAGCCACGTGACGTGGCAGCGCCTCAGGAGGCACACCCTTGAGAACCTGACGCTCGTAGGCTCCGTAGACCACATCGCGCCACCCCACCGACACCCTCCTCATCGAGTCTCTCGAGAGCCCGTCAGGGCCGTCCGCCAACCGTACCCCTGCACCACCTCCTGGCCAGTGCGCCGCTCTGGTGACGGCGACGAGAGGCCGGATCTTTCTACCTACGACTGCGTAACCTACGGTTGCGTAGGTTACGATCGCCTCATGAGCAGCTACACCGACGACACGGACGGAACGGGGCCACCGCCCGCGCCCGCCACCTTCGAGGTCATCTCGACGCGAGCGGATTCAGAAGCCCTCTCCGACCCGGCCGGCGGGCTGGTAGCAGCGGTCAAACCTCGAATGCGAGGGTGGCTGCACCTGGGTATGTTCCCGGTCGCCGTGCTCGGCGGCCTGGCGCTGATCCTCATCTCCGACCCGGGAGCGGTCCGCACCGCCTCGGTGATCTTCACGGTGAGCGCGGCCCTGCTGTTCGGCGTATCGGCTGTCTACCACCGCGGCACCTGGGGGCCGCGAGCCGGCGCCCTGTTGAAGCGGCTCGACCACTCGAACATCTACCTCATCATCGCCGGCACCTACACGCCGTTTGCCGTCACCCTGCTCCCCGGCGACCAGGCCCGCATCCTCCTCACCGTGATCTGGGGTGGGGCCATCGCCGGTGTGCTCTTCCGCGTGTTCTGGGTCGGTGCGCCCCGGTGGCTCTACACGGCGCTCTATCTCGCGCTTGGCTGGGCCGCCATCTTCTATGTGGTGCCGTTCTGGCAGCAGGGTGGACCGCTGATCGGCTCGCTCATCGCCGTCGGCGGCCTGTTCTACACGGCTGGAGGCATCATCTACGGCACCAAGCGCCCCAACCCGTGGCCGCGGTGGTTCGGCTTCCATGAGGTCTTCCACGCTTTCACCCTGGGCGGGTTCCTCACCCACTTCGCGGCCGTGATCCTCGCGGTGGTCGGCTACCGCGCTGCGATGTGAGCGCTCAGGTCGCCTCGTCGCTCAGGTCGCCTCGTCGCTCAGGTCGCCTCGTCGCGCGGGGTGTCATCCGGAGACACCTCGTCAGCATCCCCTGACCGGTCGCGAGAACCGGCGTCGTCGGGTGAGCCTCCGACGCGACCGGGCGACGACAGGTCGAGGGGCCCTGACGGGGCGGGTCGATCTGCCCCCTCACCCGTTGCGGCCTGCTTCGGGCTGGTGACCGCGCCCTCGCGCTGACGTTCCTGGTAGGCCATCCGTCTCAGCCTGCCGCTCATGTTGCGCACCAGCAGCCAGAGCGCGATGGCCATCACGAAGAAGGCCACGAACCCCCAGAAGCCCGGTCCGATGGTGTAGCTGCCGTCGCCGCCCATCAGACCCGGTCCTCCTGCGACGACCGCTCGCCCGGCCCGGCATGGGCGAGCGCGACCGTGTCGTCCTGGTGAACAGTGCCATCGTGAGCGGTACCGTCGTCGGCCGTCTCATCGTCAGCGGTCGCGGCGTGCGCCGTGCGGTGGGCGTCCTCGACCGCGTCGTCAACCGCCTCGTCGACGGCATTCTCGCTGGGGTCGTCGGACACCTCAGCGACGCGGCCGTCGTAGACGATCGTCAGGCCGGCGCGGGTCGCCAAGGCGTCGGCCTCCGCAACCGATCCCAGCCCGGCGAAGAGGTCGGTCTCATCGTCAGCGACAGGCACGTAGGACACCGAGGGCTCGAACTCCTCGAAGCCCCAGACCCGCTGCTGGATCTCGAGCGGTACCCGAAACCAGAACCCCGCCGGGTCGACCTGGGTGGCGTGGGCGAGCAGGGCCCGGTCGCGGGTCTCGAAGTAGGCACCGCAGTCGATGCGGGTGGAAAGGCCCGGCAGCCGCCGCGGTTTCCAGTTCGCCAGCCAGTCGGCATAGGGGCTCTCGAGACCCTCGTCGAGCATGGCCTCGTGCATGGCGGTGAGGCGGTCCTTGGAGAAGCCGCCGTTGTAGTAGAGCTTGAGCGGCTGCCACGGCGCGCCGGCCTGAGGGTACGCCGTCGGGTCGCCGGCGGCCTCGAACGCCGCCATCGAGACGACGTGGCACATGATGTGGTCAGGGTGGGGGTAGCCACCCTTCTCGTCGTAGGTCGTCATGACGTGAGGGCGGTACTCGCGGATCACCCGCACCAACGCCTCTGTCGTCACGTCGAGGTCCTCGAGCCCGAAGCAGCCCTCGGGCAGCGGCGGGAGTGGGTCGCCCTCGGGGAGGCCCGAGTCGACGAAACCGAGCCAGGTGTGCTCGCAGCCCAGCACCTGTTGGGCGGCTTTCATCTCGTCGCGTCGCACCTGAGAGAGGTCACGCAGGATGTGCGGGTCGTTCTTCAGCTGTTCGTTGAGGATGTCGCCGCGTTCACCGCCGGTGCACGAGACGACTCTGACGGCGTACCCGGCGGCCACGTACTTCGCCGTCGTCGCCGCCCCTTTGCTCGACTCGTCGTCGGGGTGGGCGTGCACCGCCATCAGTCGCAGACGCTCTTGCACGTGGCTCCTCTTCGATCCTCAGTGGATGTTGACTGGTTCGGGTGGGTTGGTCGGGTGGGTGTCGCGGGCCGGGTGACTCGTTCGGGACCGAGTGCGACCCGTCGTGAAACCAGCGCGGACCCGGCTCACCGTCGAGCTGCAGTGCCGACGGTCGGCGCCGGTGACCGATGAGGGACACTGGACCGACTCCCATCATCTCACCACTGCCGACGTGCTCGTCGGC
>JAKDLG010000238.1 GCA_030452985.1 Humibacillus sp.
CAACCCACGTTCACATGTGAGCGAGGCCCCAGGCCACTACCCCCATACCGTCTAGGTGAGGTGGTCGAAGTCTCCACGGGTCCAGGCCGCGTGGCGGTCGGCCGAGAACCGCACGACCGCCTGAGCGTCGCGCGGAACGACAGCGCCGAAGTTGTTGTAGAGACGGTCGAAGTGCAACGTCTCCACCTGGTCGGCGATGCGCTGGACGACGCTGCCCGACAGCGGGATCCGGTTGGGGTAGCTGCGCAGAAAGCTCACCGACCGTCGGTCGGGGTTCGGGAAGATCGCGTCTCCCGCGAACAGCACCCCTCGGCCCTCGTTACCGGTCGACCACTCGAGCACGGCCTGTCCGCGGAAGTGGCCCCCGACCCGGTGCAGGGTGAGCCCGGCGGTGATCTCGTGCCGCTCGTCGTAGAAGGTGACCAGCGGGTCGGAACGGCGCACCCAATCGCGATCGCGGTCGGCCACGAGAACCGGCACGTCACCGAGGGCTCTCGCCCATTCGGTCTGCACCCCGTACATGTGTGGATGGCTCGCAGCGACGGCGATCGTGGGGCCGAGTGAGCGCACGAAGCTGACGGTGGCGTCGTCGAGGTAGCCGAGGCAGTCGAAGAGCACGACACCTCCCGGGGTGCGAACCACCATCGTCTGCTGGCCGATCCCGACACCGGGATGGGCCGTCAAACCCCAGAGCTCGGGCTCGATGTCGGTCACGTCGATGCGGGTGCCGGCCGATCGCAGCTGCTCGATCGTGGTCCACCGCTGGCCCGTCTCGGGCACCCACTGCCGGTCGTCGGTGCACACAGCGCACGAGTCGGGCGCGGCGGTCAGGTCGGCGGTCTCGACGGCACAGGTCGCACAGATCCAGATCACGCCACCACCATCTCGCTTCGGCCCGCGACGCGCCACCGCGATTGCGGGAGGATGCTGTCGTGATCCTGCACCTGCGCGCCGCGGTCGAGCAGCTGTACGCCGCCCCATTGGCCCGGTTCACACCGTTGCGCACCGAGCTGGTGGCGCAGGCCCGCGCCGCGGGAGACAAGGGCCTGGCGGCCTCTGTCTCGCGCCTACGCAAGCCGACCGTGGCGGCCTGGGCGGTCAACCACTACGTCCGTCACCAACGCGACGACCTCGCCGACCTGCAGGCGTTCGCCGAGCTGCTGCGCACCGCGCAGCGGACTCTCGACGCCGACCAGCTGCGGGTGCTGGGGAGGGAACGGACCCGCCGGGTCGACGATCTCGCCGATGCCATGGCCGTCTCAGCGCGCGAGGCCGGCCAACCCCTCAGCGCGACGGTGCTTCAGGAGGTGCGCGACACCCTGACCGCGCTCATCGCCGACGAGGAGGCGGAAGCCTCAATCCTGACGGGGTCGCTCGTGCGCGCCCTGTCGTACTCGGGGTTCGGCTCGGTCGAGCTCGACGACGTCGTGGCCGTCAGCGATCTGGACACCCACCCCGCTGGGGGGCCCGCGGAAGCGCCTGCGTCAAAGGGTGGTCGCCCCGAGCTCGAGGTGCTTCAGGGTGGCGGCGCCGCCGTGGACCTCGACGACCGAAGAGCGGCTCGCCGGGCCGAACAACGGGCCCGACTGACCGGCCTGCTCGACACGGCCCGGGTGGCCCTGCGTACCGCTGACCGTCAGGTCGCGGTGCTGACGGCCCGGCACGAGGAGGTCACCGAAGGTATCGCCGATCTCGAGCGTCGCCTGGCCACCGCCCGAGCCCGGCTCGAGAAGGTGACCGGCGAGCTCGACGAGGCGACCGGCATCCGGGATGCCGCCGAGCGGGCCGAGGGCGAGGCGCAGCGTTCGCTCGACTCCCACGACGAGTCGCAGTGACCGCTTCGCACCGGCTGGCGATTTCGTATCGACGGTGCCGAGCGTGTAGTCTCGCGGCTGCACAACCGGTCGCTCGCGACGTCCTGTCGACGTGGTGACCGCGCCCCAATAGCTCAGACGGCAGAGCGTTTCCATGGTAAGGAAAAGGTCTAGGGTTCGATTCCCTATTGGGGCTCTGGTCGGATCGTCGCTCGGCATCGAGCGGCAGCCGCCCGGGGCGGGGTAGCTCAGCTGGTTAGAGCGCACGACTCATAATCGTGAGGTCGGGAGATCGAGCCTCCCTCCCGCTACCACCGGTACGCCGGAGCGTGTCGAGTCGATGTTCGGTCGATTTCTCGAAACGCCCCGGCGTCCCGTAGCCTTGACCGTCGCGCCTTGGGCGTGCGCCCAGCGAGGGTTTCACCGATACATCCAGCACGTTCCCGAAAGAGCAGGTTGCCGTGGCCAGCAAGAGCAGCGACGTCCGTCCGAAGATCACGATGGCGTGTGTGGAATGCAAGGACCGCAACTACATCACCAAGAAGAACCGTCGGAACAACCCCGACCGTCTCGCGATGAACAAGTTCTGCCCGAAGTGCGGCAAGCACACGGAGCACCGCGAGACCCGCTGACCCCAGCGCACGACAGCTTTCCCCGCTCCCTCGGCCACCGGCCGGGGGAGCGGTGTCGTCTTCCCCCTCCGTAGGCCACCACCTGGCGATGGATAGGCTGACGGCATGCCGGTCAACTCCGAGTTCCAGGGGCGCAGCTACCCGCCCACCGCTCCCTACGGCGTCAGCGCCGCGAAGATCCGCGAGTTCGCCGAGGCGGTCGGCGCGACCGACCCGGTGCACGTCGACGCCGACCTCGCCCGCTCGCGCGGCTACGCCGACGTGATCGCGCCGCCGACGTTCGCGGTGCTCATCGCGCAGCGGTGCGACGCTCAGCTCGTCGCCGACCCCGAGGCCGGCATCGACTACTCACGGGTCGTGCACGGCGAGCAGAAGTTCGCCCACCACCGCCCGCTCACAGCGGGCGACGCCGTCGTCGGCACGCTGCACGTCGACACGGTGCGCGAAGCAGGAGGCAACGCCATGGTGACGACGCGCACCGAGCTCGCCACGGTCGAGGGCGAGGCGCTCTGTACGGCCACGTCGACGATCGTCATCCGAGGAGGAGAGTGATGGACGCCGCACCCGCCAGCCCCCGCGAGGCCACCGAGGTGCGCCGCGCCGACGCGGTCAGCGTCGGCGAGACGCTCGGCCCGGTCACCATCCACATCGACCGCGCCCGCCTCGTGCAGTACGCAGGTGCCTCCCTCGACCGAAACCGCATCCACTGGGACGAACGGTTCGCCAAGGGGGTCGGGCTGCCCGACGTCATCGCCCACGGCATGTTCACCATGGGGGCGGCCGCCACGGTCGTCACCGACTGGGCCGGTGACGCCGGCCGCGTCGTCGACTACGGGGTGCGCTTCACCAAGCCCGTCGTCGTGAGCTATGACGAGGGTGCCGACCTCGAGGTCACCGGGATCGTCAAGGCCGTCGACGCCGAGACCCGGCGCGCCACCGTCGAGCTGACCGCGACGGCCGCCGGGCAGAAGGTGCTCGGCCGCGCCCTCGCCGTCGTCCAGCTCGACTGACGCCGAGCGGCGGGGGGCGAACGCGAGTGAACGAACAGGCAGGGGTGCCGCTCGCCGACCTGACCACCATGCGCGTGGGGGGCCCGGCCGACCGGGTCGTCACGGTGACGACCACCGACGAGCTGGTGGATGCCGTGCGGGAGGTCGACGACGCTGACGAGCCCCTGCTCGTGGTGGCGGGTGGGTCGAACCTCGTCGTCGCCGACGACGGCTTCCGGGGCACGGTGGTGCGCGTGGCCACCACCGGCGTCACACGGGAGTCTGCCGACTCCTGCGCCGGCGCCATGGTGCGCGTCTCGGCGGGGGAGGGCTGGGACGAGCTGGTTGCCCTCGCGGTCACCGAGGGGTGGGCCGGGGTCGAGGCGCTCAGCGGCATCCCGGGGCTGACAGGGGCGACGCCCATCCAGAACGTCGGGGCCTACGGCCAGGACGTCTCGCAGACGGTCGCGCAGGTGCGCACGTGGGACCGGCAGGAGCAGGCCGTGCGCACCTTCTTCAATGACGGCTGCGGCTTCGGCTACCGCAGCTCACGCTTCAAGGGAGACACCCGCTACGTGGTGCTCGACGTGCTCTTCCAGCTCGAGCTCGCCGATGTGTCGCGGCCGGTGGCCTATCGGGCGCTCGCCGACGGGCTCGGCGTCGAGCTGGGCGCCACGGCGCCCCTCGGCGACGTTCGCGAGGCCGTTCTGGAGCAGCGGCGGATGCGGGGGATGGTGCTCGACCCCGATGACCACGACACGTGGTCGTGCGGCTCGTTCTTCACCAATCCCATCCTGCCCGCGAACGAGTTCGACGCCTTGGTCGCTCGCGCCGCCACAGTGCTCGGCGCGGAGGCTCCTGCGCCACCGCGCTTCGTCGAGCCGGACGGGCGGGTGAAGACGAGTGCGGCCTGGCTCATCGAGCAGGCGGGCTTCGGCAAGGGGTTCGGGCTTCCGGCCCCGGCCGCCCTGTCGACGAAGCACACCCTGGCCCTGACGAACCGCGGCGGCGCCACGGCATCCGACGTGGTGGCCCTCGCCCGGCAGCTTCGCGACGGCGTGCTCGACCGGTTCGGGGTGCGCCTGGTCAACGAGCCCGTGCTGGTCGGCGCCGAGCTCTGACGGGCGCTGACCTCACCGGTCGTAGCGGTCAGCCGATGGGCTTGGTGAACGCGACCGCCGGGATCGACGCGCCGGTGGTCTTCACCGAGTAGGCCGGTCGGTTGAAGGTCAGCTGCAGAGCGCCCGACGACCCTCGGTCGACCTTGAAGAAGAGCCACCCGGTCTTCTTCTCGCCGCGCTTCGCGGTCTCCAGCGGCGCACCGAGGGTCTTGCCGAACTCGGTGGTGGGCTTGATGGGGGCGGCGGCACCGGGCGTGAGCGTGAACATCGACGGCTGGACGTCAGCGGAGTAGCGGTCACCCGCGTCGACGGTCAGCTGCACCCCGACGATCTCGTACGACGCGGCCGCGACCGGGTTGCCGGCCGGCCAGGGGATGTTGCGCGACAGCTTGGTGGCGGTGATGACGTGGCCGAGGGTGTCGACCTTGATCTGCACCTTGACGGTCTTGTCGACCCGGGTCGGAGGGGTGGTCGTCGAAGCCGTGCTCGTGGGTACTGACGTGTCGGCGGGGCTCGTGCCGGGGGCGGCCGACCCTGTCGGGCTCGTGTCGGAGGCACCCGAGCTGCAGGCGCCGAGAGCGGCCAGCGACAGCACGACGCCAGTGACAGCCAGGCGGCGCAGTGGGCTCCTCGCGGGGACAGCGGATTTCCGCGACGAGGCGGTCGGCAGCATGCTCTGCGAGGTCGAGGAGTCGGTCGTGGTCGGCGGCGTCAAATTCTTCATCTCACGTCAAGCATGACCGCCGACGGGCGGGATCGGCAAACTCGCGGCTCACCACGCGCCGGCTCGGTCGACGTTCGTCGGCTCATGCCGTGGTCGTCGAGGACTCGCGAACGGGGTCGACATCCGGCCCTTCGTGGGGTTCGACGAGCCAGGTGTCGATGTCAGCCAGAGCCGTTCGCTGCACTCGTTCGGGGGCCCGGCTGGCCACGAGCGACTGGCGGGCGAGATCGGCCAGCTCACGATCGTCGAAGCCCAGGTCCCGGGCGGCCGTGTACTGGTCAGACAGGCGCTGACCGAAGAGCAGCGGGTCATCGGCACCGAGAGCGACGGGGATGCCGCTCTCGACGATGGCGCGCAGCGGCACCTCGGCGGGGGAGGCGTAGACCCCGAGGGCCACGTTGCTGCCGGGGCAGACCTCGAGCACGGTCCCCGACTCGGCGACGGCGCCCAGCACCTCGGGGTCCTCGACCGCCCGCACACCGTGCCCGATGCGATCGGGGGCCAGGTGTTCGAGCGTCTCCAGCACCGCTGGCGCCCCGAGCAGCTCCCCGCCGTGCGGAACGAGGGTCAGGCCGGCCCGTCGGGCGATCGCGAACGCCGGGGCGAACTCGGAGGTAGCGCCGCGCCGCTCGTCGTTGGAGAGGCCGAACCCGACCACCTGCCCCGGCTCGTCGCCGGCGTAGCGGGCCGCCAGCCGGGCCAGGGTGCGCGCTTCGAGCGGATGACGCATCCGGCTCGCGGCGACGACCACCGCCACCCCGGTGCCGCCGCTCGCCGACACGGTCCGCGCCTCGTCGAGCACGATCTCGAGGGCAGGGGTGATGCCGCCGACGAACGGGGCGTACGACGTCGGGTCGATCTGGATCTCGAGCCACCGGGACCCCTCGCGGTCGTCGTCGTGCGCCGCCTCGCGCACGATGCGCCGCATGTCGCTCTCGCTGCGCACACAGGCTCGGGCAGTGTCGTAGAGCCGTTGGAAGCGGAACCAGCCGCGCTCATCCGTGGCGCGGGCGAGCTGGGGCGGCCAGTTGGTGGTCAGGGCGTCGGGCAGGCGGAGGCCGTGCTGCTCGGCAAGGTCGCGAACGGTCTCGATGCGCATCGACCCGGTGAAGTGCAGGTGCAGATGGGCCTTGGGTAGGTCGGCAACGCTGCGGGGCGCGTCGAGCAGAGCCTCAGCCACTCGTCGACAGGGCAGATCGTGGCTCACGAATCGTCCTCTCGACCCGGGAAGCCCCGCGCGACGGCGCATAGCGCGCCCCCAACAGCCCCCAACCAGGGGTAAAGTGCC
>JAKDLG010000239.1 GCA_030452985.1 Humibacillus sp.
GGGAGCCGGTCACGATGTGGGCTCCGTGTACGGGGCCCTTGGCGCGGCGCAGGTCGCGGGAGAGGTCGGCTGCGGCGAGCGACACCGACAGGTCGAGCGCAGCCTCGTGGCTGGCGGTGAGAAAGGCGACCGTCGGGCCCGACCCCGACACGATCCCCCCGAGTGCCCCGAACTCGACGCCGGCATCGCGCAGCACCTTCAGCTCAGGGCGCAGCGAGAACGCAGCCGGTTCGAGATCGTTGTGCAGGGCCCGTCCGAGCGCGACGGCGTCGCCTTGACGCAGGGCCCCCATCAGCTCGGCGTCGATCTCCGGGGGCGGCACGACGTGTCCGCGCAGCTCGCGCAGCCGGTCACACTCGGCGTAGACCGCCGGTGTCGACAGGCCTTGGTCGCTGACGGCGAAGACCCAGTGGAAGCTGCCCCGAGCCAGCACCGGCGCGATCTGCTCCCCGCGGCCAGACGCCATTGCCGTGCCACCGTGGAGCGGGAAGGTCACGTCGCTACCAAGCTCGGCCGCCATCGCGGCCATCTCCTCACGGTCGAGCCCGAGCCCCCACAGCTGGTCGCAGGCAAGCAGCGTGGCCGCGGCATCGGCCGATCCGCCCGCCATGCCGCCGGCGATGGGGATGTCCTTGTCAATGCGGATCGAGAGTGACTCGTCGATGTGACACCGCGCCGCCACGAGCTTGGCCGCCTTGATCGCGAGGTTCGCCGCGTCGGTCGGGATGCCGGCAGCGTACGTGCCCGTGGGTACCACCTCCCAGGCGTCCCACCGGGCCACCGAAACCTTGTCGTGCAGTGAAACGGCCTGGAACACGGTCGCCAGGTCGTGGTAGCCGTCGGGCCGCCGCTCCCCCACCTTCAGCTGCAGGTTCACCTTGGCCGGCACCCGGACCGTGACGGTACCGGGAAGGGTCGGCGCGGCGGTCATATCGCCACCCTATGCGTTCTTGTGCCTGCCCTTCTTCCCCGTCGCTGCCCTGGGGTGGCTCTCGTCGGCTCCGGGCTCGGCTTCGACGCGTGACTCGGCGATGCGGGCGAAGTCGGCGATCCCCAGCTGCTCACCCCGCTCCCTCGGGTCGACACCGGCCCTGACAAGCGCCTGCTCCGCCAGGTTGGGTGAGCCGGCCCAGGTGGCGAGCGCACCACGCAGTGCCTTGCGCCGGTGCAGGAAGGCGGCATCGATGCACCGGAAGACCTGCTCGCGGCTGGCGGCCGTGGCCGGGGCTTCCCGTCGCACCATCGACACCAGGCCGGAGTCGACGTTGGGCATCGGCCAGAACACCGTGCGACCGACGCGGCCGGCGAGCGAGACGTCGGCGTACCACGCGGCCTTCAGGCTCGGCACGCCGTAGATCCTGCTTCCCGGTGGCGCGGCCAACCGTTCGGCGACCTCCAGCTGCACCATCACCAGCACGCGCTCGATGGTGGGGAACCGCTCGAGGAACGACAGCACGACCGGCACCGAGATGTTGTAGGGCAGGTTGGCGACCAGGGCGGTGGGGTCGGTTCCGGGCAGCTTGGTGACCGTCAGGGCATCGGCTGCAACCAGACGGAGCCGGTCGACATGCTCGGGTTGGTAGGTAGCGACGGTCGCCTCGAGGGCTCCGGCCAGTCGTGGGTCGACCTCGACGGCGATGACCCGGCTCACGACGGGCAGCAGCGCCAGGGTGAGCGAGCCCAGTCCGGGGCCCACCTCGACCACGGTGTCGTCGGCCCCCACGCCCGCCACCCGCACGATCTTGCGCACGGTGTTCGCGTCGACGACGAAGTTCTGACCCCACTGCTTGGTGGGCCGCACCTCGAGCCGCTCGGCGAGCTCACGAACCTGGACAGGCCCCAGCAAGGCCGCGTCTGGTGCCGGGGCGTCCAGGTGCACGCCCTTCTTGGTCATGACGCCACCCTATGGCGGCTTCGACGATAACCAGGCAGGTGCTCAGGCCACGTTGGCCACCGGCGGGGCCCTGAGCCATCGACAACATGCAAGAACCAGGCCTGGGTATGCCCGCACACCAGCCGCCCACACGCCAGCGCCACAGGTCAGACCTGCCCGCTCGAGCCGAAAAGTACCCGGAACGGCAAGAGCCAGGTCGAACATGACGTCACCTTGACCGACATGGGAATCGACGCTCGCCCCGTCACCATGAAGGTCACGGGGCGAGCGTCCCCTATCGGTTTTCGGGTCAGGGTTGGTCGGGCCGCAGGATGACGGTTGCGGTGACGCCCTTGAGGGAGTTGCCGGTCGCGGTTGCGGAGATGCCGCCATAGGTTGCGCCCGTGACCGGCCCGTTGGAATCGGCCAGCAGCGAGGACAGCGACTGCGTGCCCTGGCCCAGGGTGGTGGCGCGCACGGTCACTCCGGCCGGCGAGGACCAGCCCGTGGCGGCCGGGTTGCTGCGATCGGCCCAGTACGACACCGCCCAGCTGCCCTGCTCGACCACGGCGGCGCTCGGCGTGACATGGGTGGATGTTCCCGAGTCCGTGCCGGTGACTGTCGCACTCACGGGTGCAGAGGCTCCGGCCGAGTACGCGGCCAGCACCCCGGCTGCCCGGCCACTCTTGTTCAGCGAGAGTGGCACTGTGGTGCCTGGCGTGTCGTCCGCTGTGGCGACCTTGGAGTAGATCCGAGTCACCATCCCCTTGGACTGCTTCTGCGTCTTCAGCAGGCTCCACCCGTCGGGGGTGGACGAGGATGCCGAAACGACGCTGAAGCTGCTGAAGAGCAACATCGTGTCACCGGGGACGACCCCGTTCGGCACACTCAGGCTCATCGCGTTGACCTTCTTGGCCGTGAACGTGCTCTGACCACGGAAGGTCATTGCCTCCGGCGCCGCCGCCGGGGAGGCGGTAACCGACGTGGTCGCGCTCGCGCCCTGATTGTCGGTCACCGTCAGGGTGACTGACTGCTGGCCGGAGGTCGCGTAGGCGTGGGACACCTTCGGGCCGGCGTCTGTGGCTGTCTGCCCATCACCGAAGTCCCAGTCGTAGCGGACGATCGACCCGTCCGGGTCGACCGAGGCGGACCCGTCGAAGGAGCAGGTGAGGCTGTCCGCGCCACACGAGACGGTGGCCTGAGCGTTCGGCGGTGTGTTGACCGGAGTGGTCAGGAACATCCCGCGGGTCGCCCAGTCGCGACTTGAGTCGACCACCGTGGAACTGCCGGTGGCCTGGTCACCACCCCAGCCGATCTTGTGCAGCACCCCATCAGCCTTGCTCGCGTAGTAGAGCGTGTCGCCGGTCAGGAACGCACCCGCGACCCCGCTCCAGTCGAGCCCGTCGCTGATCGTGCTCTCGACGGCTCCCATGATTCCCGAGTCGGGTGTGAAGGCCCGTGAGCGCATCTGGCTCTGACCGTTCAGCGTGTAGTAGATCCGTCCACTGCTGTAGAACATCGAGCTCACGGCGGCCATCTTGGACCCGTACAGATCAGGCAACGTCCCACGATAGGTCCCGCCACTGCCGTTCGACTTGTCGCTCCAGAACGGGTCGTTGTACGGGTCGATCGAATCCTGCGCGCCCAACGTCTGGCCATCGAAGCTGCGCGCGTTGAACGTGCCGTCGGCCAGCCCGTAGTACATCATCCCGTTGAGCATGAACGCGCCGCGCACCTGGCTCGTGGCCATCGACGTATCCACCGTCTGCGTCTGACCTACCGCACCGGCCGCATTGAGAGAACGGGCGTTGAAGGTGTTGCCGTCGGTCGGTGCAGCGGGCGTCGGATCGGTCTGCACGATCTCGATGCCGTCGATGAGCGGGTTCTCGACCTCGTGGGTGAGGTCGATGTTGATCTCGCCGTCGGAGACGACCGACCAGTCGCGCATGGTTGCGATGTCGGTACCCCCTGTGGCCGCCACGATGTCGAAGTTGTCGAGGCACGGCTGGTCCTCGACGCAGACGTCGAACACACGCGTCCCCGGCTGGCTCGTGCCGCTGTACCGGTTGGCGAAGTAGAGCCGCACGTCAACGGTGGTGCCACTGGGAACCGGGAAGGTCCACTTCATCTCGTTCCCGTCGCCCTTGCTGCCGGGGTCCCATCGCTCGCTGTCGAACAGCGCCTTCGGGGTGCCCGAGGGGATGGTGCTGTCGAGGAAAGCAGAGGGGTTGCTGGCCGACGTATTGCTCGTGTCGTTGCGGTAGGGAGAAGGTGCCTGGTCGTCGGCAGCCCAGTCGGGACCGCCGTCCGAGGCCCCGAGCAGGGGACCCGCGGCGTTGACGCGGTAGAGCACGTCGGGTCGGGCGTTGGCCGGGCTGCCGGCCAGGTAGACGGTACCGGGCAGGGTGCCCTCGGTGTTGGCCGGGAGAGTCGAACCACCGGCGAGCGGGAAGTAGGCGATTCGCTCGCGCTGGTACCGGAAGTTGCCGATGTACTTGGTATCGCTGCCGACGTAGAGGCCGTCATCGGTGGCCAGCAGCGCGAACGCACCAGCCCCGCGCGGGTTGCGTCCTGGGTTCCACGAAAGCGGCAGACCGTTCTGCGGGTCGAGCGCCTCGAGTCCGGGCCGCGGCACGGCACCGGGGCCAGGGTTGTCGCTGCCGTTGGGGTTGTTGGCCCAACGTTGGTGGCCCCCGGCGTAAACCGCGGTGCCGGTCGCGGCCACCGACCAGATCGAGTCGTTGCCGGTGAAGTCGACCCACTTCGCGCTCACGCTGCTGCCGGCGCTGTCAGCGTCGAAGCGGGCGACCGCGTCACAGTAGGAGCGTGAACCGTCGACGTTCTTCGGGTTCAGGCCGCCACCGCCCGTCGCGCCGATGATGAAGTAGCTGCCGTCCGGGGCCCAGTCGACGTCGCGGATGTAGGAGTCGAAGGCGAAGTTGTAGCACTGACCCGTGTACTTCAAGGTGCGCCAGTTGCGGTCCACCGTCGCGCTCGAGGTGCCGAGGGTGAGCTTGAACACCTGGTCACGATCAACCGTGCCCTGCGAGTCCTGCACGCTCGTGAAGTTGCCGATCACGATCATCGTCGTGCCCGAGGGGTCGATGGCAATGTCCTTGGGCCCAACCCCTCCCCTTGCTGAACCTTGACCGTGGTGCCCGGAGACGTTGACGTCGAACCACGGCAAGACGCTGCCGCTGGCCGGGTCGAGAGCCACCAGCCCGCCCTGGTCCTGACCGCTCACCTTCGCGAAGGTCCCCCCGACGTACAGCACCCCGCCCGAGAGGGCCATCGTGGTCGTGTTCGCGTTGATGTACGGCGGGTTCCACCCCGGAACGGTCGCCCCGCTAGCGGCGTCCAGGCGAGCCACCCGCATGTTCTGCCCGTTGACGGTCTTGAACTGACCCGCCACATAGATCGTGTTGTCCGGGCCGGGGATGATCGCATCGACCTCACCGTTCATCGCGGGCGCGAACGAGGAGTCGATCACGCCCGTCGCGGGGTCGAACGAGAGGATGTTCTGCCGGCTCGTCGCTCCGGTAGAACCTCGCGAAGTGGCCGAGGTGAAGTCACCACCCAGGAACACGCGCGTCCCCACCTTGCCGATCGCAAAAACGGTGCCGTTGTTGACATCCGGCGTGTTGTCCGAAGGGACCGCCGACGGCATCTGGTCCTGGGCGATCGAGGCCTGCGCCGGTGCCTGCGCCATCACCGACAACCCGAGTATCACCGCCGCCAACGCAGCGACCCGGGCGAACCAAGACTTAGCCAACATGTCATCTCCAACTCGACGAAACCACCAGCGCAGGAAACGCCGGATCAGTTCACGGCCAGATCACGAGATCTCGGACCCGGGGAAAGACGTTATGTCTCCTGTGCGCCGGTGCCGCGAGCGCACTGCAACCGCCAACCCCATGTCTCCCGTGCTCTCCAACGACCCATCTGCCCCTCAGCAGTTCTGCTGGCCGTGGCCCCAGCGACGAGCCTAAGTGTTCACGACCGTGGCTTCGGCGAAACGACAGAATTCGCAGGAAACAGAGCGGAAGCATCGCCTGAGCGATGTCCGCAGGGTCGCTATCTCGTTGTACGCCAGAGGCGTTGAACGTCGGGCAGGTCTCCGCGCACTCCGTCGAGGTCTACGGCACCTCGGTGTCCACGGACCCAAGCCGGATCTCTGAGACGCTCGTGGACGAGATGCCGGGGTTGGCGTCATGACCACTACCGAGCAGGTCGGCGGCAGCCATCATCGAGGCCGACCGTGGGCCCGCGACAGGTCAGGTCGACGGTCAGCCGGTCTACGCCGCGGGCTCACGAAACAAGAACTCAGACGGGAAGCCCCGAACGTCGCCATGACGGTTCGGGGCTCACCACAACAGTCTGGAACTCAGGCGCAACCCCACGGGGAGGTGCCGCTCGAGGCGTAGAGCCGGTTGGCGACGGTGATCTGCTCGGCCCGGCTGGCGAGGTCGGCCCGGGGGGCGAAGTCGCCACCGCCGGACGAGAGCCAGGTCGAGGCCGCGAACTGCAGGCCGCCGTAATAGCCGTTGCCGGTGTTGATCGACCAGTTGTTGCCCGACTCGCAGGCGGCGATGCGGTCCCACATGCCGGCGCGGGCGAGGTTGA
>JAKDLG010000063.1 GCA_030452985.1 Humibacillus sp.
GACCATCGGCAAACCCAATGACGCCAGCATCTGCAAAATGAACGACGATCAACAGGCGCGTCGCGGGCATCGAGGTAGGCCACGAACCGCGGTAGCACCCGCCCTGGTCCGGCCAGGTCGTGCCCGAGGGAGCGACGCAGTTTCAGGTAGTCGCTCAGCGCCTGTTCCAGCGGGCTCATCGGCCGGTTCCCGGCCAGGGCGCGGCGACCTGGCCCAGCGTGTCCAGGTCGACCTTGGCGTACAGGGCGGTGGTGGCCAGGTCCTGGTGGCGTAGCACCTGGCTGATGGCGACCAGGCCTGCACCTTGGCGTAAGAGCTCGGCGGCCAGCGCGTGCCGGAGCCGGTGTGGCCCCACGCATGGCAGCCCGGCCCGGAGGCAGGCACGCTGCACGACGTCACCGACCAGATCTGCACGGATCGGCCCGCGAGGGGCCCGACAGGTCAGGAACAGGCGGGTGTGGCCCTGGTCGGTGCGGGACCCTCGATCACCGCTCAGGTACGCCACGAGGGCTTCGCCGACCTCGGCCGGCAACGGGAGCCGGTCGCGGCCTCCGCCCTTGCCTCGCACGACAAGCTCGCCGGCCCGCCAGTCCACGTCAGCCAGTTCCAGCCGCGCGACCTCGATCGAGCGCAGCCCCAACCGGACCAGGAGAGTGATGATCGCGAAATCGCGGACACCGACGTCGGTGCCGCGGTCGCAACCATCCAGCAACGACTGGACATCAGCGCGCGTCATCGCGGGCGGAGGCAACTTCGCCAAGCGCCACCCACCCACCGGCGGGACCGCGGTTCCCAGCCGCAACGGCGTCAAGCCCCGCAGGTACAGAAAGCGCAGCACCGAACGCAGCTCCGCCACGCGGCCCTTAGCCGAGCCGGTACTGACCCGGCCGCACTCTCGCAGCAGGAACGAATTGACGTCTACTCCGGTCAGGACAGCTGGCTCCAGGACCCCCGCAACCATGGCCTGCTGCTGCAGAAAGCGCCGAGCGGCGTTCTGATAGCGCAGAACGGTGGACGGGGCCAGGCCGCGTTCCTGCACCATCCAGCACTGGTACCCGGCGAGCAACTCGCCGAGCGGAGTCAGCGAAGGGGGCGCCTCCTCGACGACACCGACCTCTCGCAGATAGCTCACCATGGGCACCATCGCGCGGGCCCCAGGAACCCTTCGATGGCCAACCCTGCGCCGCTCAGACAGAAACAACTCCATCTGAACCGCGTCGAGTTGTGCTGCCGCCAAACCTTGGGCGGTAAGCCACAACCCGACCTGTCCCAGGTCCTTGAGCATGTTCCGGATGGTGTCCGGGGTGTAACCCCGGCCCGTTAGCCAATCCCGGTAGCCCTCGACCTGCGGGGCCAGAACGCCAGCGTTACGTCGGGTACTCGCCATCGCACTTGCCTCCTTCGTGGAGCACGGTGCTCCCACGATCGAGACTCCACCCGACCTGCAACTATGCCGATACGCCCAAGGCCGCCGGGCACCAAGATGCTTGACCCGTCAGGCCTGCCGCCACCGGCCGCCACCCTCCTCGGCATAGTCGCGGTGTCGGCATAGATCGACCTATGCGGACATCCGCATAGGTCGATGACATCGGGCTACTCCCCGTGGCCCAAGACGCCGCCGAAGGCCTGTACCGCCTGGTCGATGCCGCCTACGAGAAACGCTCCATCGCGATCAGCTCGAACCTGCACCCCGCAGCGTTCGATGAGCTGATGCCCAAGACCCTCGCGACCGCGACCGTCGACCGGCTCCTGCACCACGCCCACGTCTGTCAGACCACCGGCGAAAGCGTGCGCCTATCCCAAGCCCTCACCGGGCAAGGGGTGAGCCCCTTGAGCTGAACACCCCGACCAGTGGTGGCCCAGCCCTCGGGCAGATCCCATAGCCACCACCGGGCAGTTCTCGTGACCGTCACCGGGCAGGTTCCACGACCGCCCCTGGGCAGAAACCAATGGCCCTTGACACGACGTCGAGGTCGTATTTGCCTCTCACCACTGGGCCACGTTGGGTAGTAAGCGTGTCGTCGTGGTCGTGCATTGCTCGCTGACACCTATGAGCAGCTCGGTTACGGCTCCGTGAATGGCACCTGGCGAGACTTCTACCTCTCCGGTGCCACCGAGCTGCGCAACGGCCAGTTCGGCACCCCCACAGAGACCACCGCCCCGGACGTCATCGGACAACTCACGCCCGCGATGCTGTTCGATGCGATCGCCATCCAGGTCAACGGGCCGAAGGCCTGGGACGAGAAGGCCACCATCGATGTGGTGCTCACCGATACCAACGAGCGCTACCGGCTCCGCCTCGCCAACGGCGTGCTGACCTACAGCGGACGCCCGCAGCAGGGCGAGGCTGACGCCACGCTCACGACCACCAAGCGCGCGCTACCTGCACTGGCGATGGGCGGGCTGTCGCCGGACGGACTGTCGGCGGCTGGTATCGAACTCGCCGGTGACGCCAGGGTTCTGAGCCGACTCGTCGCCGTTCTCGACCCTGGAGACAAGAACTTCGCGATCGTCACCCCCTAGTATCGGTGGGTTGCCGGCGGCCCTTGTCGAGATGCACTCAGTAGCTCGCTCGAGGGATCGCTGAGTCCCTGGGTCGCGGCCCATACCGAGCACCTGACCCCGGCCCCCACCCAACGACATACGGCGCTCGACGACGGTGATCCCTCAGAAGTGCTTCGTCCGCTTGGCGTCGGAACCAGGGCCTCCATTCCTCCGCTTCGCGACGGGTGCGTTCGTGTGCAGCACGCCGTAGAGATAGCCCGAGTCGAGCCGCAGCCCGTTCACGGCTCCGGCTCGGACGTCGACCGCGGCATCCGTGTACGCGTTCCAGGCATAGGAGTAGGCGAGGTTCGCCGGCACATCGGGCAAGGAGTGGTCTGCGCCGTAGGCCCCGCCTTGGTAGGCCGCGAACCCGAGCGCCTGGACCCGACCGGCCGGAGGTGCCCCCTGCAGGTTCACCAGGCTGCCTTGAGCGTGCCCGGCACCGTTCCAGTAGTCGGTGTACGCAGTGGTCGCGGCAAGGGCCGGGCCACCGGGTGCGGCCGCGTTCCCCGCTGCATGCGCCTCCCCCTGCCAGTAGTCGGCTGCGCCCTCCGCCGCTGCGGGCTCGGCCGACGGTAGCGCGGTCCCGGACGGCTGTGCGACCGCATGCTGGACCCCGATCCGGCAGTCCGCCGCCCCTGCCTCCTCTGCGGAGCTGAGACCTGCATACGCCGCCGTGACCGGGTTGGCCCGGGCCCAGTCGACCCCCTGCCAGTACTCCGTCCACGCCTGCGTCCGCGCCAAACTCCCCGCCCCCGGCGCCACTCCACGGACCGACGCCCGGGCATGCGCGACCCCAGCGACGAAGTCACCATGACCGAGCGCATCCGCGCCGCGTTGCGGTGTCGGCGAGCCCAGGCCGGCTCGTGCGGTCGCCAGCCCGGCCAGGTAGCCGGCGTGCCCACCGGCCGCGATCGTGTGGTCCAGCCCACCCACCGGGGCCGGTTGGGCACCCTGCGCCAGTGCGGCTCCGTGCGCATACAGGAAGCCGCTCATGAACCCGCCATCGGTCCGCACCGGCGCCGCCGGCGACACCACGCCACCCACCGCCATCCCCGCCGCGCAGTCCTGCCAACCTCGCAGCTGTGCCGACCGGGAAACGTCGGCCGCGATGCCGCCTTGGCACCCGTCCACCCCGTCCTTGAAATCCCCGAAACCCTCCGCGCTACCGCCAGCCGCCGGTGCAGCCCCAGCCAACGACGCCAAGCTGGCGTGCGCCTGATCGGACCCCGCCCGGTAGTCCGCGACGCCCGATCGCTCGGCCGAGCTCGGCCCGGAGTATGGGGTGACCGCCGGGTTGGCCCGCGCGAAGTCGACCCCCTGCCAGTACTCCGTCCACGCCTGCGTCCGCGCCACACTGCCTGCCACCGGTGCGGTCCCGCGAGCCGCGGTCCGGGCCTGCGCCACGCCGGACAGGAATTCTGAATGCGCCTGCGCCTCGACGAGCGGTGCGGGCCCCGGCGCCTCTAGGTCATGGCGGGCCGCAGCCAACCCCGTGCCGTATGCCGTGTGCCCGCCGGCCGCCACCGACTGCTCCAGACCGCCTGCCGGGGCCGGCTGGGCGCCCTGCGCCAACGCTCCACCATGCGCGTGCAGGAACCCACTCAAGTAACCGCCCTCAGTCCCCGCCGGCGGCTGCGGCGCGGGCGCCCAACCCGCGGTCATCCCCGCCGCACTGTCGTGCCAAGCCCGCACCTGCCCCGACCGACCCGGGTCCGCAGCAATTCCGCCCTGCTGTGAATCCACCCCTGACTGGTAGTCACCGAACCCCTCATGGGCGCCGCCACCGACCGGCGGCGCCCCCGTGAGCGACGCGAGGTCCCGCGCTGCCAGATCCGTGCCCGCCCGGTAGTCCAACACCCCGGCCCGCTCCGCCGAGCTCGCCCCCGTGTATGCCGTCGCCGCCGAGTTCGCCCGCGCGAAGTCGACCCCCTGCCAGTACTCCGTCCACGCCTGCGTCCGCGCCAAACTCCCCGCCGCCGGCGCCGCCCCGCGCCCCGACGCCCTCGCGTGCACCACCCCGGCGACGAACTCCCCGTGCGCCTGCGCCTGCACCAACGGCACCGGCGCGACCGAGGCCAGGTCCGCCCGCGCCGCAGCCAACCCCGTGCCGTATGCCGCGTGTCCACCGCCCGCCACCGACTGCTCCAGACCGCCTGCCGGGGCCGGCTGAGCGCCCTGCGCCAACGCACCACCATGCGCGTGCAGGAACCCACTCATGAACCCACCATCGGTCCGCACCGGTGGCGCCGGAGCCACCGCGCCACCCGCCGCCATCCCCGCGGCGCTGTCCTGCCAGCCGCGAACGTGCGCGGTCCGGGCGGCGTCGGCTGGCGTCCCGGCCTGGTGGCCCTTGGCGCCCGACGTGAGGTCCTCGAAGCCCTCCCGTGCGCCGCCACCGACCGGCGGTGCCCCCGCGAAGGAACCGAGGTCCTTGCTCGCTGCGTCGGCGCCCTCCCGGTAGTCCGCGGCGCCGGCCTTCTCGGCCGAGCTCGGCCCGGCACAGGGCGTTGCGGCCGGGTTGGCCCGCGCGAAGTCGACGCCCTGCCAGTACTCCGTCCACGACGCCGACCTGGCCAGGCTTCCCATGGCGGGCGCCGTGACCCGGGGGTTTGCTCTCGCGTGCGTCACGCCGTTGATGAAGTCGGTGTGGCCCATGACCTTGGCCGTGGTCGAGGGGACCACTGGTGCGGCGGGGTCGGCTCGCGCGGCCTCGGCCCCCTCCCAATAGGCCTGGTGCCCCTCCTCGGATGCGAGGTTGCCGGCAGGCTTGGTGGCCTTGAGGGTCGTGAGCGCGAGATTCACTCCGGCCCAGTACTCGTTGTGCCCGGTGGCCTCGGCCAGGTTGACCGGCGCCGGGAGCTCGGGGTTGCTGCGGGCGTGCAGGACCCCGGCCCAGAACTCGTGGTGGCCGGCGATGTGGGCGCGGTTCCCCACGGGTGGTGCTGCGAGCAGGCTCGTCCGCCCGAGCACCACGCCGGCCCAGAACTCGTTGTGCCCATCGACCGTCGCGGCGGGTGGCGGCGCCGGCGGCGACGCCTGGGCGTGGGCGCGACCGTGCACCAGGCCGGCCTCGAAGTCCGCGTAACCCAGGGTGAAGCCGAGCCCGTAGCGGGTGACGGTGACGCCCGTCCGGGAGCCCGTCACCCCGTCGCCGTAGTGCTGGAAGCCCGCTTGGTAGGTGGCGTTCTTGCCCGGCGGCGGCGCGGGGTTGCCGGCGCGGGCGAAGTCGACCGCCTCCCACCGCATGGGAAGCACGTACGCCCGGCCCGCCAAGGTTGCGCTTCCCCCGCCGGGCAGCGTCCCGATTCGGTTGGCCGCCTGGTTGCCCTTCAGCTTGGGCATGTGCTGGTAGGACCCTGTCTTGACGTAGTTGGGGTACTCGCCCGCCTCGTTCGTCGTGAAGGTCATCGGGCTCGGGATCGACAGGCTCAACGTGCCGGCGTCGCCGGCCGGCTTGACGGGAGGTGCGGCGTTCGTCGACGCCAGGCCCTGCACCAGTTCGGTCCACTGTGCGCTCAGCGAGGACGCGTAGGTGAAGGTCGTATCCGTCGCCGCGATGCCCGCTGCAGGCGCCATGGCGGCATTCACCCCGAGCCGCCGGCGCAACCGGGGGGCCGAGTCCGTGGAGTACCCGATGGTCACCTCGTAGAGGTACCAGGCGCCCAGGGCGGCGCTCTTGATGGGATTCTCGATCGCGCTCTTGTGGTCCGTGTTGGTCGGTCGCTGCGGGAAGGCCGTGAGGTTCTGAGCCGCGTGCGCGGCGGCCGGGTCGCCCGGGCCACCGAGGTTGTCGTTGAGCAGGTGCCCCTGGCAGTAGTACGCACCCGTCGTGGCGGCGCTGAACATCGCGGTGTACAGATAGGGCCGGAAGCCCGGTGCGGGCGACTTGGGGCCTGAGCCGTACGTGTAGCCCGGCCCGGACACCGCCCTGACGGACGTGCCCTGCCCCGTCGTCGGTTCGACCGGACCCCAGGTTGCGTCGTTGGTCAACGTCCGCTGGAGTCCGATGGCCCGCGACACGGCCCCGTTGCCCGCGGTGCGCTGCAGGGCCAACAGCAGTGCCGCCGGAGTGCCGGCCCCCGGCGCGCCCGGCTGCGGCCGAGGCTCTCGCCCCGCCGCTTCCATATCCGGATGCCGCTGTCGTTTCCGCTGCGACGCGGCCGCGCGGGGGGTGCCGGCGCCAGCCTGCGAGTCCACAGTCCACCATGCATCGCCGACCGGCTCCGGGACAGGCCCGTTGGGGCAGCTGATCGTGCACCATGCGATCAGCGTCCTGATCGTGAAAGCGTCTGCTGCCGCCGACGTCGACCCGGAGCGGATCTCCTTCGTCAAGGCGCTGCGCCTGATCGGCTCTACCGCTATCGGGACGGCGGACATTCCCCTGAGGGCTGGGGCAACCGCCCTGTCGCTCCAGTGACCAGCATCGCGACATTGATAGACCGGGAACGTCAGGAGCGGGCCTGCCCCCGCGGCCAAACGGGCCTGTCAATACAACTACAGCGTCAAGAGGCTCGGCGAGCCGGCCGGCCCCGCCACGACCGAACGTCGAAGGCTGGGCAGCTGGCCGGTGGGTGGGTCTCAGGTGGACTGGGTGCGCAGCTCGCGTTTGAGGATCTTGCCCGAGGCGTTGCGGGGCAGCTCGTCGACGAAGTGGATGGTCTTGGGGGCTTTGAAGGTGGCGAGCCGTGTCCGTGCGTGCGTGAGCAGCTCGTCCTCGGAGACGTCAGCCTTGGTGACGACGAATGCGGTGACGGCTTCGACCCACTTGTCGTCGGGGGTGCCGATCACGGCGACTTCGGCAACTGCTGGGTGGGTGAAGAGTGCGTCCTCGACCTCGCGTGAGGCGACGAGGACACCGCCGGTGTTGATGACGTCCTTGATCCGGTCGACGACGGTGATGTAGCCCTGCTCGTCCATGGTCACGAGGTCCCCGGAGTGGAACCAGCCGTTGCTGAAGGCCTCGGCGGTCTCGTCGGGCTTGTCCCAGTAGCCGAGGCACAGCTGGGGTGAGCGGTAGACGACCTCGCCGAGCTCACCCGCGGGCACGTCGTTCCCGTCGATGTCGACGACCCGCAGTTCGGTGAACAGCACGGGAAGGCCGGCGGACTGGGGACGCGTCTGGTGGTCAGCCGGCCCGAGGACGGTGCACAGCGGTCCCATCTCGGACTGGCCGAAGCAGTTGTACAGCCCGAGGCCTGGGGTCTTGTCCTGGAGTCGTTGCACGATCGGGCCGGGCATGATGGACGCGCCGTAGTAGGCCTTGCCGAGGCCGGCGAGGTCTGCCTCGGGGAAGGTCGGGTGGTTGGTCAGTGCGACCCAGATTGTGGGCGCGGCGAAGAAGGCTCGGTGTCCGTCGCGGCTGATTCGAGTCAGGACGTCGCCCACGTCGGGGGTCTCGAGGATGGTGTTGCGCGCGCCGATGGACAGCCAGGGCAGCAGGAACACGTGCATCTGGGCCGAGTGATAGAGCGGCATGACGTGGAGCGGGTTGTCGTCGGCCGCCAGGTCCAGCGCCACCAGAGCCCCGACGTACTGGTGGATCAGGGCACGATGGGTCATCATCGCGCCCTTGGGCCGTGAGGTGGTCCCCGACGTGTAGAGCAGCTGGACCAGGTCACCGTCCTCGACCGGGCGATCGATATCGGGGACGGGCCCATGGGATGCCGCGTCGAGCAGCGAGCCTTCGCCGTCGCGCAGGAGCACGACTCGAGGGCTCGTCTCCGTGGTCGCGTCCAGTCGCGCGCCGAGCGAGGGGTCGGTGAGCACGACGGCCGAGCCTGACTGGCCGATGAGATAGTCCAGCTCGGAGCCGGTCAGGTTGTAGTTCAGTGGGACGTGCACCAGGCCGGCGCGGGCGCAGGCCAGGAAGGCGATGACGTAGGCATCGGAGTTCTTCCCGAATGCGGCCACCCGGTCGCCCTTGACGAGGCCGTGTCCGAGCAGGAAATCGGCGGCCCTGCTGACCGCGTCGTCGAGTTCGTGGTAGGTCCAGGTGCGGTCCTGGAAGAGCAGAGCGGTGCGGTCCGAGAACGCTCGCGCGCTGCGGCGCGTGATGCCATCGATGGTGCTGGTGCGTGGATCGAGCATGTCAGTCCTTCAAGTGAGGAGGCGGTGGGTGCAGGACGGTGTTGTGTGTCGTGTTGGGAGCCATCGAGCTCGCGAGCCACCAGCCTTCCGCGATACCGGCAGTGGGTGAGCCGGGCCGACTGTGTCGGGCGCACCCCCGTGAAGCCCTCTGCCATCTCCGCCCACATTCGAGAGTTTCATGTATCTCCTCCCATCAGGCGAGTACGACGAAACGGAAGCGCTGGTGGCTAGAGTCCATTGACCTTCTGCGACGAGACCAAGCCGGCGGTCGCGGCGCCGTCTCATGACAGCCCGGCACCGATGCGCTGGATCGCCGCGCGTCGGCCCGCTGTCTGGACTTGACCGCCGCGTCGGTTCGAGAAGCGCCACGGGCGGTGCTGCGCGGATCATCCTCTTCGGGTGATGCCGAGTCGACCGACCATTCGTCAGAATCGCACCAGCCCCCGATGGCATGGAACCCCGCCGGCGAGGACCGCGTGTTCCCGACCAGGTGTCTACCGAAGGACGGTTCCATGACGAAATCGCATGATCCGGGGATTCCAGCTTCGGGCCGGTCGACCACACTCAGCCCAGCACACCGATGAGGAGAAGCACCGTGAACGACGCCAGTACCGTCATCGGGTCGCCCCTGCCACCGGCTCGTAGCCTGCCCTTCCCCCCGAGGTCTTCGGGGAGTACGGCCGGTCGGACGATCCAGGAGTCCACCTACTCTCCGAAGCCGCCGGACCCGCACCTACCGGCTGATGCTCCCAACGTTCTCGTCATCCTCATCGACGACGCGGGCCCCGCTCTGCCCTCGACGTTCGGTGGTGCGATCCGCACGGAAACGCTCGACCGGGTGCGGGCCAAGGGGGTCGGGTTCAACCGGTTCCATACCACCGCGATGTGTTCACCGACCCGGGCGTCGCTGCTGACCGGTCGTAACCACCACCGGGTCGGCAGCGGCCAGATCGCGGAGCTCGCGAACGACTGGGACGGCTACTCCGGTCACATCCCCAAGAGCAGCGCGACGATGGCCGAGGTCTTGCACCAGTACGGCTACGCCACGGGCGCGTGGGGCAAGTGGCACAACACCCCTGCTGAGGAGACCACCAAGGCAGGGCCGTTCGAGCGCTGGCCGACGGGCTACGGGTTCGAGTACTTCTACGGTTTTCTCGCCGGGGAGGCATCGCAGTACGAACCCAACCTGGTGCGCAACACCACGTACGTCCATCCCTCGAAGACACCGGAGGAGGGCTATCACCTCAGTGAGGACATCGCCGACGACGCGATCTCGTGGCTGCGTGACCACAAGGCGCTCGCCCCGGACCAGCCGTTCTTCATGTACTGGGCGACAGGAGCGCTCCATGGTCCGCACCACGTCATGAAGGAGTGGGCCGACAAGTACGCGGGGCAGTTCGACGACGGATGGGATGCCTACCGCGAGCGCTCGTTCGAAGGAGCCAAGGCCGCTGGGTGGGTGCCCGAGGATGCCGTGCTCACACCACGGGATGCGGAGATGGACTCGTGGGAGGAGATCCCCGAACACCAGAAGCCGTTCCAGCGTCGGTTGATGGAGGTCGCGGCCGGTTTCGGCGAACACGCTGACGTCCAAGCCGGTCGCGTCCTCGACGAGCTCGAACGGCTGGGGTACAGCGACGACACCATCGTCGTCTACATCTGGGGTGACAACGGGTCCTCGGGTGAGGGCCAGGACGGCACGATCAGCGAGCTGCTCGCTCAGAACGGCATCCCCACCACCGTCGACCAGCACATCGCCGCGCTCGACGACCTGGGCGGGCTCGACGTGCTGGGAACTCCCGCGACCGACAACCAGTACCACGCGGGATGGGCCTGGGCCGGCTCGTCCCCGTACAAGGGGATGAAGCTGCTTCCCTCCCACCTGGGCGGGACTCGCAACCCGATGGTCGTTCAGTGGCCGAGCCGCATCCAGGCCGATCTGACCCCGCGCACGCAGTTCCACCACGTGATCGACATCGCGCCGACGATCTACGAGATCCTCGGCATCTCGCACCCGGAGATGGTCAACGGCATCCCACAGGACCCCATGGACGGCGTGAGCCTGGCCTACGCCATCGATGACGATCAGGCCCCCGGGAGAAGGCGCTCGCAGTACTTCGAGATCATGGGCAGCCGGGCGATCTACGCAGACGGGTGGATGGCCTCGGCGATCGGACCACGTCTGCCCTGGGTCAAGGGCCTGCCACCGGGGATCCGCACCTGGACCCCGGACCAGGACACCTGGGAGCTCTACAACCTCGAGAACGACTGGAGCCAGGCGCACGACCTCGCGACCGACCATCCCGAGAAGCTCGCGCAGCTGAAGGAGCTGTTTGCGATGGAAGCGGCGCGCAACGACGTCCTGCCCATCGGCGGCGGGCTGTGGGTTGTCTCGATGCACCCTGAGGACCGCATCACCCCGCCCTACTCCGAGTGGGAGATGGACGGCAACACGGTGCGCGTGCCGGAGTTCTGCGCGCCTGCGTTGGGGAACCGCCCGAACACCGTCACCATGACGATCAGCGTTCCTGACACCGCGAACGGCGTGCTCTACAAGCTCGGCGGCGCCGGTGGCGGCCTGACCTGCTTCATGGTCGACGGGATACTGACCTACGAGTACAACCTCTTCCTCGTCCAACGCACCACGATCGCTGCGCCCTCGGCACTGCCTGCCGGTGATCACACGGTCGAGATCGAGACCAGCTACGTCAAGCTTCGACCAGCCGGGCCGTTGCACGTCGTGCTGAAGGTCGACGGCCAGGAGGTCGCGTCGGGCGAGGTTCCCGTCAGCGCACCACTGCTGTTCTCGGCGAACGACTGCCTCGACATCGGGCGCGCCTACGGAGGCGCCGTATCGCGTGCCTACGCCGACCGGATGCCGTTCACGTTCGACGGTCGGATCGACCGCGTCCACATCGCCTACGCCCTACCCCAGCCCAGCTGAGGCCCCTTCAAGAGATGGAAGCTGATCGAACATGTCCGGCCGAGAGGAGCGTGTGGTTCCGACGCTGATGGCGGCGCGGGCTACGACGGCGCGGGCTCGACGGAACGAAACCGCATGTCGAGCGCGCCAGCGAAACCCATGCTCCGCATCCCGCGAAGGACGCTGCGACCACGGTGAATTGCCTCGTCGCGTCCCTGGTGATGCGCGCTCTGCAGGAAGTGAACGACATCCCCGACGAGCAGCGCCAAGACCCCACCCTCCGGAGAAACCCAGGCTTCGACGTCGGGCGAGACGGATGCCGGGTCCCGCTGCCCTGGAGCACCAAGGGCCCCGCCCTCGGCTTCGGTACGGCCGAACCGCACCTGCCCCAACCGGGTTGGATGGTGCACCACGCAGTGAGCACCCTCGATGCCGACCCGGACTCCACTCTGTGGCTCTACCGCCGCGCCCTCAGGGTGAGGCGCCGACTACTGGCCGGGGGAGGACCTCAGCTGGCGTGACACCGGCCGAGGCGATGTGCTGCGCTTTGCCCGCCACAGCGGCTGGGAGGTCGTGACCAACTTCGGCTCGGAGGACTTCCGGCTCGGTGTCGACGAGGTTCTCCTCTCCTCCGGCCGCGTCGTGGACGGCACCCTTCCCGAGGAAACAACGGCCTGGGTCGCGCCGCGCGGTTGACCGAGCTCCCTCAGCGTCTCGGGGCTTGTGCGCCAATTTGGCCCACTTAGGTATCACGGGCCGGTAGTCCACCTCCTCAGAGACAGCGAGCGTGAACCAGCCCGCTTGCCCCGTCACATTCTGGACGACAGACAAGGACGCACCGATGCTCGAGCCGACCGCCCTGATGACCCCGGAGGACTACGCAGTCCCCGCCGAGAATGATCTGCGGCATGAGGGTGCAGTCGCTCCCAGCAAGCACGCGTCCACGTCCTCCGGGACGGATAGAACACCTGGACGCAGGGCGGTGCGGGTGATGGAGCGGCGGTACCCGGTTCGGACGCTCCAACGAGCTACAGCCACGCGTGGGGACACGGCGGCGGCTTCCATTCGGGCCCCCCGCTATCACCGCTTCGAGCACACCGACCGATGGGCCGATTCACACAAGGCGAGGATCGACGCTCGCATCCGGCAGCTCACGGCCATGGGGTACCACGGGGATGCCTCGAGGAATCTGACCAGACCCAGAACCGTGATCGACCTGACCAACCCGGCCACCCAGGAACTGGGAAAAACGATGCCGACCATCGCCCAGTGGTTCAAGCTCATCCCGCGGGCAGTTGCGCTGGACATCATCTATGACCCGGAGAAAGGGCGACTCTGCAACGGCGTCGTACTCGATGAGGAGTCGATCAGATGGTTCAAGAACATCGATGACGCCATCGGCATCCGAAGCCGTGCGGCTGTCCTCCGACAGCTGCTGCAGCAGGAGGCCGACAACGCGGGATGCCTCGCTGTCGCGTCGCTCGCCTGCGGGGCCGCCCAGCCAGTGCTGGAGACCATGGCCGAACTTCTCCGTGACGTGCGATCCGCTGATTCCAGCGTGACGCTCGTTGATCTGGATCGCGAGTCGCTGGCGATGGCCGCGGGGCTGGCTGACAAACATGGGATCACCGATCGTGTCACCACGGTCACCCGAAACATCCTCGGGCTGAACGGGATCGACGTTGATCCAAGGTCTCACCACCAGACCAGCGGCCGCGTCGGCTACGACGTCGTCGAAGCACTCGGGTTTCTGGAATACCTTCCGCCGCAGAACCAGGAGTCCTACACCTACAACGGGGTGGTGGACGAAAGGCGAAGCCGGGCCGGCGCCATCGTTTTCCTGAAGAACGCCTACGACCTGGTCAAGCCCGGCGGGCTGCTGATCTTCGGCAACATGCTCGATGAGACCCACAAGCAGCTCGAGTTCACCCTCAACACCGTTCAGTGGCCGCACATCCAGCCTCGGTCGATCGACAAGATGCTGCAGATCATTGCCGCAGCCGGAGTTGATCCGACGGCTGAGGTGGACGTCTACTGCCCGACCGACGGTGTGTACGCGGTCTACGCGATCAGGAAACCTTGTGTGCAGGAATGATGCGGATGCCGGAGGCATCCCGGACGGCGACGACGGTAGGAGCCGAACGCGTTTGCTTTCAGTCATGGGTACGCTCGACGCCCATTGCGGCTCAGGATGTCAGCGAGATCTTGACGCGCCTGGCGCCGCCGAGTCGAGCCGGCTGAACCGACTGTCAAAGGCGGACGGTCCGCTCGGGCTAGTCGAGCGTGCGCACGCTCGAACTTGTGGGTGCCAACCTGGGGCGAGGGGGTGAACGTTCGCGATCATCGCCGCTTCGGGCCGATGAGTCCTGCTGACAGCAGGTCATCGATGTTGGACCATGGCAAGGGCCGTAGGGGGATCGACGAGGGGACCGGCCGTTAGTCGACCGTTAGTCGGCGGGCTCCCACAGCTCAAGTCGGGTTCCAGCTGGGTCCAGGATGTGAGCGAAGCGCCCGACGCCGACCGCCTCGAGAACGTCGTCCTCAGGGTCGATATCGGAGTCGTGCAACTGGGCGAGCATCGCGTCAAGATCGCGCACACGGAAGTTAACCATGACCTGCTGCTCAGGCCGGCCAAGGTAGGCGTTGTCCTGCGGAAAGGGCGCCCACACCGTGGGGCCGGCTTCCTGCTGCCATGTCCTGTTCCCGTCAAGGCCAGCGTTGATGCCAAGGTGCTGCTCGTACCACGCCGCGAGTCGTTCCGGGTCAGCCGACCGGAAGAAGACACCGCCGATGCCCGTAACCCGTTCCATCGAACCTCCTCATGCAGTCACGGCCTCAGATCGGCGCGGCGACCCGCGCCGCCCAGTCTTGCGCAGACGTCCTGCGGCTGGCCAGCCCACAGCAGACCTGACGGACTCCCTGGGCGAAGCGCCCGCCGCGCGATCCGAACGGCTATCGAAACCTGCTGTCCGGTAGTCAAATCCTGATCGTTCAGGCACAGCGTCGTGGTCGCAGGAGTGGTTGGCATGCGCACGGATGCGTAAGGTCCACCGTCGATGTCGGCCGCTTCACGTGAGACCACAAGCCCGGCGACGCGAATACCACTGGTGAACCATCTCGTAGGCTTGTCGCGGGTGAGTCCAGCATCTACGATCCGAAGACGGTCCTTCCGCGAGGGGTGCTCCGATGAACTTCCTAGATGAAGCTGCGGTCATTGAACAGCAAATTATTGCTGACCGTCGTCACCTGCATGCCTATCCTGAGGTCGGCTTTGACTGTCCGCAGACCGCGGCCTACATCAAAAGTCGCTTGTCCGAAATGGGTATCGCGCACCGGGACTGCGGCGTGATCGACGCGGAGACAAACGCGACGTTCGAGGAAATCGGCTATGGCGGCACCGAGAACGTCACCGGTGTCGTGGGTCTGATCGGCTCGGGATCACCCTGCTTCCTGCTGCGCGCAGATATGGATGCCCTTCCGCTGCAGGAACTGTGGCAGTCCGAGTTCAGCTCAACGATCGACGGTCGGATGCATGCGTGCGGGCACGACGGCCATGTCGCCATGCTGTTGGGTGCCGCTCAACTGCTGAAAGATCATGAGGCGGAGCTGCAGGGCACCGTCAAGCTGATGTTCCAGACCGGTGAGGAGTGGGGCTGCGGCGCCAGACTGATGATCGACGACGGCGTGTTGGAGGACCCGCACGTCGACGCCGGGTTCGGTCTGCACGCCAACCCCTCGGCCGAGGTCGGCACGGTGGGTGTCACCAAGGGCGCCATGAGCTCGTCAATGGACACCTACATTGTCGATATCACTGGGGTGGGGGGACATAGTTCCGAGCCCCAACGCACGGTCGATCCCATCATGATCGCCACCCAGGTCTACACATCGCTCAACCTCATGTTCACCCGCGAGATCGACGCCTCGCAGATGACGACGTTCACGGTGGGCGCGCTCCGAGCCGGCACCGTGACGAACATCATCCCCGAGACTGCGCGCCTGGATGGCAACATGCGAAGTCAAGACCCGGCCACTCGAGAGCGCTTGTGCCAGCGCATACCGGAGATGATTGACGGCATCGTCAAGGCGTGGCGCGGCACCCACGTAACCCACGACGTCCACACCCCGGTGACCTACAACGACCCCTACCTCACCGACGAGTTGATTCCCGTCATCGACTCGATCTTCGGTCCGGCTGCCCGGTTCGACCCGGGCTGCATGGCCGGCACCGAAGACTTCTCGTACGTGTCCGAGAAGATCCCCGCTCTGTACTGCTGGCTGGGAACCGGCCAGGAAGGTTGGCCTTATGTGCACAGCCCGGAGATGCACCAGGACGAGGCTGCCTTCAAGTACGGCGCCGCTCTGCATGCCGGCGTTGCGTCAGCGTGGCTGGCCGCCAACTCGCGCGGTAACCGTGGCGGAGCGACTGGATAGCGAATCCTCGAAAGGACCGCCATGACCGCGTCGGTAGAGGCCAACTCACCACCACAGAAGGGCTTGTTCTACGGGTGGTGGATCGTCATGGTGGGCGTTCTGCTGATGGCGACCATCTTCGGCACCGTCATCAACTCATTCTCGTTGTTCATCAACCCGGTCATCGCCGAGCTCAAAGGCATCTCGATCGCTGCCTTCACTCTCGCCTACACGGCGATCACCCTCGCCGGGATCCCAATGTCGCCGCTGGTCGGCAATCTGCTGAAGAAGGTCGACGCGCGCTGGATCGTCACCGCCGGGGTCATCTTGGCCGCTGTGGCCAACGTCATCTTGGCCAACGCCCAGAACGTGGCCACGATCTACCTCGCAGCAGCCCTGCAGGGCATCGCGCTGACCGCCGCCACCACCATTCCGATCGCGTCGATGATCGTCAACTGGTTCGTTCGGCTCCGCGGCACGGCGCTGGGTATTGCCACCGCGGGGTCAGGTCTGGGCAGCCTGATCTTCGTACCACTGATCAAGTTCTACCTGCTGCCTGGTGTCGGCTGGCGTTCCACCTACCTGGTGCTGGCCGTGATCCAGGTCGTCGTACTGGTCCCGTTGGCGGTCCTCGTGCTACGCAACACCCCGGAGCAGAAGGGTCTCAAGCCGCTGGGTTGGGAGGAGGCGGCTCTGCTTGACGTCCATGGCGCCACGGAGCAGCACCCGGGCCTCACGCAGCGGCAGGTCTATCGCACACCGGCCTTCTGGCTGTTGGCCGTCGCCCTGATCTTCAGCGGCATCTCGGTCAACGGCATGGTCGCGAACCTCGACCCGATCCTCGGTGCCCTCAACTCGCCGGTCGTGGTCGCGGGCTTCATCTTGTCGACCATCGGACTTTTCGTGATGGCGGGCAAGTTCATCACCGGCATCCTTTTCGACAAGCTTCCTCTGATGGTCGCCATCATCATCGTGTCTTTGGCCAACGCCGTGCAGTTCGCGTTCATGCTCTCACCGTCATCGATCACCAGCGGTGCCCTCTTCGGCTTTCTGCACGGGTTCGGTGCGACCATGGTCACTGTCACCCCGGCCTACTTGGCCAGCAAGCTGTTCGGCGAGAGGGATTATTCTGCCGTCTACGGGTCGGTGTCGGTATTCGCCCTCGGAGGCGCCGCACTCGCTCCGATTTTTGGCGGATTCTTCTACGGTGGCGCGACGACCTCCGACAACAACCACGCGACGTCGCTGGTCTGGGCCTGGCTTGTCATGGGTCTGATCGGGCTGGGGTTCTACATCGTCACCGTGCTGTCGAAGCCGAAATGGGAGGTGCAGGATGCGCCCTTCGCAGGGCCCGTCAGAACCTGAACTGCTCATGCCGGCTCGAGCATGCAGAGTCGCTCAGCCGCGGGGACTAGACCAGCGCGCATCGTCGACGGCGGGTGCGACGTGCCACCCCTGGACCCGCAATCACATTGGGGTGTAGTAACGGTGGCTATGACGACGTACACAGCGGCGAAGGTCTTCACCGGAGCGGGTCCGAAGGAATTCTGTTCGGCGTTCACTATCGAGGACGGGATGTTCACCTGGGTCGGTGAAGCTGAGGGGGTCGACGCAGCCACTGTGGATGGCGAGGTGGTGACCCTCGGCGAGGCGACTGTGCTGCCTGGGCTGCTCGATGTGCATACCCACCCGTCGTTCATGGCGACGCTGGCCGACTCGATGGCGCTGTTGCAGCCATTGGTGGTGACTCGCGCTGGGTTGGTGAAGCAGTTGCGCTGTCACCCTGGCCTGGGTGCTGGCCCAGACGTCTGGGTCATGGGCTTTGGCTATAACGAGGACAACTATCCCGACGGGGCGCCGACCCGTCACACGCTCGATGAGGTGTCTACGACCCAGCCAGTGTTCGCTCGGCGTGCCGACGGGCATACCGCCGTGTGCAACACGTTTGCGCTGCAGCTCGCCGGAATCAGTGCGCAAACCCCCGATCCCCCGTATGGCCAGATTGTTCGTGATCAGGCCGGGGACCCGACCGGGCTGCTCGTTGAACCCGATGCGGTCGACCTGGTCTACCAGCTGCGCCCGGCGCCGGACCGGGATGAGGTCGTCCGGCGGCTGGTGGGCCTGAACGAGCACTTCCTCTCCCTGGGCCTGGTTAGTATCAACGACCTCTACGGAAACTTCATCGTCGACCCGCTCGCCACCTACCGCGACGCCGAGCGGTCGGGGTACCTGCCGTCGACAGGCGTATTCCTCGCCTACCCCGCGGGTGAGCTGCCGAGGTTGACCGACCAGGACCGTATGGGACGGATGCGTATTGCGGGGGTGAAGGTCTTCATGGACGGCGCCTTCTCCAATCGAACCGCCTGGGTGGATGAGCCCTACCCTGGAACCGAGAGCCACGGCATCGTGACCGCATCCGACGAAGAGCTGCGCACGGCCGTGGCGTGGGCGCGAGGCAACCAGGTGCAGTGCGCCGTGCATGTCATGGGCGATCGCGGCATCAATCATCTGATGGACCTGTTCGAGGACGAGGCGCCTTGGATGGGAGAGCTACCGAGCATCCGGTTCGATCACTCCACCCTGTTCACCGCGGAGATGATGCAGCGTGCGAACCGGGCCCGGATGAACTTCGGCATCGTGACCCATACGGTGTTCTTCTTCGCTGAGTACGACTCCTACGTCAAGAATTTGGGGCCAAGGCAGTTCGATATCGCCTACCCGATCCGTACCCTGTACGACAACGTGGACCATCTTGCACTGTCCTCTGATGCCCCCGCGACGGCGTGGAGCACCTGCGACGACCCGTTTCTGTCCGTCAAGGCCGCCGTCACCCGAACCGCCTACACCGGTGATCAGATCAACGCAAAGGAAGCGGTCACCGTCGGTGAGGCCCTTCACCTGTATACGGGGAAGGCCGCGCAGGTAAGCGTGTTCCGTGACGTCGGCGTCATCACCGCAGGGTACGAGGGCAGCTTCATCGTCGTGGACCGCGACCCGTTTACCATCGATCCGAGCGAGCTCGATGAGGTCAAGGTGATGCAGACGTGGATCCGCGGGGAGCGCGTGTACTAGCGAGAGGGCCGCCATCTTGGTTGGTCTGGCGGAGCGTTGAGGGGTTCAGCGCCCATCCGCGGTTTCCGTACCGAGGTGGTGTCGACGTCGCTTCCGTACCGATACGGTGTCGATATGGACGTCACGGTCGTCGGAACGGGCAATGGTGGTCTTGCGACCGCCTTCGACTTCGCGCTTCACGGTCACACGGTGCGTCTTTTCGATACCGCTGACTTTCCCGAGCAGGTCAAAGAGGTCGCTGCCGCGGGAGGCATACGCGCAACCGGCGAGATCGAGGGCTTCGCGGAGGTCGCCTATTGCGGCCACAACCCAGAGGCCGCCTTCGAGGGCGCCGAGCTGATTATGCTGGTCGGCCCGGCGTACAGCACGCCGTACCAGGCAGCAACGGTCGCGCCGCACCTGGTCGCGGGGCAGGCCGTGTTGATCTGCCCGACGTCGTGCGCAGGCGCGATCACCTTCAAGCGCGCCGCTGGGCTCGCCCTGGGCGACACCACGATCACGGTGGGTGAGACCAGCACCCTGCCCTACGCGGTTCGGATCGTTGCGCCGGGAAGTATCAACGTCTTTCACAAGCTCGACGCCGGCGTGTACGTCGCCGGCCTGCCCCGGTCGGGCACCGAGCGGCTGCTGTCGCTGATCCACGACGTGTATCCCGGGGCGGAAGCCGCCGACAGCGTCTTCCAGACGACCCTGCAGAACGGCAACCCGGTGATTCACCCTGCCGTGACGCTCCTCAACGCCGGCCTCATCGAGCGGACCGCCGGTGCCTTCCTGTTCTACGAGGAAGGGATCACCGAGGCGGTGGGTCGGGCGATCGAGGCGGTGGACCGCGAACGGCTGGCGATCGCCGGTGCGCTCGGGGTAAAAGTGCTCTCGGAGCCGGACCTCGGGGTAGCACAGGGGTACATGCTCGAGGCGAACTACTCCACCGGTTACTCCACCGCCCCCGGCTTCTTGGGGATAGCCGCGCAGACGCAGCTCGAGCAGCGCTACCTGACCGAGGACATCGGCTACTCCATGGTGTTCCTGACCGATCTGGCCGACCGGCTCGATGTCGACACCCCGATGATGGACGCGCTGACGACCATGGCGTCGGTCGTGTTGGCCCGAGACTTCCGGGCAGAGGCGAAGCGGACCCTGTCCGGCCTCGGCCTCGACGACATGACAGCCGGTGAACTCGCCTCGCTCTGAGTACGAGTCATCCGTTGAGCGGTCCGACGCGACGGTTCCTGCGTCGATGTGACGCTGCGGTGTCATGCGCGGCAGGCGATCAATGCCCTCGTCGCGGTGATGGGTAGCCCGATGGGCTCCCGGCCGGTACTGGTCGGACCCTACAGACACGATCGCCTGGGAGGGTGAGATGCCTTCCGTCGCGCCCGAACAGAATCGAGGATCACGCGCACCATCTCGGGCCACGTGCTTCCTCAGGAACCGGCTCACGGGCTCGACCGTGGGCGGCGGATGAAGTCCATCGCCGTGACCTCGTCATCCAACCGGAAACCCCAGCCGGTGGCGCTACCTCCAAAACGCCACCAGCTCCGGCCTGGCGTCAGCATCTCGACCCCGGCACTGTCCAGGAACGCATCGCCACCTGAGGCAGCACGTTGCCCACCTGGGAGTCTCGGCTCCACTGGTCGTCTGCACCCCGAGGGTGGGGTGCGGAGTCAGGTGTGGGCAGAGCGCAGACACACCGCTCCACAGCGACGCCTCCTCATGCACGGGGGGTCACCGGACGGGTTCGGGAGGGTCCGCGGCCGCTTCTTCCGTTTCGGCCACTGGCTGTTTTCGGACTAGTCGGCCGGTGAACAGTCGCGAGCAGCGCGAGGACGGCGAAGGCAGTGTTCATTCCGGCGACTCGGGCGACCCGGTTCTGCTGTCGGACGTCATCAATGACGCGGGGCGAGACGTCGGCGTGGGTCAACGCGCCGCGAAATGCCGTGTCGGACAGGAATGGCACCAGGGACGCGAGCTCGACGCTTGCCGTCGTCTTGACCGACGCGGGCCCTCGGGCTTTGCTCTATGCCGGCGAGGAAGGAGGCGGTCACGGCCGCGATGAGCGCCATAGGCAGCGCGACCGCGCCGCCGTCGGGGTCGATGTGGTGGGATGCCGCCGAGGAGCACGAGAATCCCTGCGAGAATGAGCAGCAGGCCGAGGCGACCGACCCGGCGCGGTGAGACGTGCGGCCAGGCCTTGGGGATCCCGACGGCGGTGACAAACCGCGCGAGCGACAGGGGCAACACCCGGACCCCGGTGTGGATCGCAGACAGATCCAGCACGACCGAGAGGTGGAGCGGCGAAAGCACGTCGATGACCGACCAGAGATCCGATCTTGCCGCCGGGGACCATCAGGATAGCCATGACCAGCGGCATGAGGAACTGCGCGCCGGCGAGCGTGATCAGCACACCGCTAGCCGCTCCTGCGGCACTGGAAGCGTCGCGCTCAGTCACTGAAACTCCCGTTCATCGCCTGCGACCACAGCCTCCTAAACTTCGATTCGTGGACTCAACGTGAGGTTGACCCGCTTGATGAACATCTCGATCGTCAGGTTCTCGCCCGGCGGGGACGGATGCCCAGATGGAGGGGCGAGCCGAGCTGGCGCCGCTGCGGTACGAGAACACGGAGCTGCGGATGGACAGGAAGTTACTCAACAGGGCAGCCACCTTCTTACTTGGGTATCCCGGTCTGTGGCACTACGCCTGGAAGACTCGGCAGGTTGCCGGGGCCGTGGCCAGCGACTTTGCCGGCCGGCAGACCGGGTGATCACGATCCGGCTGCCGCACCGGTGTGGGTGCGTGGGTAGATGATGCCGCATGACGAAGTTTGAGGATGAAGACTTCACCGATGCCGAGTTTCGTGAGTGCGACCTGACCCGCGCCCGTCTGATCGGGGTCGTGATGCAGGACGCCGTGATCGACGGCCTTGTCAGCCACCTCGTGGTCAACGGGGTCGAGGTGGCGTCCTTTGTCGAAGCCGAGCTGGACAGGCGACATCCCGTGCGACTGCTGATCCGTTCCGCCGACGTCGTCGACCTGCGGCAGGCACAGCGACGGTTGCAGGCCGACTGGGAGAAGGCCGTCGAGCTGCTTGGCCAACTGCCGGAAGGCTCGGCGCATCTGCAGGTCGCGGGTGAGTGGTCGGCGGTGGAGACCTTGAGACATCTGGTGTTCGTGCACGATTCGTGGTTTCGTCGTTGCTGCCTTGGATCGGCGCGGCGGTTCACCGCGCTGGGGCTGGCCGGCCCGCAGGTGCCCGACCAAGCCGAACAGGGGCTCGACCAGACCGCGGACCCGTCCCTGCAAGACGTGCTCGCCGTGCGTCACCAGCAGGCTCTTGAGCTGGGGACCTGGCTCGCAAGGGTGCCTCCCCGCGAGCTTTCGGCCTCCGCGCCCGTGCCTTCGGGACCGGGCTGGCCGCCTTACGCCACAGACAAGTCAGTACTCCAGTGCCTGCAGGTCGTGTTGAACGAAGAGCGGGAGCACTACGGCTTCTGCGTTCGTGACCTCGAACTCTTCCGGCGATGACCGCCCCCCGAGCGGCCCCTCGGCTTCATTGCGGCGGCTGCTGAGCTCAGCCTGCGCTGCGGGGAATCCGCTTCCGCCATCGACGGTCGAAGATCACGTCCGCACCCTCTCGGGCGACGACGTGGTCCTCCGTGACGAACGCATCGGCGTCGCAGTGAATCTCCGAGCGGGTGCGCACTTCGGCGTCACAGGCCAGCTCCGGCCGACGCAGCCGCACGACCTAGTCCGGCGAAGCCTGCATCGCGACGCTCGTCCCGGGTGCCGTAGAGCTTGCCCACCCGCGAGGACGCGTTCGGTTTCAGCAGGCTCGTGCCGAGGCTGATGAGCACCAGCCCGATCCACGTGCTGACCTCCACCGGGACGGCCACCGTGTAGTGCCCCGCGGCGATAAGAATCCCGCCGAGCAGCACCGCGCGGTAGGAGCCCAGCAGGCGGTCCGCCACCCAACCGCCCCCGACCTACACGAGGTAGATGAGCGTCCCCCAGGCGGCCGCGATCGAAGCCCCCGCCCCGGCTCCGTGGCGAGGCCGTCGTCGAGGCACGACGCGGTGAAGTACAAGACGAAGGATCGCCTGCTTCCCGAGGAAGGAGAACCGTTCCCAGACCTCGAGACCCGACAGAGTGCCCAGCGTCGCGGGCTGGCCGGAGAACCGGTGATCCTCCTCGGCGTGAGCCGGGCCTGGGTCCACCTGCGTTGGGTCAGCCATCTGCTCCCCGTCTGGTTATCCGGTCGCCTGAGAGTGACTTTCCCAGGGCCAAGACGGTGACAGCTACGACCACGAGTTGTCGGGGCCCATTGCCTGCCCCGTTGCTGTCACGCCACGACACCGAGCCAGAATGCGGGTCGGGATCAGACCACCAACCAGAGCAGGGACGTCAGGATCAGCCCCATCACCGAGATGATGGTCTCCATCACCGACCACGTCTTGATCGTCTGGCCGACCGTCAGGCCGAAGTACTCCTTGACCAGCCAGAACCCCGCATCGTTGACGTGCGAGAAGAACAACGAGCCGGCACCCACAGAGAGAACCACCAGCGACAGCTGCGACGGGGACAGGCCTACCGCGAGCGGGGCGATGATCCCGGCCGCGGTCACGGTCGCGACGGTCGCCGATCCGGTGGCCAGGCGGATGAGGACGGCTACCAGCCAGCCCAGCAGCAACGTGGACAGGCCGGCGGCGAGGGCGACTTTCGCGATCGCTGTCGCGGTACCCCCATCGACCAGCACCTGCTTGAATCCGCCACCGGCACCTACGATGAGCATCACACCGACGATCGGCAGCAGGCTGTCTCCGATCTTCTTGGCCAGCATCGAGGCCGAGAACCCGACCGCGGTCCCGAAGGTGACCATGGCCAGGAGTACCGCCACCAGGAGTGCGACCAGAGGGTCACCGATGAAATCGAGCAGCGGTCGCAGCGGGGCATCCTTGTCCATCCAGATGTCCGCTGCGGCCTTGATCAGCATCAGGACGACTGGTGACAACAAGGTGACGATCGTCCAGGTGAAGGTGGGCCTGCGGGTGGCATCCGGGTCCTGCGCCTTGTGGCCTCCTTTGGGGCCGGCTGCCTTCGAGTCGTCAACCGACTCGTCGTCGGAAACCTCTGGCGAGATTCCGACCACGGCGAGACCTGCACCCGAGGCCCCGATCGGAACCATCCGCGCCGCCAGCCGGCCGAACAGCGGGCCGGCGACGATGACCGTCGGGATGGCAACGATCAGACCGAAGGCGAGCGTGATTCCCACGTTGGCTTTCAGAATGCCGATAGCCGCCAGTGGGCCCGGGTGCGGAGGAATGAACCCGTGCAGCACCGACAGACCGGCCAGGGCGGGGATCCCCAACCTCATCACCGGCCCCTTCGAGCGGTGCACGGCCAGCATCACGACCGGGATCAGGAGCACCAGGCCGATCTCGAAGAACATCGGGATGCCGATGATGCCGGCGATCAGCGCCATCTTCCAGGGCAGCGTTGCCGGGGATCCGCGCAGCAGAGTGTCGACCACCTCGTCGGCACCGCCGGAGTCGGCCATCAGCTTGCCCAGCATCGCCCCCAGCGCGATGAGCACACCGACATAGCCGAGCACCCCGCCGACCCCGGTCTCAAAGGACAGCGGCACCTTCTCCAGGGCAATACCCGAGCCGATGCCGACGAACAGGGAGGCGATGGTCAACGCCAAGAACGCATGCATCTTCAGCCACACGATCAAAAGGACGACGATCGCAATGCCGATGGCGGCGATGATCAGCACCTGGGTGTCATGGCCCGTCCATGGTGAATGTGCATTGTCCGCAGCGGCGTTGGCCGTGTTGACCATCAGGTCCGCCGGGGCGACGTTGGGGATGGCGAATAGGGTCACGGGGTCTCCCTTGCTGTGCTCAGCCGGTGAGGTTGAGTTGGTTCACGATGTGATCTGCGATCACGCCCGGGGCTGGGCCGATGTCGATCCGGATGGCCGGCTCGTCGAGGGCCGGTTCTTCGAGGTCGGCGAACTGGCTGTCGAGCAAGCTGACCGGCATGTAGTGGCCGTGCCGCTCGTTCAAGCGTGCAGCGATCGCCTCTCGTGTTCCGGACAGGAACACGAAAACGACACCGGAGCCGCGCCGGTTGATGACATCCCGGTAGGCCCGTTTCAAGGCCGAACACGTGATCAGCCCACTGCGCCCGGCGTCGAGCTGCTCCTCCACCCAGGCGGCTACCTTCTGCAACCACGGCGCCCGGTCCTCATCCGTCAGCGGGTGCCCAGCGGTCATCTTCTCGACGTTCGCTTGCGGGTGCAGCGCGTCACCTTCCTCGAACGGCCATCCCAGCCGGCCCGCCAACAGGGCAGCTACCGTCGACTTGCCGCAACCGGATACGCCCATCACCACGAGCACAACCGGCTTGCCGTCACCGGGCGCGCCATCGAGGTCCATGACCACATCGTGGCACTCTCCCCAGTCGATGCCTAGGATCTGCGGGCGGCGAAGAACTTCGCAGGCCGGTGATGCGGGTCCGCCAGGCTCGTGCGGGCGCGGGCTGATGTCTCGACCGGGATCGCTATCGGGCGTCGTAGACGACGTGTCCGGCGACGATGGTGACGTCGGCTCGACGTTCACGTAGCGTCGCGGCAGCTGCTGCGGTGCTCTCGGCTTGGGCCAGCGGGTCGCCGTCCAGAAGCACGAGATCACCGGGGTGTCCAGCGGCGACGGTGCCCCAGCCGTCGGTGCTGCTGCCCAGGGCCTCGGCGGCCGTGATGGCCTGCTCGGGCACCCAGGGTGGCCGTTCGTCGGCGCTGCGGTGCACGGCTGCGGCCATCGCGAGCCAGGGGTCGAGCGGTGCGACGGGCGCGTCGGAGCCGAGGGCGAGTGGCACCTTCGCGTCGATGAGAGATCGAAGCGGAAAGCACCGGTCCTCGCGGCCGGGCCAGCAGCGGGTGGTGAGGTCGCGGTCGTCGAGCAGATGGGCGGGTTGCACGCTTGCGGTCAGACCGAGCCGAGCCATCCGCGCGATGTCCTCGCGCCGCATCAGCTGGGCGTGTTCGATCGCGCCGGTGGCACCGGTCTGTTCGAACGCGTCAAGGCCGATGCCGACGGCGGCGTCGCCGATGGCGTGCAGCGCGACGGCGAGACCGTTGTGCTGTGCGGTGCGCAGCAGCTGCCGCGACGCTACGTGAACGTCGAGCCGACGTCACCAT
>JAKDLG010000240.1 GCA_030452985.1 Humibacillus sp.
CCGTTGTTCTGGGGGTGGGGGGGGTGGGGGGCGTGGCTGGGGGTGTGTGGTTTGGGGGGTCGTGGGCCGGGTGCGTCGCCCCATCGGGGCCCTCTCAGGTTGGCGGCTGAAACGGCGCCGCGTGAACCGTCGACTCAGCTGGTCTGGTCGCCGAACTCGCCGCCGACCCGCTTGGGCGCGGCGTCGCCCTCACCTGCGTCGGTGCCCAGCGTGCCGTCGACCTCCGAGACCTCACCCTCAGCCGTGTCAGCCGTGTCACTGTCGCCGTCAGCCTTGGCGTCGTCGATCAGGTCGTCGGCCTCATTTGTGGCGTCGTCCATCTGTTCTCCCGATCGGTCCTTGGCGTCGGCCAGGGCCGACTGGCCCTTGGCGGCAAGGTCGTTCGCCTTGTCCTTGGCCTTGTCGGTGGCATCGCCGATGGCGTCCTTGGCGTGTTCGACCTGCCCGCTCGCCTTGTCCTTGAGCGAGGTGGACGTGCTGGTGCCGCTCACCCGGTTCGCGGTGCCGTCGTTGAGCGGGGTGGCCCAGGGGTCGTCGGCACTCTGCTGCTTGCGCCAGGCCGCGACCGCAGCGACGGCAGCGGCCGCCAGCCCGATGCCGATCAGCCACTTGGTCTTGCCGCCGCCCTTGGGCTTGGCCACCGCCTCGCCCTTGAGCACGCTGTACGCGTCCTTGGCGCGGTCTCCGCTCTGGTGGGCAACCTTCTGCGCGTGCTCGACCCGAGGGCCGGCCGACTCCATGGCCTGCTCGGCCCCGGCCGCAAACGCCGTGGCGGCGGCGGTCAGAGCCGCTCCAACGCGAGGCAGCAGGTTGTCGCGCAGGTTGGCCTGAGCCGCCTCGACCGAGGGTGCTACCCGTTCGGCGGCGTCGTGGGCCGCCTCGGCCGCGGCGGCGCGGGCGGCGACGAGGCGCTCACGGGCCACCTCGGCTGCGTCGTGCACCACGGGCCCGGCTGCTTCCACGGCGGCAAGGTAGCGCTCGCGAGCCACCTCGGCGGCGTCGTGCGCGAGAGGACCAGCGGCCTCTCTTGCGGCGGCGTAACGGTCACGGGCCTGGTCAGCGGCGTCGTGCAGCTTCGGGCTCGCAGCATCGCGGGCCGAGTCGTAGCCGTCCTTCGCACGGTCGGCTGCGCGTTCGGACTGTGCCGCTGCCGAGTCTGTGATCTCGTCGAGGCGCTCACTGGCCACCGACCCCAGGTCTGACGCCGTGCTGCGCACCTGATCAGCCGCAGCTTCGGTGCGGGACTGCTTCGTGCCGAACATAAATCCTCCTAGGTCCTGTCGTCTGTACCCATCCTGTCAAGTTCAGCCACAGAGCGCACCGGGGGGCTGCCGACCGACCGTGAGCAAAACCTGCTGAAGTCACGGCGTCGACTGGTCGGGGGTCTTCGGGGGTGCGACGGGCGGGCCGGGCACCGCGCCGGGCACGGCGCCGGGCGCGGGGTGCCCAGCCTGCGGCTGCGACACCTCCGGCGGGTTGACCGAGCTCGGGGTGACACCCGAAGCGGTCGGGGAGTCGGCCGGGTTCTCCGGGGCCTCCGGAGAATCAGCCGCGGCCACCGGGGTGTCCGGGTCGGCCGGTGCCTCGCCTGCCTCGCGTGCCTCGCCTGCCTCGCGTGCCTCGCCTGCCGTGCTGCCGTCGGATGCCGGGTGGTCCCCCTCGGCCACCTTGTCGACACCCTTGTGGATCTGGTCCTTGGCCTTGCCGATCTTGTCGCTGTACTTGCCCTCGGTGTGCTCGTCGATGGCGGCGCTGGCCTTGCCGATCGCACCGTCGATCTTGTCGCGGTGCTCGGTGGCGAGCTCACCGGCCTTCCCGCGGGCCTGGTGGGCGGCCTGAGTGGCGGCTTCCTGGAGCTTCTTCGCCTTGTTCTCGAGGTCGAGCTCTTCGGCCTTCTGCTTCATCTTGTCGATGAATGACATCCGCTTCTCCGTCTCGTCGGCGTCTGAACGCATCGGTCTGCGCGCTCCCTGTCGTGCGCTGGGCCTGATCCTTCTCCTGCTCCAACGCGAGGTCCACCCCCGTCGTTCCTGATCACAGGGCCGGCCACGGGGGGCACGGTCGCAGCAAAGCGCTGGCACGGCTCTGGCAAGCGGCCGGCACGGGGCCCGAGAGACGGCGCTCGCCCGGCGGCATCCGACGTCATGGCGCCCGCCCCGGACCGGGCCCGACACGTTCCTGGGTTCGGTCGTGCGAGGATTGAGCGCATGAAGGCAACCCTGCACACCAACCACGGCGACATCGTCGTCGAACTGTTCCCGAACCACGCACCGAAGACGGTCGAGAACTTCGTCGGTCTCGCCAAGGGCGAGAAGGAGTACAAGGACGACGCGGGTCGCACCAACCCGACGCCCTTCTTCGACGGCCTGATCTTCCACCGCATCATCCCGAACTTCATGATCCAGGGCGGCTGCCCCATCGGTCAGGGCTTCGGCGGGCCGGGCTTCTCGTTCGACGACGAGATCAGCCCCGACAAGGACTTCAACAAGCCGTACATGCTCGCCATGGCCAACTCCGGCAAGCGAATGGGCAAGGGCACCAACGGCTCGCAGTTCTTCGTCACGACCGCCGCCACCACCTGGCTGCAGGGCAAGCACACGATCTTCGGCGAGGTCGCCGACGGCCCGTCGCGCGAGGTCGTCGACAAGATCGGCGCCGTCAAGACCGGCGCGAACGACAAGCCCGTCGACGACGTCGTCATCAGCTCCGTCACGATCGACGACTGACCGGCCCGCCCCTTCAGCACTGGTCGCCGAGGTACTTAATTGTCTGGCAACGGATTCGGCAGTCAGCCCCCGATCACCTCGGGGGCTGACCGCACGCCTGCAGGCCCGTCGGTGTGCCCCAGGCACCCCGACCGCGAGGCCTACGTGAAGTGCCAGCGGTGTGGCCGGCCGACGTGCCCCGAGTGCCAACGGCCGGCGGCCGTCGGCATCCAGTGCGTCGACTGTGTCAAAGAGTCGGCGCGCGCTCACCCCACGGCCCGCACGATCTTCGGCGGCCAGGTCACCGATGGCCGGCCGTTGGTCACCTACACGATCATCGGCATCTGCCTCGTGGTCTATCTTCTTCAGAAGGTCGACCCGAGCATCACCTCACGGTTCGCCTTCGTTCCCGCGCTCGGCTGGACCGAGCCGTGGCGCTTCATCACCGCGGCCTTCCTGCACTCGCCCTACACCTACTTCCACGTGCTGATCAACATGTTCGCGCTGTGGTCGCTGGGGCAGTACCTCGAGCCGCTGCTGGGCCGGGCCCGGTTTGCCGCCCTCTACCTCATCAGCGGTATCGGCGGCCAGGTGTCGGTGGCCCTGCTGGCCGGGTCCCCGACCGTCGACAAGCTCAACGCGGGAATCGACGGAGGCTGGCTCACCCCGGTCGTGGGCGCATCGGGCGCGATCTTCGGCTTGTTCGGGGCGCTCTTGCTCCTCAACCGGCACCTCGGCCGGTCGTCGTCAGGCTTGTACCTGGTGCTGGCCATCAACGCTGCGTTCGGCTTTCTCTATCCCGGCATCTCGTGGCAGGCCCACCTGGGCGGCTTCATCACCGGCATCGTCTGCGCCGCCGCGATCGTCTTCTTCCGCAGCCGAGGAGTGCGCCACCTCGTGTGGGCCGCGCTGGGCGGCGTGTTCGCCCTGCTCGTGGTGATCACCGTGGCCAAGTACCTGAGCCTCCCCGAGGCCGTGCGAATGATCGACTCGAGCAACTTCTCCTGATGGTCTAGCCCCAGAGGCTCCTGAGGACCCTGTGCACCTCGTCTGCGTCATCGGACCACCGGCCGTCGGCAAGATGACCGTCGGCCGGGAGGTGTGTGCGCGAACTGGTTTCCGGCTCTTCCACAACCACCTGTCGATCGAGCCTCTGCTGGGGGTCTTCGACTTCGACTCGCCCTCGTTCAACCGGATCAACAGCCTGATCCGCCATCAGGTCATCGCCGAGTCTGTCGTGGCTGACCTCGCCGGCCTCGTGTTCACCTTCGCGTGGGACTTCGACAACCCTGAGGACGCCGCCGAGGTGGAACGGCTGATCGCGCCCGCTGTCGACGCCGGGGTGTCCGTCGACTTCGTGGAGCTGTGCGCCACCCAGCCGGTGCGCCTCGCGCGCGAGGGGGGCGTCGACCGGATGGACCACAAGCGCAGCAAACGCGACGTCGCATGGGCGCGGGCCCACGTCGTCGAGCTGGAGTCGGCAGCGCGCTTCACCACTCACAGTTCGGATGCCGCTGACTGGCCGTTGCCGCAGCACCGGCACCTACGCCTCGACAACGGCCACGACTCCCCCTCCCGCACGGCCGAGCTCATCGTGCGGCAGCTCCGCCTGCCCACCCTTGCGACAGGCGAAGCGCCGGCCCGGGAGTGAGTCGGCTCGCAGTGCCGACGGAGAGTTGTCCACCGCTGTGGACAACCCTGTGGACGTAGTTACACGCCTGTCATTCGTCCCCAGGTGTGGACAAGTCTGGGGATAACCCGTTGCGGGTGATGGTGAGTGAGTCCGCCCCCTAGGGTCGAAGGATGACGTTGCCCTACCACACGGGCACCTGCTGCCCACGTACCGGCGATGAGCGCTGGTGACCCGCTGAACCCGCCAGCGCCGCCGGTCGCCACGCCGGTCGCACGCCCCCACCTCGGGCGGCGGCTGTGGGTGGCGGTGGACCCGGCCTCCAGCCTCGTCGAGGTGCTTGTGGCCGTCGTGCTGGCCCTCGGCATCATCACGGGTGTGCGCGCAGGACTGTTCGGTGACCTCACCCCGCACGACACCGCTCTGGTGATCCTCGCCACGGCACTCGCCTGGGGCGTCATCGACGGCGGCCTCTACCTCGTGGGCAGCAAGATGGACCAGGGCCGGCTCGACCACCTGGCCGGTGAGCTGCGAGGGGCCGACCTGCCTGCGGCGCGGCGACGGGCTCTGGCAGCCGAGGCCTTCGCGCTCGACCTCGACGACCGTGACCACCATCGTCTCGTCGCCGCCGCCTACGACGCCCTTGCTGACGCCCTGGCCGCCGACAGTGCCGAGCGCCGCTTCACCCGCGACGACTGGAAAGCCGCAGCCACCCTGTTTCTCTGGTCGCTGCTGGTCAGCGCCCTCGTGTCGCTCACCCTGCTGCTGCCGGTCGCGGCGACGCTCGCGTTCACGCTGGCCCAGGGGGTGGGCATGGTGCTGCTGTTCGGCGCCGGCTACCTGTGGGCCCGGCGCACGCGGTACAACCGGGTCTGGGCCGGCCTGCTGCTCGCGGCCATCGGCGCGCTGATGATCCTGTTGGCCTTCGTGTTCGGGGCCATCTGAGCCGTGTTTGGATGAGGACGTGCCCCTCGACCTGCTCCACGGCCCGAAGGCGCGCCCCGGTGACAAGGTGGCGGTGCTCTCCCCGTCGTTCGCGGCGCCCGGTGTGGCTCCCGCGGTGCACGAGCAGGCCCTGCGCCGCCTGACCGAGGTCACCGGCCTCGTGCCGGTGGAGTACCCGACGACACGACGGGTGGGGGCCACGGCGACCGACCGGGCCGCCGATCTCAACCACGCGTTTCGCGACCCCGAGATCCGGGCCGTGCTCGCGACGATCGGCGGCGAAGACCAGATCACGGTCGTACCCCACCTCGACGCCGACGCCGTGCGCGCCGACCCGAAGCCGTTCCTCGGCTACAGCGACAACACCAACATCCTGTCGTGGCTCTGGACCAACGGGGTCGCCGGCTTCTACGGCGGCTCGACCCAGGTGCAGCTCGGGCCAGGCCCGGGGCTCGACCCGTGCCACCAGACGGCCCTGCGGGCCAGTCTGCTCACCGGGGAACGCCTACAGGTCACCGAACCGGGAGAGTCGGAGGATGTCGGCAAGGACTGGCAGGACCCGGCCGCCCTCACCCACTTCGGCGAGCGTGAACCCACCGAGCCCTGGGTCTGGTCAGGGCCGCGTAAGTCCGTCACGGGCCCGACCTGGGGTGGCTGCATCGAGGTGATCCAGTGGATCCTCACCGCGGGCCGCTTCCCGAGCGACCCCTCGGTGGTCGCCGGCGCCGTGCTGCTGCTCGAGACGAGTGAAGAGCTCATCCCCGCCCAGGAGTTCGGTTGGATCCTGCGCTCTCTCGGCGAGCGTGGCCTGCTCGAGGCGGTTGCCGGGGTGCTCGTGGCCCGGCCACCTGCGTCCAACTTCGAGCGGCATCCGGATGCCGCTGGGCGGGCTGCGCACCGGGTCGCGCAACGTGACGTGGCGCTGACGACCATCGACCGCTACAACGCCGAGGCCGTGGTGTGCGTGGGCGTGCCGTTCGGCCACACCCGGCCGCAGTGGATCCTGCCTTACGGCGGCGCGGTCACCGTCGACGGCGAGACCCAGACGGTCTGGGCCGACTACCGCTGAATCCACCGAACGCAGACGGACGGGCCGAACAGGTCAACCAACCACTCAGCGCCACCGCATCGTCATGATGAAGCCGCCCATGAGCAGCACGAAGCCGACC
>JAKDLG010000064.1 GCA_030452985.1 Humibacillus sp.
CGGCGACATCGCCAACTGGATGATCCCCGGCAAGATGGTCAAGGGCATGGGCGGCGCGATGGACCTCGTGCACGGGGCGAAGCGCGTGATCGTACTCATGGAGCACACCGCCAAGGACGGCTCCTACAAGATCGTCAAGGAGTGCTCGTTGCCCTACACCGGCCGCGGCGTGGTGCAGCGCATCATCACCGACCTCGCGGTGATCGACGTCACGGCATCCGGACTGGTACTGCGCGAGCTGGCGCCGGGAGTGGCCGAGGACGAGGTGCGTGACAAGACCGAGCCCGACCTCACCGTCGATCTGGCCTGACCCGCAACGGGGGAACCAGCCGCCGCCTCAGGGGATGAAGTATCCCGTCAGGTCAGAGACGAGATGCAGGGTCGAAGCGCCGTTGTAGAGGGTCACCGAGCCGCCGCTGCCCACTCCCGTGGTCACGAAGTTGGCGACCGTTCGACCGACCATCGCGTTGAGGGTGGAGGCTGTCGGCCGCGAGACCCCAGAGGGGTAGGCCAGCAGAGGCCCCGAACCGGTGATGCCCGTCGCTGTCAGCGTCAGCGCGACTCCCTTGGCCGTCGTCGGGATACCGGCGACGGGCAGGCTGATGGATGTGTGCCCCGCCACCGGGCGCCAGGGCGAGTAGAAGCCGGATCTCGTGTCGAGCACCCGACGTGGGCTGAGCGCCACGAAACGATATCCCGTGCCTGTGGCGTAGTACCCGGTCAGGTCGGCGACGAGGTCGATGTCAGATGAGCTGGTGTGCAGGTTGACAGTGCCCCCCGGACCCACTGGCATGGTGACGAGGTTGGCGACCGTGTCGCCTCGGGCCGGGTTGAGCACCGAAGCGTTCGGACGTGTGCGTCCTCCTGGGTAGGCCGCCACCACGGTGCTTCCGGTGACCCCGGTGGCGGTGACGTTGAGGGCGACCGAGGTGGCCGTCGACGGCAGCCCCGGAACAGTGAGCGTCACGGCCCCGCCGCCCTTGACCTTGCCCTTCCTCGCCCCGATGCCGTAGCGCGTGTCAAGGACCCGCCGTGGGGTGATGGGGGTGAAGCCCGCTACCGAACTGGTGGTGAAGTAGCCCTCGAGGTCGGCGATGAGGGCAATGCTGCCCGCGCGGTTGTAGAGACGCAGGGTGTTGCCCGGGCTCACACCGACCGTCACCTGCGCTGCGGCGGTGCGGCCTGGCGTCACGTTGAGCATCGAGACGTTGCGCCGCGCCTGTGTGGTCGGGTAAGCGGCCACGGACGTGCTGGCCGTCGCCTTGGTCGCGGTCACGTTGAGCGTGACCGCGGTGGTGTTCGACGGCAGGCCAGGCACGGTCAGCACCAAGGAGCGGTTCGGGCCGAGGGCAGCCTTGGGCGCCCCGGTGCCTCGTCGGGTGTCGAGCACCCGACGTGCCGTCACCGCCGTGAACCGAGCGGCCGGTTGGACGTACTGCCCAGCCTTCCACTGTGATGCGGCGCTGGCGCGGATCGACGCCACCTGCGGATAGGCCGTGTTGCCGGGGCACGAGGTGAGACTGAGGTCGCGGTGCCCCATGACCCGAGGCTTGGTCACCCGCACCCCGGCGTCGTAGCGCGTGCTCCCGGCCGAGGTCAACGTGACCGATGTAGCGGGGTCGAAGGCCGAGCGGTCAGCCTGCCAGGCGATGACGCGGGACAGGGCACCGGTCACGGCCGACGGAAACGAGGTGGAGGTGAAGTCACCGATCACCGAGACCCCGAACGTCTCGACGTTGAAGCCGCCGGCCTGGGCACCCTGGATGAAGGAGGTGATGCTTCCCCTGCGACCCTCGTAGATGCGACCGAAGCGGTCGACGAGGAAGTTGTAGCCGACGTCACACCACTCCCGGCTCTGCGTGTGGTACGCGTAGATGCCGCGCATCAGTGAGGCGGCCTGGCTGGACGAGTAGCTGTTGGAGTTCACCGTGTGGTGCACGACGGCAGCCTTGAACCCCGCGAGCGTGTCGGGCGTGCAGTTGCGCAGTCGCTCGTCGGCGCCCCAGGCAGCCCTCGACACAATGGTGGGGGTCCCGACGGATGCTGCGGTCTGCCCCGAGATCCCGGCCGAATCTGCCGGCTCGTCACGCCCACCCTTCGCGGCGTCGGAAGGAAGCGGGAGCATCCCGTCCGCCGGCGAGGTGCCGCCGTCGACAAGGCTCACGGTGAGGCCGGTGGGTACGGCGCCGGAAGGCGACGAGACTCGAAGGTCGATCCCGTCGGAGCCAGCCGCCACCAGCGGCGCCGTGCCCGGTTTGCCCCTTCTTCCTTCGACCGAACCGGGGTCTGGACCGTCGTCATCGACCTCCAACTCATTCCAAGGGCTCCAACGGGACGCCGTATGGGTCCTTGCCTCTACTTTCATCCCAGTCACGGCCGGGCCGGTGAAGGTGACGCCAGCGACGTCAAACTCGACATGGCTTCTCGTCAAGGCCGCACCGACCGGGTGTCCACCGGAGCTCAGCGTGGCCCCTCCACGCCCCATCGAGAGCCGAGGCACGGGAACGTCGACGATGGTCGACGCGATGGGATGCGCACCGGCGTTGCCGGCTGACGACGTGGTCGGCGGCGACACGGCGTCGGCGCCGTTCGTGGGCGTGATGACGAGCGCCGAGGCGATGACCAGCGTGGACAAGGCTGACGTGACTGTTCTCATGTAGCACCTCCTGGAATCGGGCCACCTTCGCACCCGTGGCACCGTTGAACGATCCGGAAGGCGAACAGTTATCTTTTCGTAATAAACACGTACATAACGTTCTCCTCCTCGGGGTGCCAACCGCAACTCAGGCCAGGACGTCTCAGCGACCGAGCCCCAAAGCCCTCCCATCCGGCGCGGGACGGCCGGCTCCCAGCCAACGCTTTGCTAACTTGCGGGAATGGACTATCTGACATTCCTGCGGGCCCTCCACGACCAGTTGCAGCCGCGCACCTACGTCGAGGTCGGTGTGCGAGAGGGCGGAAGTCTTTCCCTGTCGAGGGTGCCAAGCATCGGAATCGACCCTGCCTTCTCGATCAACCGCGAGCTGGCGGCTCCCTGCCACGTCTTCCGCACCACCAGCGACGAGTACTTCGCGCGCCCGCAACCCTTGGCGCCGTTCGGCAAAGAGCCCATCGACCTCGCCTTCATCGACGGCATGCACCTGTCGGAGTTCGCCCTTCGTGACTTCATCAACATCGAGACGTTCAGCCATTGGGCGGGACTCGTCATCTTCGACGACATGCTCCCACGCACGGTTGCTGAGGCAGCGCGAGGGCGTCATACCCTCCAGTGGACCGGCGACGTGTACAAGATCATCGGCATTCTGCGACGGTTGCGGCCTGATCTGGTCGTCACGCTGGTGGGTACCAAACCGACAGGTTTGCTGCTGGTACACGGTCTCGACCCGCAGAGCCGGGTGCTGGCAGACGCCTATCCCGATCTGGAGCGTGAGTGTGTCACCGAAGACCCCCAGCCGGTGCCGAAGGAGACGTTGCTGTGGTCGGAGGCCGTTGAACCCGAGGACGTGATTTCCTCCCCGTTGTGGTCGACCCTTCGGTCGGCTCGTGAGTCGGGCGTGACGCGAGACGAAGGCTTCCCCGGCATGCGAGAGGCGACGGCGGCTCAGATCTCGGCGATGTCGAAGGTAGCTCCGCCCCAGATCCCGATCACCAGGCCGTGGCCGGCGAACGCCTCAGCGCCCAAAGGAAATTCGCCGAGACCTGCCTCACGTGCCGTGAAGGCTCAGACGTCGAAGGCACCTTCGGCACCACCGCGGCCCCTCTGGCGGCGTGAGGCGTCGAGGGTGTTACGTGGACTGGACCGCCGCATCCGCTGATCGGCAGCGCGCAGCTCCTCGCCCAGCGGCCGTCAGCGACTCGCCTAACCTGAGGCGCGTGCCATCTCTGACCCCAACCACCGTGACTCCCGGGCCTCGTCGGCCGCGGGGGGCCCAGGTGGCCGTGTGGGCCTGCTGTGCAGCGCTGGTCGGCGGTGGAGCAGCCCTGCTCGTCGGCGCCGAAACTCCAGTTGGTGACCTCGCGATCTACGGCGCCTTCGCCGTCTTCGGCGTCGTGCTCCCCGGAACCGTGGTGCACAAGAGCCTCCGGGGAACACAGGGCTCGTGGCTCGAAGACCTGGCGCTGGGCTCGGCCACCGGCCTGGCGCTCGGGCTGCCGGCCTGGATGCTCACGAGCCTGCTCAACCTGCGAGGCCTGCTCTGGCTCTGGCCCGCCGTCACCCTGTTCTGCCTCGTTCGACGCGGCCCGCGCCGTCGAGTCCTTGAGGTACCGACCGCTCGTTGGGCGGCCGGCCCGTCGGTCTTCGTCGCCCTGGCTGCCGCGGCTGCCGCGTGGCAGCTCAACGTCGCCTTCGTGTCGGTGTCCGAGTTGCCGCCCACCGATCTGGCCTACTACCCCGATCTGCTCTGGCACCTGGGTCTGTCGAACGAGGCCGTACGTGCCTTTCCCCTCGAGACGCCGCAGCTGGTCGACGCCGGGCTCCTGCGCTACCACTGGTTCTCCAACGCCCACCTCGCTCTGACCTCTCTCATGACCGGCATCGACGTGCCCACGATCATGCTGCGGCTCTGGGTTCTTCCGTTCGGGGTGCTCTTCGTCGTGCTCACGGCGGCCCTGACGATGAAGGTGTCCTCTCGCCCCTGGGCGGCCGCCGGCGCCGCCTGGATCTCGGTCCCGATGGTGACCGTGCCGTTCTGGCCCGAGATCCTCCCGCGGCTCGATCATCTGAGCGGCAACTCGCCCTCGCAGCTGTTCGCCTATCCGGTCGTGTTGCTGACCCTCAACGCTCTGGTCGACGTCGTGCGCGGCGCGCCGGCCGGTCGCGGGATGCGTCGCGGCGCTCTCATGGTGGCGCTGCTCGGAGCGCTCGCCTGCACCGGCGCGAAGGCGTCGGCCCTGCCGGTGGTCGTGGGCGGGCTGGCGTTGGTGCTCGTCGTGTCGATGCTTCAGCGTCGCCGACGGATGCTGCTACTGGCCCTGCCGGTCTCGGGCACCGCGCTGACGGGCGCCGCGCTCCTGCTCGTCAACGGGGGCGACAGCGGCAGCGACCTCCAGCTCTTCTCCAGCCTGACGCTCCTGACGCCCTACCGGCAGCTCGTGACGGAGCAGCCCCGGTTGGACACCCTGCTCCCGGTCGGTCTGTTCGCCGGCCCCGGCCCCGGGCCCCTGCTGTTCGTCGCCCTGGTGCTGGCCGTGCTGCTCGTGTCCCTGCGGTCGCTGGCGTTCGTGCTTCCCCTCCTGCAACGGCGGTTACGTGACGACCCAGCCGCCTGGTTGCTGGCGGGCACCTGCCTGGCCTCGTTCGTGCCGTTCCTCACCATCGGGCACCCGGGTTACAGCGAGTACTACTTTCTGCACACGACGATTCCGGTGGGGTCGGCGCTGTGGATGTGGTCGTTGGCCGAGGGTCTCGACTCCTCCGGGTTGGGGTCACGCACGGTGGTCCGCGTGATGGCGCTCGGGGCCTTGTCGACCATCGCCCTCGGGGCCTGGTCCCACGCATCGTCGGGACCGCTCGGTGACCACGACCTCATGGTCGTTCTCGTCGGCTTCGTCACCGTCGTCGGCGTCGTTGGTTCCGCCGTCGTCGGGGCCGTGAGCCTGAACCTCGCTCGCCGGAACCGCATCCGGGGGCGACCTCGCTGGCCCGCCGCCCTGCTTGTCGCGGTCGTGCTCTCGCCCGTGCTCGGTTCCGGTGTTCTGGAGGTCGCGACCGCCGGCGCCGATTCGGCGGTCGCGGCGCCAGACCGCAGCCCGGCCGTGCTCGACGAGACCACGACGGCGCTCTGGCTGGCGCACCACGTGCCCCAGGATGCCGTGCTGGCCACGAACGTCCACTGCCTCCCGGCACCGGCACCGGGGTGCGATTCGAGGCAGTACTGGATCTCGGGCCTGGGCGGTCGCCGAGTGCTTATCGAGTCGTGGGGCTATGTGCCGGAACGCGCGGCGGCGGGGGGCTCCGGCCACGACGACTCCGCGCTGCTCGCCCTGAACCAGTCCGCGTTCACCGCCCCGACCGCCACGGTGCTGGGCCGGCTTCAGCGCATGGGAGTGACCTGGCTCGTCGGCGAGCGACGGCCTGGAGAGCCGGTCTCGAACCGGCTCGACGCGCTGGCCGACCGCCGGTACACCCACGGAGCGATCACGGTGTGGCAGCTGCGCTGAGACGTCCCTCGAGCGCTGCGGCCTCAGCCCTTGGCCAGCATGGAGCGGACCTGGTCGACGTCGACGGCCGGCGGCAGCACCGCGTCGAGCAGGGACCGCTGACGCGCACTCAGCGTGCGGTCGAGCCCCGCGAGGCCTGGGGTCCCGATGCGCATGACACGGCTACCGTGCAGGGCCCGGATGTTGAGCAGCGCCGTGCTGCTTCCACCGATGACCAGGCTCGCCTGCGCGATGCGCCGGTCGAACTCGGCGGCTGAGCGCTTCATCATGACCCACTGGTCTCGGTAGAGGTCGGGGTCGTCGAGCGGGTGCGGCCGCACCCCGAACGCGAACCCCTGCCGCTCGCATTCGGCCCGCAGGTGGGCGAGGTGCCGGGCGTGCTCGGGCACGGTCATGACGCCAAGCTTCACCCAGGGCTGCGTCAGGTACACCACCGAGGGCCGTTCGAGCTGCTGATCGTCGAGGTGGAGCCTGAACTCGGCCGCCACGACGGGGTCGACGAACCACCGACCGCCGGTGCGTCGGTAGAGCGACCACCGCACGTCGGGAACGACCGCGTTGGCGCCGGCCACCGCCGCAGCCCGTAGTGACACCTCGGGTTCGCGCCCACCCTTGCGCCGGTAGGCCGCTCGCCGGCTGCGCCAGTTGCCGTACGAGCCGATGCCCTCGTCGACGACGACGACGAGGGGTTTGCGACCCCTGCGGGCCCGGAGCAACCTCGTCAGGGCGCGGGTGCCGGGCGCGCCGATGGAGAGCAGCACGCAGTCGACCGACAAGCCCCGCCACCACGGCGTGCCGGGCTGGACGATGATCGTGGTCAGCCGCTCGTCGGCGGGGAGCAGCCCGCGCACCTCCGCCTCCGAGAACTTCGCGAGCAGCTCCGGCGTAGGCGCTACGAACAGGCGGATGCCGTCGATCGCGTCGTCGGTATTCAGTCGATGGCGCAGGTAGGAGCTCGCGTACACCAGATGCGTGAGGGACTGCACCCCGGTGAGCACCACGTCGACGTATCTGCGCATCATGGGTTCCCGGCCTCAGACGACCGGGGGCCGGCCGGCCCGGGTCAGGCGGGCGACGGTCGACCACGACATCGGGCGCCGCTCGCCGGCATCCGTGCGCACTCCTTCGACCAGGCCTCGGAACCAGGTGGCGAGGTTCTCCCGGTCTCGTACGCGCAGGACCGTGATTCCCGACCAGACGGCGACGTAGACCTCAGCCACCGGATGGGGCAGGTTGCGTTTGGCGACCCACACGCGGTTGCGGGCGTTCATCCGGTAGAAGACGGCGTGCCGGGCCGGCGAGGTGGCGGGGTGGTTGACCACCACGTCAGGCCGGTAGACGAGACGCCAACCGGCGTCGACGAGCCGGAAAGCGAGGTCGATCCCCTCGTGCCCGTACCAGAAGTGCCCCGGCCACCCGCCCACCGCCTCGAAGGCCGAGCGACGCATCACGCACACCGCTTCCCAGAAGACGACGACGTCCCCGTCTCGTCCACCGTCGCCGGTGCGCAGCCTGGGCACCCAGCGCCGCGGGCTCGGCAGACCGCTCGGGTCGACGCCACGAGGCTGAACGAGGGCGACGCGAGGGTCCCTGTCGAACTCGGCCACGAGGCGGGCGAGCACGTCTGTCGTCGGCAGGGCGGCGTCGTCGTCGTAGAAGAAGATGAGCTCACCCCGGCTCTCGCGCGCCCCCACGTTGCGGCCCTCGGGGATCCCGACGTTCTCGGGCAGGTGAACGGTGCGAACGACGTCTGGCAGACCGGCCGGCTCCCAGCCGTTTCCGACCACCACGACATCGAGGTCGACTCCCTCCTGGTCGAGCAGGCTCTCGATGGCACGAGACAGCTCGAGCGGGCGGTTGCCCATCGAGAGTACGACCGCAGCGACCTGGGGCGGGGGCGACATCGGTGCTCCTCGTGGCAGTGACCAAGGCGGGCTCGTCATGGCGTCACCGGGACGGGAGCACCATGATGATTGTATTGCCGCAACATCGGCCATCTTCTGACGGCTGACTGGACGCATGATGACAGCCAGGAGGACGTCAGGTGAGCACTGATCAGCAGACGCACGACGAGGTCTCGGGTGCGCGGGTGCTGAGGGGGCACCAGATCGAGGGATCCGACCTCGACTCGGCGCCGACTCCCCTCGGCGTGTTGGAGGTGCTCGGGCCGCTGCTCGCCCGCTCCCCCGCCCGGGTGCTGCTCGCGGGGCCCCGGGCCGCCCTGCTCGTGGCCTCGATGCCGTCGGCGGAGCACGTCGACGTGCTGGTGCGCGCATTGCCAGATGTCCGACGCATCAGCGACCTGGCCGGGCTGCGCGACGGCGTGCGCCTCTACTGCGGCGGGATCGACGCCTTCGAGGCCGACCACGAGTACGACCTCGTCGTCGCGCTCGGCGGCCCGGAGCGGCTGCTGGGGCCCGACTCGGTGGGCCTGCGAACCGACGCGGTGGTGGGCCGCCTGTCGGGCCTGCTCCGGCCGGGCGGCGTGCTCGCCTTCGACCTCGCCAACCAGCTCGGGCTCGACGACCTCGTCTCCGGCCGCCCCGACCCGCTGCTGGACTCCGACGAGGGCTGGTACGTCGGCGCCGAAGGCTTCGACAACCGCCACCTCTTCGCGCACGAGCGCCCCGCCCTCCTGACCGATCACGGGCTCGTGCCGGTCGTGTCGTACGCGGCCCTGCCCTCCCTCGCCAGCCACCGGGTGCTCGTGCACGAGTCCGCCCCGGGCGACACCGGCCTGCGCGAACGGGTAGCGGCCGCCGGGGGCGGATCGCTCGACCGCCTCCTCGCTGACGGCCCGGTGCTGCGCGACCCCCGCACCACCCTGCGCCGAGTGGTCGAAGCCAGCCTGCTCGACGAGCTCGCCCCGGCCTGGCTGGTCGTGGCTTGCCGTGACCACCACCCCGTGACCGACCCGACGCACGGCTTTCCCCTGCTCGTCGACCTCGAGCCCGACAGCCGATGGCAGGTGCTCTCGGTCGTCGACTCCGAGGGTGGTCGGCACCGGGCCTGGGCCGACCGGGCGGGTGACGACGAGCGAAGCGAGGGCCCCCTGGTTCGTTCGCTCGAGAGCCAGGCCCCGCCCGGGCAGGTTCTCGAGGTCGTGATGCGCGAGGCCTGCGCGGCCCGCAACCACACTGCAGTGCGTAGTGCCGTGAGCCGCTACGCCGAATGGATCCGCCGCGAGTCGCAATGGAAGGCTGCGGTCGCCACCCGGGTGTTCGCCACCCCTGCCAACGTGCTCGTCGACGGCGGCGGCGAGCTGCACCTCGCCGATGCCTCGTGGCGGTTCTCGTCGACGGTGACGAGCGAGGAGGCCCTCGTGCGCGGCCTGCGAGACTTCGCGCGACGACTGCTCGCCAGCGCCGCCGTGCACCCATGGCGGGCGGCCACGACGCCCGACGAGCTCACCGTGACGCTCGCGGCCATGGTCGGGGTGAGTGTGTCCCCTCGGATGGTGGGGCGAGTCGCCCGGATCGAGGGTGAGATGGAGGCCTTGCTACAGGGCCTGCCCGACCACGCCGACGAGCTGACCGAGGTCAACCTCGATCGCGGACGCTTCGCCCGTGACCTGCCGGTGCGTGACGCGGTGGGATACCGGGAGCTGCTGGCGCACGACCGCGCGCAGGCTCGGACCCTGCGCGAGAAGGAGGGTCAGGTGGAGTGGCTCGAGGGCACCCTGCGCCACCGCGACCGCTACATCAAAAGGCTCGAGCGCATCATCGAGTCGTACGAGGGCACCCTCACGTATCGCACCGTGCAGGTGATCCGGGCTCCGCGCCGGGCCGCCACCGCCAAGGCGGTGACGGTCGCGAAGACGACGGCCAACGACGTGCTCCCTCCCGAGGCCATGACCCGGGCGCGGAGGCTGGCCCAACGGATGCTCAAGTGATCGCGGCCCCTCGAGGTTCCCGCACCCCGTAGGACAACACCACGCTCGCCCCCACCACCGTCACGATGTCGAGAGGGGCGTCGAGGTCGCCGTCGGCCGACCAGTCGACCAGCCCCAGCCAGTGGATGATCGGGATGCCGTGCAGCTTCGCCCGCACCTCGGCGCGGGTCCAGAGGGGCCAGAACTCGAGCGGGTCGTCGGTCGCGGCTCGCCGCGCGAGAGCCCGCGGCACGGGTTGGCCGGTGATCTCGGCGTCGATGGCGAGGTGGAGGCCGGTCGACCCCGACGGGCGCCAGCAGAGCAGCCTGCCGTCGGCGAGCCGGCTGTGGGTCCGCTGGGTACACGCATGCGGCGCACCGGGGGTCGTGAAGTCGGCCGGCTGCGCCGACGCCGCCTGTTCCAGCCACTCGGCCGGCGAACCGGTCACCCCCTGCCCGCCACCGGGCCGCCGCGCGTCCGCACCTTCGGTGGGTCCGGCATCCGAGGTGGCACGGTCGGCAGGCACGACAGCTCAGATGCTGCCGCCACCGTCGACGGTGATGACCTGTCCGTTGATGTTGGTGTCGTCGAAGAGCAGCGTATGCACGACGGGCACGATGTTCTGCGGTTCCACCAGGCGGCCCGATGGCGTGCGACGGGTGATGGTGTCGAGCTGGGTCTGGCCGAGCACCGAGCTCATCTCGGAGGCGAAGAACCCGGGGGCGACGCTGTTGACGAGCGCGCGCCCGTGCAACTCGCGGGCGAGCGTGCGCATCGCGCTGTCGAGCCCGCCCTTGGTGGCGGAGTAGGCCACGAGGCCCGAGTAGCCGCGCTGGGCACAGACCGAGGTGACCATCACGATGCGGCCCCGGTTGCCCTTGGCCAGGATGCGGCGCAGCACGGCCCGCACCAGCAGCAGGGGCGCGGTGAGGTTGGTCTCGATGATTCGGGCGATGTCGTCGGGCGAGGTGTGCACGTGCAGGCTGTCCTGGCCGATCGCAGCGTTGTTGACGAGCGCGTCGATCGGCCCCAGCCGCGCCTCCGCCGCCTTGAGGAAGGCGCCGACGGCCTGACGGTCGGTGGCGTCGACCGATGCGGCATGCACCCGATCGGGGTGGGCGCTCCCCAGCGCCTCCAGCTCGGGAGTGAGGGTTCGCGCGAACACAGCGACGCTCGCGCCGGTGGCGAGAATGTCGTCGACGATGGCGAGCCCCAGACCGCGAGAGCCCCCCGAGACGACGACGACGGTGGCGGCGCCGATGGGTGCAGTGGTATCAGACATCGCTCTTCAGGCTCTCCTTGATCGGGATCTGGTCGAGGAACCGTAGCCGCCGGGGCACGGCGTAGTCGGGTAGGCGGTCAGCGCACCAGGCGGTGAGCTGGGCGGCCGTTGCCTCGCCCGAGAGCACGACATCGGCGGTGACGATCCGGCCGACGATGGGGGCCCGGCGGCCACGAACGGCGGCCCACACGACCGCGGGATGCGCCTGGAGCACGTCACGCACCGCGGCGGCCGACGCCTTGGCGCCACCGACGTTGATCTCATCGGACGCCGTGCGGCCGGTGATGAGCACCCGTCCGTCGACCACCTCGGCCCGGTCGCCGGTGCTCAGCACCTCCGCCACGCCCTGCCCACGTCGCGGCGACTCGATGAGCAGCTCACCGTCGACCACCGACAGCGTGGCCCGCCCCGGTGCGGCACGACCCAGCCACTCGCGGGGAAAGCCGGCCTGACCGTCATGGACCGCTATCGAGGCACCAGCCTCGCTCGAGGCGTAGATCCAGCTGACCCGGGCCGAGGGAAACAGCTCCGACAGCCGGCTCAGGATGGCCTGGTCGACGGGTTCGCCCCCGAGGGTCACCTGCTCCAGCGGCAGGGCGGCCACGGCGTCGGGGTCACGGTAGAGGGCCTGACGCCAGAACGTCGGCGTACCGGACACGGCGGTCACCCCGACCTCCAGCGCCCGGGCCGGCCAGCTCTCCAGCTCGTCGGGCTCGACGAACAGCACATCCTGGCCGGGGTGGCGCAGTGACAGCGTCACGACCTGCCACCAGGCGTAGGCGCCGTGCGCATAAGGGCACAGCCAGGTGCGGGGCGGCTGGGCCCCGGTCACCGTCGTCAGGGAGTCGAGCGTGTGCGCCACCCGCTTCGGCCGACCCGTGCTCCCGCTCGTGAGCAGCCAGACGCGCCCGGGGGAGGGCGACCGCGCGGCGGTCGCCTCCGCCACGATGACCCGCTCGCCCACTCCCCCGCCCGGATCGTCGTTCGAATCGCCGTCGGGCGTCAGGTCGACCACCGCCAACCCGGCCGCGCGCAGCTCGTCGCGCAGCTCTGCGGTGAGCCGGGTGCGCGACGCGACGAGCAGCTCACCGTCGTCGCGGGCCGCAGACCAGACCGCGCGGATCGCTTGAAGATTGTCGAGCACCGACACCGCTGCCGCGGCCGGCAGCGGCAGGTCAGCGAGCTGTTCCCAGGTACCGTCGAAGCCGCGGGTCATCACGCGACTGGCGCCCTGACCCACACCCGGCCGGTCACCGCCCCCAGCCGTGGCAGGGGTCACGCGGCCTGCAGCTGCTCGAGAAAGTCCAACACGTCGGAGACGGTAGCGATCTGCCGAAGCTGTGGTGCGTCGAAGTTCAGCTCCTCGTCGATCTCGTCCTCGACGCGCAGGGCGAGCTCAGAGAAGTCGAGCGAGCGGAACCCGATTTCCTCGAGGTTCGCCTGGTCGTCGCCTGGCATCTGCTTTCCTTGCGCCGCAAGGACTTCCGCCATCATTGCCCGAATCTGGTCGCGGCTCAGGGTGCTCATCGTTCCCTCGTGTCGTGGGGGTGCTGCCGTCGGGTAGTTTAGCAAGCGAACGCGACATCGACTCTCGGCCGTCAGAGCTACCGGCCGCTTCGGAGGCCACCGCCCATGCTCCGCCCCGCAACCGACGACGACCGCGACCGCCTGCTCGCCTGGCGCAACCACCCTCAGGTACGTGAGATGTCGCTCACCCAGCATGAGATCACGGTCGCCGAGCACGACGCGTGGTGGCAGCGCACCCAGACCGACCCGACGCGCCAGGTTTTCCTCTACGTGCGGCACGACGTGCCGTCCGGGGTGGTCACGTTCTTCGACCTCGACGCGCAGGCCCGTTCGGCGTGGTGGGGCTACTACCTCGACAACGAGGGCCTGAGCGCGCGTGGCGAGCTGCTGCCGGCCTGGATCGAGATCCAGCGCCAGGCCAAGCGCTTCGCCTTCGACGAGCTCGGACTCGAGACCCTCGAGGGCGAGGTGCTCGAGGCCAACGAGGCGGTACGGCGGTTCAACCGTCGTAACGGCTTCGAGGAGGTCGCACGGGAGGTGCGCGATGTCGGGGGCCAGGAGGTGGCCGTGTGGCACGTGCGGGCCACCCGAAGCAGCAGCGAGAGGACGAAGAGATGACAGCGACCACACCGACGACACCGACTACGCCCGACAGCGGCCGGCGAGCGACGATCCGGATCGGTGGGGTGCCGGTCGGCGCCGACGCCGAGCCGTTCATCATCGCCGAGATGTCCGGCAATCACGACGGTTCGCTCGACAAGGCGCTCGCGATCGTTCGCGCTGCTGCCGCTGCCGGCGCCCACGCCATCAAGCTGCAGACCTACACGGCCGACACCATCACGCTCGACGTCGACACCCCCGATTTCCGGCTGAGCGACGACCACCCACTCTGGGGCGGGCGCCGACTGCACGACCTCTACGAGGAGGCCCACACGCCCTGGGAGTGGCACGCGCCGATCTTCGGCCTCGCCCGCGAGCTCGGGCTGCTCGCGTTCTCCAGCCCCTTCGACCCCAGCGCCGTCGAGTTCCTCGAGAGCCTCGACGTGCCGGCCTACAAGATCGCCTCGTCCGAGATCGTCGACCTCCCGCTGATCCGGCTGGCGGCCGCCACCGGCAAGCCGATCATCATCTCCACCGGCATGGCCTCCGTCGGTGAGATCCATGCCGCGGTTCAGGCGGCGCGCGGTACGGGCAACGAGCAGGTCATCGTGCTCTCCTGCACCGCCTCGTACCCGGCCGACCCGTCGTCGTCGAACCTGCGCGGTATCCCGGTGATGGCCGAGGCCTTCGATGCTCCGATCGGCCTCTCCGACCACACCATGGGCATCGGCGCGGCAGTCGCGTCGATCGCCTTCGGCGCCGTGCTCGTCGAGAAGCACGTGACCCTCTCGCGCGATGACGGCGGAGTCGACAGCGACTTCTCGCTCGAGCCCCCCGAGCTGGCCGCGCTGGTGACGGAGACCCGCGTGGCGTGGCAGGCCCTGGGCCGGCCGCGCATCGGCGCTCGCGAGTCCGAGCGCGAAGGCCTGCGCTTCCGCCGCTCCCTGTTCGTCGTCGAGGACGTCGTGGCGGGCGACGCGGTCTCGGCGACGAACGTGCGCTCGATCCGACCGTCGAACGGTCTGGCCCCCGACACCTTCTCGATGCTCGAGGGCAGACGGTTCACCGCGGATGTCTCGCGCGGCACCCCGATGAGCTGGGATCTCGTCTGAGACTGGCGTGCCTCATCCGTGTCCGTCGCGCGCTGCGCTACAGCCCTCGACGATCCGTGCAGATCCCTGACGACCGCTATCCGCGTGATCGCTCACGCCACGAGCGGCGTGCTCGCCGTATCCAGCGCGGGGCCAACGCCGACACTCCGAGAAGGGTGGTGGAGGTCTTCGTGGGATTGCGCACGTGCTTGACCGAGAAGGCACCGTGCTGCGTGCGGTACGCGCGGTACTGCGCTTGGTTGACGACCTCCCCGTCACCGAACATGAGCCGTCGCTCGTGCTCCGGATGCTGAGGCGTTCCGGCGTCGAAGTAGAAGTCGAGGATGTCACCCGGGGCAGTCGAGCCGATCGTGATCGAGGCCGTGCCGTCGTGCAACGAGACGCTGTGACTGACCTGTTGCCCACGGGTGCGCGCGGCGATACGTTGCACGTTGAATCCGCTGGGGATGCTGAGCTCCAGGATGAGCTTGCCGTCGCACCAGCGCGCCTGCTTCACGCTGGGCGACTCTGGGTCAACCTTCACATCGTCGACGTCCGCGGACACGCGTAGAACCAGCTTGTCCTGGCCCGTGCGGAGCACGACGGCGTTCCTCCCGGGGGCGGCCTGTGCCACGGCCGAGAGGCCCACTCCCGGGGTCGCCGGAACCGCAATAGTGAGTGACTCGCCGAGGAACTGCGCGCGCACGGCGAGCGACCATGTCCCGTCCTCGAGGGGCGCGCCGAAGAAGCCGTGAGCGAGGTTGACGTCGGCCTCCGCGTGCAGACTCAGAGCAACGCCCTTGCCTACCGTGACCGGCTCGAAGCGACATGTGGTGGCCACCGGCCATTCGACCCCGGTGCGGCGGTTCCTGACCGTCACCTCAGCCGTACCGAGGTCCTCGGGAAGCAGCATCCTGGCTTCGGCAGGGCCTGCGTCGGCGCTTCCCGCGACCGCAGGGACCAACAGGTGCTCGCCCTGACGCTCGAGCTCGAAGGGCGCGCCCGCCTGGTCGTCCATCGTGACCTTGAGGGCGAGGTGCAGCCGACTGTCGTCCCACCGTAGCTCGGCCAAGCCGACGTGAAAGGTGATCTGGGTACGCTGCCGTTGGATGGCTTCGAATCCAGCGCGGTCCCCCGAGCGGAGCGCTTTGACACGCATCCGCTTGAGCGACGGCAACAGCGGGTCCAGCTCGGGCGCAAACTGTTCCACGACATAGGCGTGGACCGCAGCAAAGAGTAGTTGGCGGGCTTCGTCCGAGCGCTTGAGGTATGCAGTGGGAGACAACCTCGAGAAGGCCTGCAGCATCGCAACGACGCGGATCCTGTCGAGCAAAGGTCCCGGACCGGCCGTTCGCTCCGCCACACGGACGACCTCGGTGTAGTAGCCCCAGTAGGTGTGAGCCTCGGATGCGGTTGTGGAGTTGTTCGAACCGTCGCTGCGGTGGATCCACTTGTAGCACGGGTAGTCGGCAACCACGGATATCACGCCTGCGTGGGGAATGACCTGGGAGGTGAAGTTGTGATCTTCCAGGCGCACCGGTCCCTCCGGGAACCGCGCCCCGCAGTCCTGAAGGAACTGGCGCCGGTACATCTTGTGCACCGTGCGTGATCCGAGGACCTCGCCCAGCGGGTCGGCGACCGCCATCGTTCGGTGAGCCAGGTTCCAGTAGGGCGTCGGACGTCCGACCCGAACCAGCTTCGGATAGACGATGTCCGACCCGTTCGCGTGCCCCAATGCGTACATCCGCTCGAGCGCCTCGGGCAGAAACTCGTCGTCGTGGTCTGCGAAGAACACGTACTCGCCCGTGGCCAGGTCGGTGCCGACGTTGCGAGGCCGACCCGGCCAGCCTGAGTTTGGGATCGTCTTCACCGACCAGGTCGGGTGGGTCGCCACAACGGCGTGTAGCCGCTCGCCGGTGCCGTCCGTGGAGCCGTCGTCGATGAAGAGCACTTCGAACTGATCGGCGACGAGGGTCTGTGCTGCCAGGCTGTGGATCAACAGGTCGATGTTCGCACCGGGGTTGTACACACTGATGATCACACTCACCTTCGGCTGCATGACTGCTCCACTTTCGAACTAGCGGTCGGCCGGATACGGCAAAGCAGCAGCGTAACGCGGCGGCAGGACGTGCCGACGGCCACGGTCGCACCGGCGCACGGGGCCGTTCGGTGACCGCGAATTGTCCATGTGGGCCCCACGCCAACACCGTCCAGCGCAATTCCCTTCAACGACCAGCGCTTCTCCGACACCGCGCGGGGGGTGGGACCAGGACAGCCGGTTCTGTAGCCGGCTCGAGGTCTCACTGGCGACCTGCGCGCCACCCGTCACGCACGCCTCTGGCACCGCCGCGGGCCGCCTTGGCCGCTCGGCGCAGAGTGGCCTTGGCCGTGTCCACCGCAGCGCTCGAACCCGTCTTCTCGGCGACGGGTTGGGGCGCTGCCGGGGCTGCCGACGCAACTGCCGGTGCCGTCCCAGGCGCCGCGGGCTTCAGCTTCTGGCCGGCATAAGGGAACGGAGCCCACAGCTCGCTGAGCCCGGCGTTCGAGTCGTCCATCACTTCCGCGGGCAGGTCACGCAGCGTCAGGCCGGCCTCGGCTGCGGCCGCGCGGGCAGCGTCGTCGTACGGACGCTTCCGCCAGGCGTTCACCAGGTAGGTCCGCGTCTTGGTGTAGTCGGCGTAGCGCTTTCCGTGGGAGTCGTCTGCCCCGATGTGGGCGAAGACCGCGATCCGGTCCCCGTCGGCGTCGGTGACGTCCTCGGGCGCGAACCTGTCGTGCTCGTTGGGCAACGGATAGGGAGCCTCGGGATCCTTCAGCAGCATCCCGTTGCCCGAGTGGGTGATCCGCATGCTCCACACCGCGAGGTCGCCCGGCGTGGTCTTGACGTAGAGCACCTCGCCCTCGCTGGTGTTGCGGATCTCGTGGGAGCCGATGCGCAGGTTGAGCCCGCCGGTGTGCTCGGCGTGGTCCTGGCAGTAGATACCGAACCTCAGCTGCGTGTACTGGCTGGCCCAGTCGGGCGCCTCGGGGTCGATGCGGTCGGTGTTGTCCTTGTGCCAGCCCTTCTGAGTCCCGTTGATGGTGAAGGAGCTGTCGCCGGTGTAGATCAGCTCGTCGGTGCCGAGCAGCTTACGGGCCACAGCCACCATCCGCCCGTCGGTGAGCACGCTGCGCAACCGGGGGTTGGCGAGCAGATCGCCGCCGTACCCCTTCGAGGCGTAGGCCGCCTCACGCAGAGCTCCGATCTCCTCCGGGGTATAGACCCCGTGAAGGATGGCATAACCCCGTTCCCAGAACCTGTCGACGTCGAGACCCTCGAGGGCGTTCGTCATGGCTGGGGCCGACATGTATCTCCTTCGGTGGTCGGCGCGGAACGACCGCGACGCTGGTCGGACATTCGTGAGCGTAACAGCCGGTTCTGTCTCGTCCACGGCGTGACACCCGGGCATATGACGTCCTTCGGTCACCGCAGGGACGACGCCACTCGTCTGCGTCAGCCACTCGTCAGGGTGCGCCTCCATGGTCGAGAACCCTGGCCACGGTCTCGTCCGGTGCCGGGTCCGGGCTCGACGACGGGAACGCGTCGGGCGCTCCCTCGTCTGCACCGTGTCGGGGCGCCGGTGCCGAGGCGGGCTCTTCGTGGCTGTCGTCAGGGAACGTCGTGCCCAGCCCCAGCCCGCTGGTCGGCTCAGCTTCAACGGGAGCGCGGTGGCTGTCCAGCCGGTGGCGAGCTCTGCTGCCACGACGCCAGGAAACACGCGCATCGAGGGAGGGCGCGGCCGGCGGCGGCCCCGGCACGGCGATCTCGGGACCCCACCCGAACACGTCGATGATCTCTTCCGGCAGCAGCACGGTGGCTGCCCCGAGCTCGGTGAGCGCCACATCCGTCGCGTGGTCCCGAGGCGCTTCGACCTGGTGGAGCCGCGGCCACATCCGGCGCGGCTTGCCGACCCCCCCGAGCACGGCGTGATCGGCCTCGAGCTCCATCGGGTCACCGTAGATGCCCACGTCGGCGCCGGCGGACGCCGCGTAGAGGATCGCGCTGCTCATCCGGTTGCTCACCACCCGACGGTGACTCCGGATCTCATGCAGCTGCCGGTAGAGAAACGCGACGTCGGTGTCTTGCCAGAGGTAGCCCCGCTGGCCGTGGGTGATCACGCGGACACCGGCATCCTCGTACTCGCGTCGCACCTTCGGGTTGTCGAACTCGTTCCAGTGCAGACAGACCGTGATGGGCACGTCTCCCTCGGTCGCGCGTACCTGCTCGACGTAGGCCGCATGGCTCCCGACGACCTGCTGTCCCTCCCACCCGTGGAAGGGGTAGACGATCGTGCCCACTCGCGGAGGCGCGGAAGCGAGCCACTCCCGCTGCCGTTCGAGCTCGAGCAGGTACAGCCACGGCGACCCGACGACCATGTAGTCGCGCAGGCCGACCGCCCATCCTCGCCGCGAGCACGCCTGCGACCAGACGAACTTCGGGTAGCCCTCGGCGAAGACAGTGCCGACCGCGAAGCCGTCGTGCATGTTCCAGCCGTGCTGGAGGTACCCCCAGATGCGCGGTGGCTCTTCGAGCCCGACGTACCTGGCCATGATGTGGGCGTGGCCGTAGAAGTGGTTCGCGTGGTGCACGACCTCAGCCTCGCAGTGCCCGCGTCACCGAGTCGATGACCCGGTCGACGTCGTCGTCGGTGAGCTCGACGTGCATCGGCAGCGAGAGCTCCTCGGCGTAGAAGGCCTCGGCGTTCGGGCACATCCCACGCTGCATCCCGAGGTCCTCGAACACCGGGTGCCAATAGACGGGGAGGTAGTTGACCTGTACTCCTATGCCGTCGGCGCGCATGGCCTCGAACACCGCACGCCGTCTGTCCTCGAGCACGCGCAGCGGGTACAGGTGCCAGATCGGGTCGACGTGCGCTCGCACCGTCGGTAGCCGGATACCGTCGACGTCGCCCAGTCCCTGCTGGTATCTGGCGAACACCTCCGCGCGCCTCGCCTTGAAGGCCGAGAGACGACGGAGCTGGCTCAGCCCGAGAGCGGCGAGCACGTCGGGGAGCCGGTAGTTCAGGCCCCACTCGTGCACCTCCTGGTGCCACGGACCCTCGTCGGGGTGTCTGAGCAGGTCCGGGTCGCGCACCAGTCCGATGTTGTGGAAACGGTGGGCGCGAGCACCCAGCTCAGGGTCAAGGGCGGCGACCGCCCCGCCCTCGGCCGTCGTGAGGTTCTTGGTCGGGAAGAAGGAGAACGTGGTCAGGTCGGCCAGGGAGCCCACGGCCCGACCGCGGTAGGTCGAGCCGATCGAGTGCGCAGCGTCTTCGACCACGAGTGCGCCGACGCGAGAGGCTATCTCGTTGATCGCGTCGATCTCGATCGGGTGACCGGCATAGTCGACCCCGGCGATCACCGTGGTGCGGTCGCTCACCGCCGCGGCCACGGCCACGGCGTCGATGTTGGCGGTGTCCTCCTCGACGTCGACGAACCGCACCGTCGCCCCGAGGGCCAGCGCACTCGATGCCGTGGCGACGAAGGTCATCGGGGTGGTGATGACCTCGTCGCCCGGGCCTACCCCGGCGGCGGCGTACGCGACGTGGAGCGCCGCGGTGCCGCTCGTCACGGTCACGCAGCGTTGGGCCCCGGTGAGCCGCTCGAGGGACCGCTCGAACTCCGAGACCGTCGGGCCCGTGGTCAGCCAGTCGCCACGCAGCACCGCGGCTACCGCCGCGATGTCGTCGTCGTTCACCGACTGCCGACCGTACGGGATCATCTCACTGCTCGTTCTCGAGGATCGCGACCATCTCCTCGCCGCTGAACCACTGGTCGTTCGTGTCGGAGGTGTAGTGGAACCCCGCGGGAACGGGCACCCCTTCTGCGGGGGCGCGGTAGCCCCAGGAGGCCATGTCGGGCTGGAGCACGTAGCGGCTGCCGAGGCGCAGGGCCCGGCGACCCTCCTCGGCCGAGATCATCTCCTCGTGCAGCTTCTCGCCCGGGCGCAGACCGATCTCGTGCATCTCGGCCCCCGGGGCCACGGCCTGGGCCAGATCGGTGATCTTCATCGAGGGGATGCGGGGGACGTAGAGCTCTCCGCCCTGCATCGTCTCGAAGGAGTCGGTGACGAACGCCACGGCTTGGGGCAGGGTGATGAAGAAGCGGGTCATCCTCAGGTCGGTGATGGGCAGCGACCTGCCCTTCTTGGCCAGCTTGCGAAAGAACGGGATCACCGAACCGCGCGAGCCCATGACGTTTCCGTAGCGCACGACACAGAACCGGGTCGGGTACGCGGCGGCGTAGTGGTTGCCGGTGATGAACAGCTTGTCGGCCGTCAGCTTGGTCGCACCGTAGAGGTTGATCGGCGAGCTCGCCTTGTCGGTCGACAGGGCGACCACCTTCTTGACGCCGGCGTCGATCGAGGCCTCGATCACGTTCTGCGACCCGATGACGTTCGTCTTGACGAACTCCCACGGGTTGTACTCGGCGGTGTCGACCTGCTTGAGCGCGGCAGCATGCACGACGTAGTCGACGCCGTGCATGGCGCGGTCGAGACGGTGCTGGTCGCGGATGTCGCCGATGAACCACCGCAGGCGGGGGTCGTCGTCGAAGTGCTGACGAACCTCGTACTGCTTGAGCTCGTCGCGGCTGAAGATCACGACCCGGGCCGGCTGGTGGCGGGCCAGGATCTCGCCGATGAACGCCTTGCCGAACGAGCCGGTACCGCCCGTCACGAGGATCGAGGACCCCTCGAGAATGCTCAACTCTGTGACCTCCTGGTCATTGACCGGAATCAAAAGGCGAGGCCACGGGCACGCGCCGTGGCGACCTGACGCCGCCGGGGCACGCGCCACAGGTGAGGCTAACAGTAGATGCGCGCGCCGCCGGGTTCCCATGTCTTCGCTCAGCTGACTTTGGCTGGGGCACACTGTGCGCATGCTCCAACGCGTCGGGCTCAGGTGTGACGGCGGGCCCTCCATCGGGGTCGGTCACGTCGTTCGATGCCTGGCGCTCGGCGACGAGCTGCGGGCACGCGGCGCTGAGGTCAGTCTCATCGGTGACCTGGGCGGACTGGGCTGGCTTGAGAGACAAGTAGCTGCGCGAGGTATCTCGGTAATCGCGGCGCCCGATGAGCCAGAGGCGCTCGCGGAGGTGGTGGTCGGCCTGGGACTGGAGGCCGTCGTGCTGGACGTTTACCAGCTCGACCCGCGTGCGGGAGAGTTGATACGTGCCCGCGGAGTCATGGTCCTCGCGATCTCGGACGGTCCCTTCGGCGCTGGGCAGGACGCCGACGTAGCGCTCGACCAGAACCTCGGAGCAGCCGTCGGGGTCGGTCGTCATGGCACGTTCCTCGCCGGCCTCGACTACGCACTCTTCCGCGACCAGATTCTGGAACAGCGGCGTCAACCCACCGACGGGGCACCTCGAAGGAGGTCACCGCTGCGCGTCCTCGCCGTGTTCGGGGGAACGGATGCGCATGCCGCTGCGCCCGTGGTCGTACCCATGTTGCTGGCCACCGGCCTACCCGTGGAGGTGGTCGCCGTAGCCGCCCACCCGGAGATCGCTCAACGACTGCGGGTCCTTGAGATGGGCGCCGGCCAATCGATCGAGGTGGTTCCACCGGTTGACGATCTTGCCGTCCTGGCGATCACCTGTGACCTTGCAGTCACCGCCTCCGGCAGCTCGGTGTGGGAGTTCTTCTGTCTCGGTCTCCCCGCCGCGTTGGTCTGCGTGACCGAAAACCAAGTGGTCGGCTACGACGCGGTGACCGCCGCTGGCGCCGCCATCGGGATCGGATCGTTGTCGGCGCTGCGCACAGACCCCGTCCAACGCTCGGCGGGCGTGCGCGCACTGACAGACCTGGTGACCAACCCACGGTTGCGAGCGGCGTTGGCCAACAGGGGCCAAGAGTTGATCGACGGGCGAGGTCGGCAGCGGGTCGTCGATGTGCTCGAGTCGCAGCAGCGACCTGGAAAGATAGATCACTGATGGCACGTCCACGTCCCCTTGCCACCGATCTGCCCACCTTCGGGCCGAGTTTCGACACCATGTGCGAGGCGGCAACCGTTCACTGGCGAACTGCGCTCCCTGCATCGACCGACGACAGCCCGATCGTCGTGGTCGACCTGCTCATGCAGGATCTGCGACTGGCACTTCGCACCTTGACCCTGGCCAATGGCCTTCGTCGCCTGCACCCTGCACGGCTGGTCGCTCTCGTGGGCCCCAACCGTCACTGGCTGGGTCGGATCTGGGATGGCTACAACCACGAACAACTCACCAAGCTCGCCCGCTCGTACGGAGCTGACGAGGTTCTCGACGTCGCCTTCCTCTCCGAACAGACCAGCGCAGGAGTGTCGCACGTCAGGATCCTCGGTACGGATGTGCCCGTGGCACCACCAGCGGACGCTTCTGGTCTGAACCGGCTCCAGGTGGTGACCGACTCGACGTCCGTACGCATTCTGCGGGTCCCGCGCCGTGGTCAGGCGACCGCAGACGACGATATCCGCGGCATCGAACGGTTCGTCGCCGCAGAGGATCGTCTGTACCGCACGCTGTTTGCACACGAGCCTGCGGTGGCGCTGGTGACGAGCCACGTCAACTACGGGCAATGGGCTCTCGCTATCGATGCTGCTACGGCAAGCGGCGTCCCGGTCGTGCACGCGCAAGCGACTGGTGGCCTCAAGGCCTACGCGCTGTTCCCCGGTACCGACCTCGACGAGCACGGCTTCCGGAGGGCACTGAGCGTCCAGATCGCGCAGATGTTCGACGAGCAGCTCTGGAAGCACCGGGATGTCCTGGGCCCGAGTGCTGAGTGGACCGCCTGGCGCTCCAGGGCCAACCTGGGCCGGCCGTCCTGGTGGCGTAGCGGTGGAGAGATCTCGCGGCTGGACCTGCGCAGCAACGACGAACGTCAGGCTCTGCGCAGCTACACGCTGAACCGTCTCGGACTCGATCCCTCCAAGCGGGTCGTCACCGTGTTCAACCACGCCATCTCGGATGCCGTGCAAGGCAATCACGAGGCCTTCATCGATCTCGCCACCTGGCTGGAGGAGACGATTACAATGGCAGCCCGCAACGACGCGGTCTCCTGGCTCTTCCTCGACCACCCGAGCCAGGTCAACTACGACCGGACCGAGCACTTCGAGCATCTCGCCACTGTGCATGCGGATGTCGGGCCCCTCGCGTTCCGGCCCAGTCTGGCCATCAGCCGGAACGCGCTGTGGAGCGTTACGGACCTCGCTGTCACCGTGCGCGGAAGCGTCAGCTCGGAGTCTCCCGCCTATGGCGTGCCCGCTCTTCAAGCCGGCTGGTCGGAGTGGAGTCATCTCGGCATCAGCCGCAGGACCGACACAGTGGCCGACTACGTCGACGCACTGAGCTCCTCGGTCCGCGACCTTGCAGCCGGGCGCCCGTTGCTGACTCCCGAACAGGTCCGGCGGGCACGCCTGTGGCTCTGGTTGTATCGAAGTGGTGCCGACGTGACAACCCCCTTGGTGCCCAACCGGGAGCACGGTCAGGGCACTGCTCTTCACCAGCTGGTGACGACGGCGATGAACCACGTCGAGGATGACGCGGATCCCGCGTACACGTCGGTGCAACGCCTGTGGTCGCGTTCCGAGCCGGTGCTGACCCGAATGGATCTGAGCAACACGTCCAGAGACCTCGCGATCGCTCATGCTCTGGCCGGTGACCACCCCCGGGGAGCCCCGGGCTCGGGGCTCCGGACCACCTACGACGAGACGCCGGTCGCTGGGAGAGGTCAGATCAGGTCGGGCCGTGACCCAGTAGTGAGAATGGTTGAGGGTTTTGTTCGCGGCGGGGCCATCGTCGGTCGGGCCAGCCATTTCGAATCGGTGCTGGTCCTTGAGACGGGTAACGTCGGCCAAGCGCTCGTCATCGAGATCGAGCTCGCTCTCGACCCGGAGAGCGCCATCTGGTGGCATCGGCGTTCGCCTGCTGCCCAGCGCCACCAGGTCGATCTGGAGGCGAATCGACTCCCTCGACATCTCAGCGTGGGTCTTGCTGGGGTGGAGGGCATCGAGGTGGTCTTTCCAGCGGCACCCGGGCAGGTCTCGAGCCCTGCAGTGGTGACCCGCGTCTCCGTCATGGTACCGGCAAACTCGGCAAGACTGTCGACGCTCGTCTTTCGTAGCAGTCCCGACCACGACCGTCGACTACCCGACTCAGTCATCGGGCTGCGGATCAACTCCCTGACCATCGCCCCCGGCCGCTGACACCGCCGTCGAGAACCGAAAGGACTGCCGTGCCCCGTACCCGTGTTGTCATCCAGTCGCGACTGAACAGTTCCCGGCTGCCGGGGAAAGCCCTGCTGACGATAGGCGGGATGCCGCTCGTCGAGCTGGTCGCCCGGCGCGCGGCCCGCAGCGGTCACGAGGTCGTCGTGGCCACGAGTGCCGAACGCTACGACGACCGCATCGCCGCGCACCTGGCCTCGGTCGGCATCCCCGTCGTTCGGGGGTCGCTCGACGACGTGCTCGCACGATTCGTGCAGGCGACGGACGACCTGGACGACGCCGACCGCGTCGTCCGGCTGACCGGCGACAACCCGGTTGCCGACTCCGACCTCGTCGAAGACCTGATGGCCGCCATGGCCGCCTCGGGTCACCGCTACGGACGCATCGACATCGACCAGGTTCCGGAAGGCCTCGGCGCCGAGGTCTTCCTGGCTGCCGACCTGCGGCGCGCGGCGCTGGAGGCCACCGACCCCTACGACCGCGAGCACGTCACGCCGTGGCTGCGCCGCACCCTGGGCGAGCTGCTGCACGTGCCAGCGGGCTCGCCCAACGACGTGCGGGCCTACCGCGCGACCGTCGACACGCTCAGCGACTACGTTCGGGTGTCGGCGCTCTTCGACGGCGTGGCCGACCCGGTGGCCGTTCCGTGGCAGCGCCTGATGTCTGAGCTGTCTCTGCACGTCGACGCCGTCGGGACCCAGGTGCCCGTCATCGAGACGTCCGTCGGGCTCGTGTCGCGCGTCGTGCTGTCGTCGCGGCACTTCACGGACCCACCGGACGGCACAGGACCGGCAGCATGGACCGAGCACCTGCGCACGCTGCTCGCACGTGCCATCGACCGCGGGGTCACCCACGTCGACACCGGGCTGCACCCGGTCTCCAGCCAAGGGTCCGGCTCTGCCGTCGGTCCGGAGCCCGTCGACCTCCTGCGCGCGACGGGCGACCCGGCCCTGACGAAGCGGTACTCCGTCGTGTGCCGTGCCATGCCTGCCGCTGAAGGCCCCGGCGACGTGCGCCGATCGCGGCAAGGCCTCGAGGTCGTCGTCGAACGCACGCTGGCCGGGCTGGGTCGTCGCGGCCCGGTCGTGCTCGTGATCCCTGCCGGCTCGACACCCGCGACGTGGGACCGCGCCCGAGGCTACCTGGCCGAGGGCGTCGCCTCGTCCCTCGGTGTGCTCGTCGCCCACGGCAGTGACCTCCAACGCCCGGTGTTCACGGATGACGTACGTTGGGTGGAGGTCGACCCGTCGTCCGTGACGCTCACGGTCGAGCAGGAACAGGTGCTGGCGGGGCTGGCCTCTCGTGGCGCCGTGGTGGCGATCCCCTGGCGACGCACCGACCCGCCTCCGGCGCCGTGGGTGACCTGCGTGCTGGTCACCGAGCCCGACGCCGACGCGGTCGGGCAGGCCGTGTCCCTCTTCGCGGGCTGACCTTGCCGTGGTGCCCCCAAGCGGCCCCC
>JAKDLG010000241.1 GCA_030452985.1 Humibacillus sp.
CGGCTGGGGGGGGGGGAGGGGGCGGGTCATGGGGGGTGGCACGCTCGCGTTCTGGCTCGTCGTCGTCCTGGCCATCCGGGCGCTGCTTCCCGGACGTGACCGGACGAACCCTGCCGGTGACCGTCCGGACCCGTTGACCTTGCTCAAGGAGGGCTTGGCCCGCGGTGAGGTCACCCCGGAGGAGTACGAGCAGCGGCGCCGTCTGATCGTCGACGGCCACTGACTCTGTCTGCTCGACCCGACCCGGAAAGGCATCAATGTCCTCGCCCCTGCTCTCCCGCCGTAACGTGCTGCTCGGCACTCTCGGGGTCGCGACGACCGCGACGCTGGCCGCCTGCACGTCTTCCGGCGGCTCGACCGGTATGCCGTCCCGAGCGTTCGGCGCCCCGGCCCCGGTCTCTGCCACCCCGGGTCAGAAACTGGTTGAGAAGACCCTCACAGCCAAACCGGTGACCCTTGACCTGGGCGGACGGCAGGTGTCGACCTGGGCGTACGGAGACGCCGCACCCGGACCCCTCGTGCGCGCTACAGCGGGCGACTTCCTGCGGATCACGCTGGACAACCAGCTGCCTGCGGACACCACCATCCACTGGCACGGCATCCGACTGCGCAACGCCGCCGACGGGGTCCCCGGTCTCACCCAGGACCCGGTCAAGCCGGGCGCCAAGTACGTGTACGAGTTCACGGTCCCCGACCCCGGCACCTACTTCTTCCACCCGCATGTCGGCGTCCAGCTCGACCGGGGCCTGTACGCACCGATGGTGGTCGACGACCCGAACGAGCCCGGCGGATACGACGCCGAGTGGATCGTCGTCCTCGACGACTGGATCGACGGCACCGGCACCACCCCCGACGCCGTGCTCAAGAAGCTCATCGCCGACGGCGGCACCGCATCCTCGGGCGGCATGGGCGGGATGGACCATGGGTCGATGGGTGGGATGTCGATGGGCTCCGGGCCGTGGGGCGACGCCGGCGATGTCACCTACCCGTTCTTCCTGATCAACGGCAGACCGCCGACCGATCCCGAGGTCCTGACCGCCAAACCTAGCCAGAAGGTCCGCCTGCGGATCATCAACGCGGCCTCCGACACGATCTTCACCGTCGCGTTGGGCGGGCACCGGATGACCATCACGCACACCGACGGGCATGCGGTCCAGCCGAGCGAGGTCGACGCCTTCTACATCGGGATGGGCGAACGCTACGACGCGGTCGTCACCCTCAAAGACGGGGCGTTCCCGCTGGTGGCCAGGCCGTTCGGCAAGGCCAGCGGCGGCCAGGCCATGGCCCTGGTCCGCACCGGGGGCGGCGGCGCACCCGGTGCGGATGTCACCCCACCCGAGTTCGCCGGGCAGGTGCTGATCGGTTCCCAACTGCAGCCGGCCGAATCCGCGAAGCTGCCCACCAAGGCACCGGATGCGACCGTCGACCTGAATCTCCAGGGCTCGATGAAGCCCTACCGGTGGGGCATCAACGGGGCCCCGTTCGGCAAGAACGAGCCCCTCACCGTCACGGCCGGGCAACGGCTGCGGATCAACGCCGTCAACATGACGATGATGACCCACCCGCTGCACCTGCACGGCCACACGTTCGCGCTGCCGTCGGGTCTACGCAAGGACACCGTCCTGATGGCACCGATGCAGTCCTTCGCGATCGACCTCGACGCCGACAACGCCGGCGACTGGATGATCCACTGCCACAACATCTACCACGCCGAGGCCGGCATGATGATCGCCCTGGAGTACACCAAGTGACGATCCCACTCCGGCGGACCACGGCTGCTGCCACCGCCATCCTTGGCCTCGCCGTTCTCGCTGCGTGCACCTCGACCCCCACCACGGCTCCAAAGCTCACCGCCACGACGACCACGCCCTCCACCACGTCGCCGACAACCTTCGCGACACCTGCCGAGGTGCAGCAGCCGGTGGCGATCACCCACATCCATGCCGTCGCCCGTGACCCCAAAACGGACGAGCTGTTACTGGCCACCCACGAGGGGCTCTTCCGTCAGGTCGACGGTGAGCTGCGCCAAAACGGGCCGATCATCGACCTGATGAGCTTCGCCGTCGGCCCCGACGGCACCTACTACGCCTCCGGACACCCTGGGGTCGGCGTCGACCTGCCCCAGCCGGTTGGCCTCCTCACCTCAACCGACGCCGGCCGCACCTGGCAGGTCGCCTCCCGAGGCGGAGAGTCGGACTTCCACGCCCTCGCCGTCGGGCCCAAGAGCGTGACCGGATTCGACGGCGCCTTGCGCACCTCGACCGATCGGCGAACCTGGACGACCCACTCCATCGCTGCCCCGCCCCGGGCGCTGGCTGCCGCCCCCACCTCCGGGACGCTCCTGGCGACGACGAGTGCCGGCCTGCTCATCAGCGGTGATGACGGCGGTTCCTGGCGAAAGCTCGCCTCGCCGGAGGCCGCACTCTTGGTCGCATGGGCCGACGAACGGACCATCGTCACCGCCACCACTGGTGGGCACTTGGCGACCAGCAACGACGCCGGTGCCACGTGGACCCTTCATCCCAAGAGCATCGGCGCTGCCGAGGCGCTGTTCGCCCAGCACGGCACCGACGGCCAGCTCGAGATCATCGTCGTGGTCGATGGAAAGGTCCTGCGCATCACCGAGGCGGGCGAAACCGCCGAAACCCTCGTCTCCTGAGGCGGCGGGATCTTGACCCACCCTTCATCCAGCCGCAGCCCCACCGGCACAACGCTCGACGAGCCTGGAGTCAGCAGGGCAAGCCGCCCCCGGGACCACCCCCTCAAGGAGACCGACGATGGACAACCAGCACTCACCCTCCAGCGACTACGCACCGTTCACGCACCCCACCCAGGCACCCACACCCGAGGCACCGACCCCTGGTCACGGTCACGGCCACGGCCATGGCTGGATGATGTGGCTCATGTGCCTGCCCATGCTCGTGGTCGTCGGCGTGCTCATCGCCACCGGCGCCCTCGGCGCCGGCGGCCTGCTCTACGCCCTGGGCTGCCTAGCCATGATGGGCGCCATGATCCTGTGGATGAACCACGGCAACACCAACGGAACCCCTTCCTGACGAGCAGTCCCACGGTCAATGGCCTAGCTAGCGAATTTCTCCCACGCCTGCCTCGACGCGGCAGATCGTTGAGCATCCACCACGTCCCAGCACCCGCGACCGGGAAACCTCAGATACCCTCCTGGGGTATGCTTGATGGATCGTCAACCGAGAAGGATCACAATGAGCAGCACGCGGACGTTCGCGCTTACCGGGACGTTTTGCGGCACCGCGAACGAGCCAGCCGCCAACAAGTCGCCCAGCATCTTGCGGTGGATGCCCGACGCGCACCTGATCATGCGATCCCCAAACAGGCTCGAAGCTAAGGGTTTCCCTCGAGACACCAACGCCTTGACAGCCTCAGCGGTCTTTATCCCCGGAGGGTCAGCCGCCCTCACCCACCCCTTGTCGGCACGGGCACCGGCACACCCTCTCTCGGAGGAGGATCAGCCGTGACGGACCACCGCCATCACCACCATCCAGCCGCGACCGGACAGGTCGTCACGGATCCCGTGTGCGGTATGCAGGTCGACCCCGCGACCGCGTTGACATTCGAGCACGAGGGCGTGCAGTATCACTTCTGCTCCACACATTGCCGCGACCGGTTCCAGGCCGATCCCGCCGCCTACACCAGGTCCACCTCCAGGCAGGCCGAGCCCGCCACGACGTCACCCGACGGCGACGGTGGTGCTCAAGCCAGCGAGTGGACCTGCCCCATGCATCCGGAGATCCGCCGCCCCGGTCCCGGGTCGTGCCCCATCTGCGGGATGGCCCTGGAACCGGTGACCGTCACCGCCGACACCGGACCCAGCCCCGAGCTGGCCGACATGACCCGCCGGTTCTGGATCGCCACCGCGCTGACGATCCCGATCGTCATCCTCGAGATGGGCCGCCACTTCATCCCATGGCTGCACAACCTCATCCCGGCCCGCGCCTCGGTATGGCTGCAGCTGGTGCTCGGCACGCCCGTCGTGGTCTGGGCCGGGTGGCCGTTCTTCGTCCGCGGCTGGGCCTCGGCCCGCACCCGCAACCTCAACATGTTCACCCTGATCGCGATGGGCACCGGAATCGCCTGGCTGTTCAGCGTGATCGCAACCCTGGCGCCCGGCATCTTCCCCGACGCCTTCCGCGGCGACGCGGGAACCGTCGACGTCTACTTTGAAGCCGCCGCCGTCATCACCACCTTGGTCCTGCTGGGGCAGGTCCTGGAGCTGCGTGCCCGCGAGCAGACCTCCGGCGCCATCAAAGCCCTGCTCGATCTCAGCCCCAAGACCGCCCGCCGCATCACCGCAGACGGTGACGACGAAGAGATCTCCCTCGACACCGTCCAGCTCGGTGACCGCCTCCGGGTCCGCCCCGGAGAGGCGGTACCGGTCGACGGAACCGTGGAGGATGGCCGCTCCGCCGTCGATGAGTCCCTCGTGACTGGTGAGTCGATGCCGGTCACCAAGACCGGCGGCGACACCGTCATCGGCGGCACGATCAACGGCAGCGGCGCCCTGGTCATGCGCGCCGACAAGGTCGGACGCGACACTATGCTCGCCCGCATCGTTGCCATGGTCGCCGATGCCCAACGCTCCCGCGCCCCGATCCAGCGGATGGCCGACAAGGTGGCCGGCATCTTCGTGCCTGCCGTCATCGGCATCGCCGTGGTCGCGTTCATCGTTTGGGCCCTGGTCGGGCCGGACCCGAAGCTCGCCCACGCCCTCATCGTCGCCGTGGCGGTCCTGATCATCGCCTGCCCCTGCGCGCTCGGGCTGGCCACCCCCATGTCGATCATGGTCGGTGTCGGTCGCGGCGCCGGCCTGGGCGTCCTGATCAAGAACGCCGAAGCCCTCGAACGCATGGAGAAGGTGGACACCCTCGTCGTCGACAAGACCGGCACACTCACCGAAGGCCGACCCACCGTCACCGGCATTGTCACCACCGGCAGCGACCGCGATGACAACGAACTGCTGCGCATCGCCGCCGGCGTCGAACGCGCCTCCGAGCACCCCCTCGCCATGGCCATCGTCGAAGCCACCACCCACCGAGGCCTGCCCATCCCGGACGTGACCGACTTCGACTCGCCTGTCGGGCGCGGCGTCCTGGGGACCGTCGACGGCCACCGGGTGACGATCGGAAGCGCGACGTTCCTCGACTCCGAGGGCATCGACACCAGCACCCTTGCCGGCCGCGCGGACGAGCTCCGCGGCGACGGTGCGACCGTCATCCACATCGGAATCGACAACCACTCCGCCGGGATGTTCGCGATCGCCGACCCCATCAAGGCAACCACCCCGGCCGCCCTGAAGGCTCTACGCGCGGACGGCATCGACGTCGTCATGCTCACCGGCGACAACCGGGTCACCGCCCAGGCAGTCGCCAAGACGCTCGGCATCGACCACGTCGAGGCCGAAGTGCTGCCCGACCACAAGAGTGACATCGTCACCAAGCTTCGAGGCGAAGGTCATGTCGTCGCGATGGCCGGCGACGGCGTGAACGACGCGCCAGCCCTGGCCTCCGCCGACGTCGGCATCGCCATGGGATCAGGGACCGACGTCGCCATGGAAAGCGCCGGCATCACCCTCCTCAAGGGCGACCTCACCGGGATCGTGCGCGCCCGGCTTCTCTCCGAGAAGACCATGGCCAACATCCGGCAGAACCTGTTCTTCGCCTTCATCTACAACGCCCTTGGCATTCCCATCGCCGCCGGCGTCCTCTACCCCGTCTTCGGACTCCTACTCTCCCCAATCATCGCCGCCGCCGCCATGGCCCTCTCCAGCGTCAGCGTCATTGCCAACGCCCTACGACTGCGCGCTCAAACCATCGGAGGTGGGTGATGACGATCGACGTCGAGCTGCTCGTCGTCCCGGACTGCGCCAGCGAGGCAGCCGCGGTGCGACTGACCACGGCTGCCGTGAGCCAGTGCGGGACAGACGCGCGAGTACGTCGCTCCATCATCGTCAGCGATGAGCAAGCCCGGCAACGGGGATTCACCGGGTCCCCGACAATCCTCATCAACGGTGCCGACCCCTTCGCCGTCCAAGGAGCAGCGCCCGCTCTGGCCTGTCGGCTCTACCCGACCGCGGTCGGGCTGCGTGGTGTACCCGAACTCCGGAACTTGATACAAGCGCTCCAGCGAGCGGCCGGGTGACGGCCTCAGCAGCCGATCACGGCGGCGATGTCGCGACGGGCGGCCCACAACATACGGGTTGATGTACAGCCGTGCACGTCCCGAATAGGCCGTCCGGCCTCCATTGCCGGTGAGGTGCCTCTTGCGGGACACGTTCGACCATCCACCGCGAGAGACGTGTCCCGTCCCGTCCGTCCCTCACTGAGGACGGGCTGCACTCTTCAGGCTCTCACCAGGCAAGTCAGCTCTGACTCGCTTCCTCTGGTGCAGATAATGCG
>JAKDLG010000242.1 GCA_030452985.1 Humibacillus sp.
GGGTCGACGGGGCGGATGGAGGGTCGGGCGCTGGCGTCCCTGCGGGCGGCGACGGGGCGATGGCGGGCCACGCGGTGATCCAGGCGAGCATCCCGCGGCCGGTGAGCACCCCGTGCCCGAGTTCGTCAGCCGTCGGGCCGGCCGGACAGGACCCGCTCGCGCAGCTGCTCGTAGCCGGCGACCAGCGTCGCGGGCTCGGCCACCGGCGCCGGGCCGGGCGCCTGTTCAGCCGCTTTTCGGGCTCCGGGTGGCCTCCCGGCGGGCCAGCGCGCGTTCCACCGACCGAGCGTGCACCCGCACCCCGAACCGGTCTTCCACCGCCGCGGCCAGCTCGCCGGCGGGCAGCGTGGGGTCCGCCGCGCGCAGCGTCTGCAGGTGGTCCACCACCTCGTCGGTGAGCTTGTGCGCGCCGCGGGGACCCGGTTTGGCCGGCACCAGGGCCGGCAGCCCGCCCTCGGCCCACGCGGCCGCCGCGGTGTAGTAGGACTGTCGGGAGAACCCGAACGCGGCCGCCGTGTCGGTGACCGAGGCGCCGTCGGCCTCCACCCGGCGCACCATCTCGTACTTGACCTGCACCAGGTCCCGGGCGTCGAAGAACTCCGAGGAGGCGAAGTCTTCGTCGACCACGGCCTCCGGCCGCGGATTCAGCGTCCGCGAGCGTGTCAGCTCCTCGGCCTTGCGATCCGGCGTCTGCCCGCTCATCCGCACACCTCCGCGTAGATGATGTCCAGATAATTATGCACAGATAGCGTATCGAGGCTCTGGCGCCACGCCGACACACGCCCAGAATGCCTTGCAGCAGGCGGATATCTTCCACCGCCGCGTGGGCTGAGTGGAGCAGCGTGACGAGCCACTGCGGCATACTCCCTCGGACAGTCACGGCAGATTCACCTTGACAGCGGAGCCACCGCCGGCCGGCCGTCGCGTCGCCATCTGCGCCACCAGCTCGGACAGCTCGAGCAGCCCCGCGATGTGGAACGGCGAACGCCCCGCCGCAACCACCACAAACGGGTCCTCGGGCACCACATCGGTCCACTCCGCAGGCAGCGAGACCAGCTCACCGGCCGCATCGAGGACGTAGACCCGATCGGCCCGCCAGTTCCTGCGCCGCTTGACGAACTCGAACTCCTGCCCTGACAGCGGATGGAACGGATGCGTCACCCGCACCAGCGGCGGAGCATCCAGATCCAGGCCTTCAGGTGCACTCGACGGCTCGATCCAACGGTCGGATCGAGTCGGTCAACACCGAGATCTGGTTGATCACCCGGATGGCGTTCGGGTTCCGCTCACCCGAGGCCCTGATCGTTCTGGCGATGCTCAGCGTCGGTGGCCACCGCCCGCCCCTTCCCGGCCAGAAACTGACCCACGGTTAGGTCATAGACATGAGACCCCTTCTATCGGCGAGAGCGGCGAGTCAGAGAGCGGCGAGTCCCAGAGCGGCGACTCAGGACGACGTTGCCGGATTGATCGTCTGCCACGCGGAGCGGATGTGCGCCTCGACGAGCTGCTCGGCGTCATCCGCCTTGCCGGCGGCGATCGCGGCGTGGATCGCTTCGTGATCCTTGCGGAGGCCGTCGACGACATCGTCCCAGTCGTGGACGTGACGGAAGCGGTCGAGGATGGGCAGCCGCATCGACTCCCGGATCGCGACGGTCAGGTCCGTCGCCAGCCGGTTCCCGGCTGCGGCGGCCACCGCCACATGGAAGTCCGTGTCGCAGTCGTTGAACCGCAACCGGTCGATGTCGGGGTCGGCCATCGTGTCGAGCAGCCCTCGCATCGTCGCCAGATCGTCTTTGGTAGCATGCCTCGCCGCGAGCCGGGCGCTCAGGCGCTCCAGGGCGATGCGCACCTCGATGACATCAGGGAGCGGGAAGTTCGCCAAGGCGACGTGCAGGCGTAGGAGTCGGGTGAGGGCTCGGGTCGGCACGGCTGTGATCACGGTCCCGGCCGCGGCCCCGGCCCCGACGACGGAGCGCACCACACCTTGGGCCTGCAGCGTGCGGACCGCCTCACGCACGGCGGCCCGGCTCACCTCGAGCAGGCGGGCGAGCTCGCGCTCCGGCGGGAGGTGGTCGCCGACCGTGAGTTCGCCGCCGAGCACCCGGTCATCGACCCAGCTGAGCACGACCTCGAACGCTTGCAAAGGGCGCGTCGGCGGCTCCGGACTGAGCTCGCGGGAGGCGGTCGTGGGGGCGGTCGTCGAGGCGGTTGTGGAGGTGGTGCTTGTGGAGTCGTCGGGCACGGGGACAGCATGGCACCTGTACACCCGGTTGGAAATAGTGGTCTGACCACTATTGACGGGGCTACCCGGCAATCTCTACAGTGGTCAGACCACTAACTCCACAGCCCAACGTCGTGCCTCACGGAGGACCCATGCCTGTCAGTTTCCTCGTACCAACTGCCTTCCAACCGGACATCAAGCCGGTCGCGGACAGCCTCGCGCTCTCGGCGCTGGTGGCCCTCCTCCCGCTGCTGACCGTCTTCGTCACGCTGGGCGTCCTTCGGTGGAAGGCGCACTGGGCTGGCTTGACCGGCGTCGCCGTGGCGATCATCGTCGCGGTGCTGGCCTTCAAGATGCCGGCCGGCCAGGCTTTCCTCTCGGCCACGGAGGGCGCAGCCTTCGGCCTCTTCCCGATCATGTGGATCGTCTTCACGGCGATCGTGCTCTACCAAGTCACGGTGCGCTCGGGTCACTTCGAGGACCTGCGGGCGACCTTCCACCTCATCTCCGACGACCCGCGGATCCAGGCGATCATCATCGCGTTCTGCTTCGGCGGACTCCTCGAGGCGCTCGCCGGCTTCGGCGCACCGGTTGCGATCACTGGCGTGATGCTCATGGCGGTCGGCTTCTCACCGCTTCGCGCAGCGGCCGTCGTCCTCCTCGCCAACACCGCTCCGGTGGCCTTCGGGGCCATCGGCACGCCGATCATCACGGCCGGGAACCTGACCGGGATCCCGTACCAGGAGATCGGCGCCTACGTCGGTCACCAGACGCCCATCGTCGCGTTGTTCGTCCCCCTGCTCCTCGTCCTCATGGCCGACGGTCGCCGCGGTGTGCGCCAGGTCTGGCCGGTGGCCCTCGTCGTCGGCCTCGCGTTCGCCATCGCCCAGTGGCTCTCCGCGACGTACCTCTCCGTTGAGCTGACCGACATCATCGCCTCGCTCGTCGCCCTCGCGACGGCGGTCCTGTTCCTCCGCGCCTGGCAGCCCAAGGGCCGCGAGGAGGCCCTCGAGTCGCTCCAGGTGGAGCGCGACCGAGACCTCGCTCTCGTGGCCGCGGGCGAGCACTCCTCTGGTTCGCACGGCGGCGATCACGCGGCCGGGGAGCCCCTCGCCGCGGACAGTCACCACGCGTCCATGGCCGAGCTGGATGCACGGGCCCAGGAGCTGACGCCACGACGAATCTTCATCGCCCTGTTCCCCTACCTGCTCGTCATCGCCGTCTTCTCCATCGCCAAGCTCGTCCCCGCGGTGAAGACCTGGCTGGCCAGCACGGACATCAAGGTCCAGTGGCCCGGGCTCGCCGGTGAAGTCCTCACCCACAGCGGCAAGCCGAACTCGTCCGCCACGTACACGTTCCCGTGGCTGAGCTCGCCGGGCACGATGCTCCTCATCTGCGCGCTCGTCGTCGCCCTCGCCTACGGCATCGGCGTCAGCGGCCTCGGCAAGGAGCTGGTGGCCACCGCCCACAAGATGCGGTTCGCCTTCCTCACGGTCGCCTCGGTGCTGGCGCTCGCCTACGTCATGAACCTCTCCGGCCAGACGATCACCATCGGCACCTGGATCGCCGGCACCGGCGCCGCCTTCGCCTTCTTCAGCCCGATCCTCGGCTGGATCGGCACGGCTGTCACGGGCTCCGATACGAGCGCGAACGCGCTCTTCGCGACCCTGCAGCAGACCGCCGCGAACGGCGCCGGGATCGACCCGAGCCTGCTCGTCGCCGCCAACACCTCCGGCGGTGTCGTCGGCAAGATGATCAGCCCGCAGAACCTCACCATCGCGGCGACCGCGGTCGGGTTGGTCGGTCGCGAGTCCGACATCCTCCGCAAGGTCCTGCCGTGGAGCATCGGGCTCGTCATCGCCATGTGTCTGCTTGTCGGCCTCCAGTCCACGGTTCTTGCTGGGATGCTGCCATGACGGCCAGGACGCCTCAGGCGACGCCCAAGAACACCGATCTCCGGGTCGCGCTCTTCGCGACGTGCTTCAACGACACGATGTGGCCCGAGACGCTCAAGGCGACGGTCCGCCTGCTCGAACGGCTCGGCTGCGAGGTCGAGTTCCCCACGGAGCAGGCCTGCTGCGGTCAGATCCTCACCAACACGGGGTATGCCGCTGACGCCGTGCCGCTCGTGCGTCACTTCCTGGACGTGTTCGGGTCCTACGACGTGGTCGTCGCCCCGTCCGGGTCGTGCGTCGGGTCGGTCCGCGAGCAGCACCGGATGATCGTCGAGGGCGACGCGAGCCTGACGAGCCGGGTCGAGGCGCTGGCTCCGCGGGTGCTCGAGCTGTCCGAGCTGCTCGTCGACGTGCTCGGGGTGACCGACGTCGGCGCCTACTTCCCGCACCGGGTGACCTACCACCCGACGTGCCACTCGCTGCGGATGATCCGGGTCGGGGACAAGCCGCTGCGGCTGCTCCGTGCCGTGCGGGGCATGGACCTGGTCGACCTGCCCGGGGCCGACGAGTGCTGCGGCTTCGGCGGCACCTTCGCGATGAAGAACCCCGACGTGTCGATCGCCATGGGCGCCGATAAGGTCCGGGCCGTCATGGATACCGGGGCCGAGGTCGTCGTGGCCAGCGACAACTCGTGCCTGGCCCACATCGGCGGCATCCTCGGGCGCCAGCGGGCGGGCGTGCGCACGATGCACCTGGCCGAGATCCTCGCGTCGACGGAAGGGGAATTCGCATGAGCACCAAACCGAGTGGCGCAGCGGGAGCCGGCTCAGCGGCATACCCACCACTGCAGGAGACCTCGCCGACGTTCGTGGGCATGCCGAAGTTCCCCGAGGCCGCCAAGGCCGCGCTTGCGGACACCCAGCAGCGGCGTAACCTGCACACGGCCACGCACACGATCCGCGACAAGCGCGCCCGCGTCGTCAGCGAGGTGCCGGAGTGGGAGGCGCTGCGCGTCGCGGGCGCCGACGCCAAGGACGAGGCGCTGACCCACCTGGCCGACTACCTCGAGCAGCTCGAGGCGAGCCTCACCGCGCAGGGAGCCGTCGTGCACTGGGCGCGGGACGGCGAGGAGGCCAACCGGATCGTCATCGACATCGTGCGGACCAAGGACTTCGGTGACGAGAAGCCCGAGGTCGTCAAGGTCAAGTCGATGGCGACCCAGGAGATCGAGCTCAACGAGGCGCTCGAGGCGGCCGGGATCCACGCCTGGGAGACCGACCTCGCCGAGCTCATCGTGCAGCTCGGGCACGACCTGCCCAGCCACATCCTCGTGCCGGCGATCCACCGCAACCGCAGCGAGATCCGCGAGATCTTCCGGCGCGAGATGGGCCAGGTCGGGCGTCCTGCGCCCGCCGACCTCACCGACGAGCCGGCCAGGCTCGCCGAGGCGGCGCGGCTGCACCTGCGGGAGAAGTTCCTCCGCGCCAAGGTGGGCATCTCGGGGGCCAACTTCGCCGTCGCCGAGACCGGCACGCTCGTCGTCGTCGAGTCGGAGGGCAACGGCCGGATGTGCCTCACCCTGCCCGAGACGCTCATCTCGGTGGTCGGGATCGAGAAGGTCCTGCCGACCTGGGAGGACCTCGCCCCGATGCTGCAGCTGCTGCCGCGCTCGAGCACCGGCGAGCGGATGAACCCCTACACGACGATGTGGACCGGGGTGCACGACGGCGACGGACCCCAGGAGGTGCACGTCATCCTGCTCGACAACGGCCGCAGCCATGTCCTCGCGGACCGGCTTGGGCGACAGGCACTGCGGTGCATCCGCTGCTCGGCGTGCCTCAACGTGTGCCCGGTCTACGAGCGGACCGGTGGGCACGCCTACGGCTCGGTCTATCCCGGCCCGATCGGGGCGATCCTCAACCCTCTGCAGCGCGGCATGGGCAGCCCGATCGACAAGTCGCTGCCGTACGCCTCGAGCCTGTGTGGGGCGTGTTTCGACGCCTGCCCGGTGCGGATCAACATCCCCGAACTGCTCGTCGAACTGCGCGGCCGGGTCGTCGCGGAGGCGGGGGCGACACCGGAGTCGGCCGCCATGCGCGCGGCCGCGTGGGTGCTGTCCGACCCGCGCCGCCTCGGCGCCGCACAGAAGGCCTCGAACGCCGCAGGCAAGGTGCTGCGACGTGGCGGCCGGGAGCGACCGGTGCGATCGGTGCCGGGCCTTGGCGCATGGACCGGCGCGCGGGACATCCCGACACCACCGACGGAGAGCTTCCGGCAGTGGTGG
>JAKDLG010000065.1 GCA_030452985.1 Humibacillus sp.
GTCAACTGCGGCACAGCCCGCGTCAGGAGCGACCTAGACTCTTACGGTGAACGCCTACCTCGACCACGCGGCCACGACGCCAATGCTGCCTGCCGCCCTCGCGGCGATGGCAGAGCAGCTGGCGATCGTGGGCAACCCGTCGTCGTTGCACCGCACCGGGCGGGCCGCTCGCCGGGTGGTGGAGGAGTCGCGCGAGCGCATCGCACGAGCGGTCGGAGCGCGCCCCTCGGAGGTCGTGTTCACCTCCGGTGGGACCGAGTCCGACAACCTCGCGCTCAAGGGCACCTACTGGGCCAGGCGCGACGCCGACCCGGCCCGCAGCCGGCTGCTCGTCAGCACCGCCGAACACCACGCGGTGCTCGACTGCGTGGAGTTCCTCGTCGAGCACGAGGGCGCGACGGTCACCTGGCTCGAGTGTGACGCCGAGGGTGTGATCGACCCCGAGACCGTGCGTGCCGCCATCGAGACCGACCCCGGCTCCGTCGCGCTCGTGTCGGCGATGTGGGCGAACAACGAGGTCGGAACCGTTCAGGACATCAGGGCGATCGCCGCGGTGACCCGCGAGCACGGCATCCCGTTCCACACCGACGCCGTGCAGGCGGCAGGGCACGTTCCGGTCGACTTCGCCGCGAGCGGCGCCGACCTGATGTCCATCACGGCGCACAAGCTCGGCGGACCGGTGGGGGTCGGGGCCCTCGTGGCTCGTCGAGAGGCCAAGATAGTGCCCCTCGTGCACGGCGGGGGCCAGGAGCGGCAGGTGCGTTCGGGAACGCTCGACACCGCCGGGATCGCTGCCTTCTCGGTGGCGCTCGCCGAGTGCGTTGCCGGGCTCGACGACGAGATGGCCCGTCTGGTGGCCCTGCGCGACGACCTCATCGACCGGGCGATGGCCCTCTCTCCCGACATCCGCCCGAGCGGGTTCTGGCAGCGCGGCGACGGAAGCCGTCGCCTACCGGGCAACGCCCATCTCATCGTGCCCGGCTGCGACGGTGACTCCCTGCTCTACCTGCTCGATGCAGCGGGTATCTCGTGCTCGACCGGGTCCGCGTGTCAGGCAGGCGTGCCGCGCCCGAGCCACGTACTGCTCGCTCTTGGAGTGTCTGAGAACGACGCCCGGGGCGCCCTGCGGTTGACCCTCGGTCATAGCTCAACGGCATCCGACGTCGATGCCGTGATCAAGGCACTGCCGGCGGCGATCGACCGAGCCCGACGGGCGCGGGAGATCGCATGAGGGTCGTGGCCGCGATGAGCGGCGGGGTCGACTCGGCCGTGGCCGCCGCCCGGATGCTCGACGCGGGTCACGAGGTGGTGGGGGTGCACCTCGCCCTGAGCCAGAGCGCGGCCACTCTGCGCGAGTCGGCGCGCGGCTGCTGCACCATCGAGGATGCCGGTGACGCGCGGCGTGTGGCCGACCGGCTCGGCATCCCCTTCTACGTCTGGGACATGGCGGCGCGGTTCAAGCGTGACGTCGTCGACGACTTCACCCGCGAGTATGCCGCGGGTCGCACCCCCAACCCCTGTCTGCGGTGCAACGAGAAGATCAAGTTCGCGGCCCTGCTCGACAAGGCGCTGGCCCTCGGGTTCGACGCCGTGGCCACCGGGCACTACGCCCAGATCGTCGAGGGCGCCGACGGTCGCCGCGAGCTGCACCGCGCCGTCGACATGGCCAAGGACCAGAGCTACGTGCTGGGTGTTCTCGACGAGGAGCAGCTCGCGCGTTCGTTCTTCCCGCTCGGCGACACGGTCAAGCCGCGCATCCGTGAGGAGGCCGCGCAGCGCGGCTTCTACGTCGCCAGCAAGCCGGACAGTCATGACATCTGCTTCATCGCCGACGGTGACACCAAGGGCTGGCTGACCCGAAACCTCGGCGCCGCGCCGGGCGAGATCGTCGACAGCGACGGGGCGGTGCTCGGGCAGCACGACGGAGCCTTCGCCTACACCGTCGGCCAGCGTCGAGGTCTCGCACTGTCGCGACCCGCAGAAGACGGACAGCCCCGCTACGTGGTCGAGGTGCGCCCCGAGAGCAATCAGGTCGTGGTCGGCACCGCGGAGCTGCTCGGCGTCAACGCGATCACGGGCGACCACGCCCGGTGGTGCGGGCCGCCCCCCCAGGGATCGGTGCGGGTCGGTGCCCAGGTTCGAGCGCACGGCGAGGAGTTCCCAGCCACCGCGTGGTCAGTGGACGACCAGGTGCAGGTACGCCTCGACGAGCGCATCCGCGGGGTGGCGCCCGGGCAGTCAGTGGTGCTCTACGACGGAACCCGGGTCATGGGCTCGGCGACCATCAGCGCGTCCCGGCTCGAGCGCGCTGCCACGACCGCCCCGACCACCAGCACGACCCCTCCGTCCACGGATGCCGTCTGATCCGCCATCTGACTCCGGTCGGCGATCTGACTGCGGATCAGTCGGCGTGTAGTGCTGTCACCACAACCTCAGGTGCAGTCTGATCTGCCGCTTGATCGATCGGCGCTGATCTGACTGCGGATCAGACTGCGACGGCGAAGCTCAGTCGAGGGAACGGGTCCAGGTCACGGTACGGGCGGCCGGGCGGAAGCCCAGCGACCGGTAGAGCCGCTGCGGCGCCGGGTAGGCCGCGTCGCCTCGGGGGGTGACCTGCGCCCAGCGCGCACCGACGTCGCGCAGGTGGCCGAGCGCCGCCGCCGTGACCACAGCGGCGAGCCCGCGTCCGCGGTGTTCGGGAACGCAGCCGACCGGCTCGACCAGCCCGACGCCGGTGACCTCGTCGAGCCACACCAGGCACGACGCCACCATCGCCCCGCTCCGGTCGACGGCAACCCAGTCGAGGTCGGCTCGGTACGGCCAAGCCGACATCATCGCGGCGTACGCCGCCTCTGACACGGTTGAGGGCCCGAACTGTGACCAGGCTGCCCGGTGGCATGCTGCCCGCGTCCCCGCCTCGGAGGGTTCCACGTGCCGCAGGGCATAGCCCGTGGCGGGCGGTGCCGTCGGTTCCGCGTCGAAGAGCGCGAGGTCGAGCACGTGGTGCCGGAAGTAGGGCCCGTCGGCCTCGGGCGCGAAACCGGCTGCCATCAGCGCCGGTTCGGCAACGTCACCCTCCATCACCAAGGCTGACTGCGTGTCGGTATCGCTCCAATCCTCGAACCACTCGATGACCTGGTCGGCGACCTCGGGATGGTCGGGGTCGACCTGCAGCTCCAACCAGTCTGCGGCCTCGGCCCAGGCGAACCCGACCACGCCCGAGGCGTCCACCCACAGCGAGATGGCCTCGCCGTCGCCCGGCTGGTCGGCGCACACCTCGCGATGGTGGCGGTTCCACGCCAGCTGCCCGGGATGGAAGCGGCTCGACGGTGACCAGAGCCGGGTGGCCATCGACTGCATCGCCCGCAGGTCCCTGGGGCCGGTGAAGTCACGTCGCTGCACGCTCGCCACGGTAGTGGGCCGCCCTTGCTCGCCGCCATCGTGGCCGCGCCCGAAGGGCCTGTCCGCGAACACCGCGACCGTGGGAGATCGGCCCGCACCAGCTGGGCAGAGCTCGCGGTATCAGCAGACCGAGTGAAACCTCCGAGATCCAGGCGCCACGCCTGGCGGCGGTCATCCCGATGCGGGAAGGGCCGAGAAGGAGAAGGAGAGTACTCATGAAATCGACCTACCGTGTGTTGGCCTACCTGGTCCTATTGCTGGTGATGGTGCAGGCCGCCGATCTCGCCTTCGGCTTCTTCGGCATGGGAACCTGGGTCGAGAGTGGCCACAGTCTCACGAAGAGCACGTTGGAGGACAACCGCAGCGGCGTCCCGGGCGAAGCGGGGTTGGCCCTGCACAGCATCATCGGGCAGTTCCTCATTCCCCTGACCTCGCTGGCGCTCGTCGTCGTCTCGGTCTTCGCCCACATCGAGGGTGGCGGGCGGTGGGCCGCGCTGATTCTCTGCGACGTCGTGGTGCAGGTGCTGTTGGCCTTTGTCTCGTTCGGCGTACCGGTCATCGGGGTGTTGCACGGCCTCAACGCGTTCCTGCTGCTGTGGCTCGCGATGACGGCGGCTCGCGCGGCCACCGGCTCGATGAGACGCGAGCCGGCCGCCCAGGCCGCCTCCGCGGCCGTCTGATCGTCGTCCGGCTCACCTCGGACCGGCCCGAGCCCCCCGACCGGTCGGTGTTCGTCGATGCTCCGTCCCTCAAGGGGCCGGTGAGCATCACCGTCGCCGTGGTGGCGTCCCGTAGGGTTTGCCGGGTGTCTCTCGCCAGCGGTATCGGATCGTGGCCCGGAACGTCAGTTCGGTCGGCGCTGCACGTGGTGCGGGAACTGCTCGGTGACCATCTGCCGTACCTGCCCGAGCTGCCGGCCCGGGGGCCGGGCGGCGACATGGTAGGGCGGACCGCCGGGATGCTCGTCGACCTGCACGTCGACCTCCAGCCCGTCGGCTGGCGCCTGGTCGACCGGCCGGGCAAGGATGCCGCTCGCACTGCCGCGATGCTCCGGGAGGACCTCGACGAGCTCGCCGAGGCCTTCGACGGCTACACGGGACGGCTCAAGCTGCAGGTCGTCGGGCCGTGGAGTCTCGCGGCTGACCTCTGGCTGAACCGGGGTGAGCGAGCCATCGTTGACGAGGGTGCCTGTCGTGACCTCGTCGAGTCGCTGGCGGAAGGGGTGCGCACCCACGTCCGCACAGTGCGCTCGCTGGTGCCCGGGGCTGAGATCGTGCTGCAGGTCGACGAGCCGTCGCTGCCCACCGTGCTGGCGGGTCGGCTGCCGACCGCGTCGGGTTTCGGTCGGCTGCCCTCCCTGGACCCACAGGTCGCGACCGCCGGGCTGGCGACCGTGCTGCGCGCCCACGACGGTGACACAGTGGTGCACTGTTGCGCGGCCGAACCACCGTTGCCGCTGCTGCGCGCCGCCGAGCCGACCGCCCTGTCGCTCGACACCTCGCTGCTGCGCCCGCGCACGTGGGAGGGCGTGGCCGTGGCGGTCGAGGACGGCATCCGCCTCTACGCCGGTGCCGTGCCGACCGACGGCTCGCTCACGCGGGCTCAGGACGTCGCCGGCCGACTCGTCGACGCCTGGCGCGGCATCGGTATGCCGTTGACGCGCTTGGCCGATCTCGTGGTGACACCGGCCTGCGGCCTGGCGGGCGCGAGCCCGCAGCTGGCCGCTGCCCTCCAGCGATCGGCGACGGAGGCCGCAGCCGAGCTCGACGAGCGCAGCCAGGACTGACGGCGCCCGCCCGGCCAGTGACTCGAGCTCAGTGGCTCCGAGCTCAGTGGCTCCGAGCTCACTGGCTCCGAGCTCACTGGCAGCCACGGGTCAGAGGGCGGAGCCCTTCTGCCAGGCGGCCCAGCTGAGGTTCCAGTCGGCGATGCCGTTGCCCATGGTCATCGGCTTGCTGCTGCCGGTGGTGTTGACGATGTCGCCCACCTTGAAGTTCTTGTACACCCACGCGCCGTTGGTGTTGCTGACGCCGGTGCAGCCGTGGCTGACGTTCCGTCGGCCCTGGTCGGCGACCGACCACGGAGCAGAGTGCAGGAACTCGCCCGAGTTGGTCAGGCGCAGGGCCCATTTGACGGGGGTGTCGGGGTAGTAGCCGAACTGGCCCGGCTTCAGGCCGATGGTCTCGGCCTTCATCGTGATGTTGGTGACCTTGTCGGTGACGACCTTGACGCCCGAGCGGGTGGTGAAGCCCGGCATGCCGCCCGTGATCGGGATGGTCTTGACGTTCTTGCCGTTGATCGCGACGTTCATCTCGTGAGTCTTGAGGTTCACCTTGGCGATGACCGACCGGCCGATGGTGAAGCTGCTCGTGCGACTCATCTCGCCGTAGAGCTTGCCCGACTGCACGCCGTTCAGCTCGGCCTTGACGTTGACCTTGGTGCCGGGCTTCCAGTACGACTTCGGGCGCCAGTGGGCCTCTTGCGAGTTGAGCCAGTACCACGAGCCGGCCTGGGCCGGGCTCGAGGTGACCGACATGTGCTTCTGAAACGCGGCCCGGTCGGTGACGGGAAGGTCGAAGCGGACGATCACGGGCATGCCGATGCCGACGTCGGCGCCGTCGCCGGGCGTGACCGCGACGTAGATCTGGTCGTCGAGGGTCAGGTTCGCGGTCTTGAAGGTGCGGGTGGTCTTCTCGGTCTCACCGCTCGAGTTCTTCGCCGACAGAGCCAGGGAGTACTTCACGCCGGGCTCGAGCAGGTCACCGGCGGTCCAGGTGCCACCGGTGAGCGTGCCCGGCACCTTGACCTTGTTGCCCTTCTTGCTGACGTACGAGAGAGCGGCCTGGGTGAGGTCGCCCTGGTCTGCGGCGGCGGTGACGCGGGTGTCGACGGCCACACCGGTGGCGTCCTCGGTGACGTTCGACCTCCACGCCACCGGATCGACGGTGGGGGTGGGGGAGGGAGTCTCTGAGGCGGATCCGGACGCGGACGCGTTGCCACTGGGCTTGGCGTTGTCGGCCGTGGCCGCCGAGTTGCAGGCGGACGCCCCTAGAACCGACACGGCGGCCAACCCTGCAAGAACGGCCTTACGACTGCTGAACTTCACGCGCGATCCCCTCGAAAAACCCGGTAGCGCCGGTCCCGGGTCGGGACAAAGCGCGCAGGGTCAGCTTGGTGACCCGTGATTCCAGTGTCACCGATGAGGACTGATAGTCCAAAACGACGCGCGAGAACAAATCGGCCCATTGGCCGCGGCGCGAGGGGCTACGCCTGCGGTCGCACCTCGCGCCGCAGGATCTTGCCGGTCGGACCCTTGGGCAGCTCGTTCACCTGCCAGATATGACGGGGGTACTTGTAGGCCGCGATGCGGTCCTTCACGAACTCCTGCACCTCTTCGACCGTCGCAGTCGAGCCGGGCCGCAGGGCCACGGCCGCTGCGACCTCTTCACCGAGCAGGTCGTCGGGCACGCCGACGACGGCCGCTTCGAGCACGTCGGGGTGGGTGTAGAGCACCTCCTCGACCTCGCGGGGGTACACGTTGAGCCCGCCCCGCAGGATCATGTCCTTCTTGCGGTCGACGATCGTGTAGTAGCCGTCGTCGTCGACGGTGGCGAGGTCGCCCGAGCGGAACCAGCCGTCGGGGATCGCCTCGGCCGTCGCCTCCGGCCGGTGCCAGTAGCCCTTCATGATGTTCTCGCCGCGGATCGCGATCTCGCCGATCTCGCCGGCAGGGGTGTCGTTGCCCTCGAGGTCGACGAGCTTCATCTCGCAGCCCGGGATGGCGCGGCCGATGGTGCCCGGCTTCGTCGGGGCGTCGGGCATGTTGAACGAGGCGACCGGTGAGGTCTCGGACAGGCCGTAGCCCTCGAGGATCTGGCAGCCGAACTTCGCCTCGAACTCGGTCATCACCTGGGCCGGCATGGCCGACCCACCGGAGGCGCACGTGCGCAAGGTGCTCGTGTCGGCCTGCTCGGCGTTCGCGTGGTTGAGGATTCCCGCGTACATCGTCGGCACGCCCTGGAAGATCGTGACGCGGTCGCGGCCGAACACCTCGATGGCCTTGGCGGGGTCGAAGCGGGGGATGAGGCTGAGCGTGCAGCCGCGCAGCACCGAGGTGCTGAGGCCGCAGGTGAGACCGAAGACGTGGAACAGCGGCAGACAGCCCATGATCACGTCGTCCTCGCTGATCTGCATGATGTCGGTGGCTGAGCGCTCGGCGTTGCGGCGTAGGTTGAAGTGGGTCAGCTCGGCGCCCTTCGGCTTGCCGGTCGTGCCGCTCGTGTAGAGGATCACCGCGGTGTCGTCGTCATCGCGCTCGACGGGCTCGGTGATGGGAACGACGGGCTCGCCACCGTCTGCCTCGTCGGGCAGCTGGCCCTCGGCGGGGCCCATCGGCCCGCAGAGCACGATCCGCGTGTCGGTCTCCTCGGCACCCCTGCGCGCCTCGTCGGCGAAGTCGGGCCACACGAAGCTGAACGTCGCTCCGGAGTCGCTGAAGAAGTAGGAGATCTCACCCGACTTCAGCAGCGGGTTCATCGGCACCACGATTCCCCCGGCGAGCAGCACGCCGTAGAAGACCGTCGGGTAGGCCGGCACGTTGGGCAGGATGAGCGAGACCCGGTCGCCGGTCTGCAGCCCGGCCGCGCGCAGCTGGCCGGCCACCTTGGCGGCGCTCTGATGCAGCGCCGACCATGACACCTCGGCCTGGTCGAGCTTGATCCCCACCTTGTCGGGAATCCGGGTGGCGGTGTCGACGAGGGTGGCGGCGAGGTTGGTCATCTCTGCTCCTTTGCAGCGGCGGCGTGGCGCTTCATTGTTACCCGTCGGTCGGCCCCTGCGCCGGTTTTCGGTCACGCTGACCGTACGACGCAGCGTGGCGCCGCTCGACGTCGGGGGTGGCTGGCAGGATGAACCGGTGAGCAAGCAGGCGCCCCGCACCCCCCAGACACCGGATGTCGCAGCCCCCTCTGGGGGTGGCCCCCTCGTCGACGAGGTGCCCGCGCAGGTGCACCACGAGTGGAACGAGCTGGCCGAGCGGGCCGGCGCCGCCCAGTTCGCCTACCACGTCAAGGACGCCCCGACGATCAGCGACGGCGAGTACGACTCCCTGATGCGGGCCCTCACCGAGATGGAGAACGAGCACCCCTCGCTGCGCACGCCCCAGAGCCCCACCCAGAACGTGGGCGGGGCCTCCTTCGCGACCGGTTTCGAGACCGTCGACCACCTCGAGCGCATGCTGAGCCTCGACAACTGTTTCTCGTTCGAGGAGCTCGCGGCCTGGGCGGCGCGGGTCGAGCGCGAGGTCGGCGCCGACACGCACTTCCTCACCGAGCTGAAGATCGACGGGCTGGCCATCAACCTGCTTTATGACCAGGGCCGCCTCGTGCGCGCACTGACCCGGGGCGACGGCCGCACCGGTGAAGACGTGACCCACAACGTGCGCACGATCAACGGCATCCCCTCTCGGCTCGCCGGCGACGACGTGCCCGAGCTGATCGAGGTGCGCGGCGAGATCTTCTTCCCCACCGCGGCCTTCGCCGACCTCAACGCGGGGTTGGTCGAGGCGGGCAAGGCGCCGTTCGCGAACCCCCGCAACGCCGCGGCCGGGTCACTGCGACAGAAGGACCCCCGGGTCACGGCATCCCGCCCCCTGCGCATGCTCGTGCACGGCATCGGCGCTCGGCGAGGGTTCGAGATGGCACGCCAGAGTGAGGCGTATGCCGCCCTGCGCGCGTGGGGGCTGCCCACCTCCGACGAGTTCCGGGTGCTCGGTGACATCGAGGCGGTCGAGGCCTTCGTCGAGCACCACGGCCGGCACCGCCACGACCGCGCCCACGACATCGACGGGATCGTGGTGAAGGTCGACGAGGCGGCGGCCCAACGACAGCTCGGCAACACCTCGCGCGCACCGCGGTGGGCGATCGCCTTCAAGTACCCGCCCGAGGAGGTCAACACCAAGCTGCTCGACATCCGCGTCAATGTCGGGCGCACCGGGCGGGTCACCCCGTACGGCGTGATGGAACCCGTGGTGGTGGCCGGCTCGACCGTCGAGCAGGCCACGCTGCACAACGCCACCGAGGTCGAACGCAAGGGCGTGTTGATCGGCGACACGGTCGTGCTGCGCAAGGCCGGCGACGTCATTCCCGAGATCGTCGGGCCGGTCGTCGACCTGCGCGACGGCAGCGAGCGCGCCTTCGTCATGCCGACCGAATGTCCCTCGTGCGGCACGACGCTCGGCCCCGAGAAGGAGGGCGACAAGGACATCCGCTGCCCCAACACCCGCACCTGCCCGAGCCAGCTGCGCGAGCGGGTCTTCGCCCTGGCCTCCCGCAGCGGCCTCGACATCGAGGCCCTCGGCTGGGAGGGCTCCTCCGCGCTGCTCGAGTCGGGCGTGATCACCGACGAGGGGGACCTGTTCGCCCTGACCCGTGAGGCTCTCGCGCGGGTACCGCTCTACACCCGAACCGCCAAGAAGACGGATGCCGCCGCCGACGTCGTCGACGGCCGCGTGCTGTCGGCGGGTGGCGAGAAGCTCGTCGCCGAGTTAGAGAAGGCCAAGGCCCAGCCGCTCTGGCGGGTGCTGGTCGCGCTGTCCATCCGGCACGTCGGGCCGACGGCCGCGAGGGCTCTCGCGGGCCACTTCGGGTCGATGAAGGCGATCCGCGAGGCCAGCACCGAACAGCTGGCTGAGGCGGGCGGGGTGGGCGGCATCATCGCCGAGGCGGTGACGGCCTGGTTCGAGGTCGACTGGCACCAGGAGATCGTGCGCAAGTGGACCCGGGCGGGCGTGCGGATGGCGGACAAGGTCGACACGTCGGTCGCCCGAACCCTCGAGGGACTGACGGTGGTGGTCACCGGATCGCTCGACGGCTTCTCGCGCGACGAGGCGAAAGAAGCCATTCTCAGCCGTGGCGGCAAGGCGTCGGGCTCGGTGTCGAAGAAGACCGACTACGTCGTGATCGGCGCCAACGCCGGCACGAAGGCCGCCAAGGCCGAGGAGCTGGGCCTGACCATCCTCGACGAAGACGGCTTTCGCCGACTGCTCGAGACCGGGCCAGAAACAGAAGAGACGGAGCCTGATGAAGAACCCGACGAAAGGCCTGGCGGTGAACGAGATGAGTGAAGCGGCCCCCGGCCCGGTGCCTGTCGTGGGGGAGTGGAAGGGCGCTCGGCGCTTCGCCACGGGAGAGCCGAGCAGCAGCACCGACGACGGAGCCCACGGGGTCGTCATCCCCCTTCGTCGAGCGGCCTGGTACTCCGTGCCGCTGCTGGCCATCGTGGGGATGGCGCTGGTGGGTGGCTTCGTCGCGGCGGTTGTCGCCGTCGTCACCGGCCAGGCGCGGCCCTGGGCCTGGCTGGGGCTGATTCCGCTCCTGCTCTTCGGGGCCCTGGGGGTGTTCTTTCTCGGGGCAATCCCGTCGATGCTGAAGGCGATGCAGCCCGGCCGCCGGTGGTTGCTCACCCCCGACGCCCTCGTGACCACGAACCTCACCGTGAGGTGGGACGACATCGACACCGTGCGGCGAAGCAGTGCGCTCTACCCGAGCCGTTTTCGGTCGCACTCCTCCCACTACCTCGGCGTGACGCTGCGTGACGACGCCGAGGTCAAGGAGATCGCCGAGAGCCGCTTCGCCGCCGCCCTGACCGCCAAGTTTCCTCCGCACGGTCTGACCCTCTGCGACGCGAACACCCTGGGCGTCGACCCCGAGCGGGTGGCCGCTGCCATCGCTCTGTTTGCGTCCCGTCCCGACCTGCGACCGCTGTTGGCCGAGCCCGCCGGCCTCCGTCTCGTGTCAGACCCAGAAGCTGCACGCTGACACCGCTCGCCGCGGTTCGGTCCTCCGCTCAGCCTCGGCGACCGGGCAAGCCGCGCACCACCCAGACGGCCAGCTCGGTGCGGCTCGTTTGCCCCGCCTTGGCCAGCGCCGCGCGAACGTGGGACTCCACCGTGCGCACCGAGAGAAACAGCTGCGTCGCGATCTGCTGGTTGGTGAGCCCCTGGGCGACGAGCCCGGCCACCTCGACCTCCCGGGCCGTGAGCCCCGAACCGGTCGTTGGCCCTGGAAGCGCGGCGAGCAGGTCGCTCGCGCGTCGGCTCGGACCCGGCAGGTCCAGCCGCCTCAGCTCGGCGGCGGCCGACTCGGCCAGGGCCCGGGATGCCCCCGTCGACGTCGCGTCCGTCGCCAGGCACTGCGCCCAGCCCAGGCGCGATAGCGCCACGTAGGGCCGGGCTCCGATGAGGGTGTTCGCGGCGACTGAGCGCTCGAAGTGTCCGGCCGCCGCCTCGAGGTTCCCCGTGCACTGCGCCAGCAGGCCGAGCAGGTGCTCGTTCGACCCGGAACTGAAGGGCGAGCCACCCCCGTCGGCGCCGTACTACTGCGCCGTCGGCAGCAGCAGCCGGTGGCAGGCGGCCGAGGCCTCCGCGTCGCCCAGCTGGACCGCGACCTGCCCGACCTGGGCCACGGTGGCGCACCAGCGGGGCCCGAGCGGCATCCGGTCGGGCAGCTCACGAAGATGGGCGAACGCGTCGACGGCCGCCTCGCGCTCGCCTCGGAGCGCGAGTAGGCCCGTCCGGGCCACGGCAACCAGCGGGATGGCCGGGGCGCCCGCCAGCACCTCGTCGGCGGCGTCAGGCACGTCGCTCGGGTCGCCGCGCAGGTAGGCCAGCTGAAGGCGGAAGGCGAAGTACATCCCCAGCATCGACACGTCGCCGACCCGTTCGGCGATGTCGCGGCCCTGCTCGGCGTGCTCGCGGGCGGCGTCGTGATCGCCCAGAAGTGCGCCCCGCAGGGCGATCAACCGCAGCCGGTGCCAACAGGCCACGATCGACGACCGCGCCTGCTCGACGTTCTCGATGTCATCGACCACCCGCTGCAGACGGTCGAGGTCACCGACCTGCAAGGCGATATCGGCCCACCAGAGCAGCCCCCAGAGGTGCCCCATCGGCGTGCGCGCCAGCCCGGCGAGCTGGGCCGCTCGCCGGGCCAAGGCGGTGCGCTGGTCGATGGCCTGCGGGTAGGAGAGCACGAAGTGTCGGGCTGCCACCGCCTCCAGCTCGGCCGCAAGGTCGCCTGAACGAACGGCCAGCGTGAGCGCCTCGGAGGACAGCCGGTCGGCCGAGGCGTCGACGCCCTCGTCGGAGGTGGCGATCGCCCGAAGGCCGAGCAGCCGGGCGCGGAGCGCCGTCGAGTCGGCGGGCAGGCGACGCAGTGCCCGGCTGCAGAGCCGGTCGACGACTCTCGACACGTCGACGGAGCCGACGCCCTGGGGCACCAGTGCGGCCTGCGCCATCAGATCGGGTCGCTCGACGGCCTCGCCGAGGTCAACGGCCTCGGCGCACAGCCTCAGGGTGTCGTGCAGCTCGCCGGCCGCCCACTCGTGATGGGCGACCTCGACGAGCAGCTCGGCGAGCTCAGCGTCCGGTGCCCCGAGCGCCCGCGCCTGCCGCACCGCCATTCGCCCGAAGGCCGCAGCCAGCTCGGGGGCCAGGGACCGCGCGGCGAGCGTGGCAGCGCGACGGGCCTGGTCGCGACAGTGCCGGCCCGCCTCCGGCCCGCTCGCGTGCTCCCAGTGCACCGCGCTCGGCCCGACGAGCAGGAGGTCGTTCGAGCGCTCCATCGCGGCGGCGATATCGGCGTGGATCGCTGCGTGCTCTTGGTCGCTCAGCCCTGCCGCGACCGAGTCGCGTACCAGGGCGTGGGTGAAGGCCAGGCCGGTCGGGCCGAACCGCAGCACCCCTGCCGACACGGCGACGGCGAGGTGGTCGCTCACCTCCGAGGTCGAGAGGGCGACCGCGTCGGCGATGAGGCTCGGGGTGACCCGCTCGGCCAACAGGGCCGCCACGGCGACGGTGCGGCGGGCCGGGGCGGGGAGCCGGTGGAACGGAGCAGCCAGTACCGCCCTGAGGTCGTCACGTTCGGCCAGCACGCCGTCGAGCGCCTCGGCCCGTTGGTCGGTGGCTCCGGAGGTGGGTGGGGGCCCACTCGTGAGAGTCGCGATGTAGAGCGGGTTGCCGTTGGTGCGCCGCACCAGCTCGTCGGCGAAGGGAACCCAGGCCTCGGTGTCGGCATCGGCCCCCAGCCACCGGGCGACCGCCTCGGCGTCCAGGCCGACGAGGGGCAGCTGGTGGGTGACCGGACTGCGCACGAGGTCGGGCACGGTACGCCCGAAGGGTGAGTCAGGAGCGTCCCTCGCGGTGACGACGACGAACAGGCGAGTCGCCGCGAGGTCATGCACGAGGTGTCGCAGCACGGCGACGGAGAGGGCGTCCGCCCAGTGGAAGTCCTCGAGCAGCACGGCCAGCCCCTCAGGCCCGGCGCCGTGGGCCAGGCCCGCGCACGCGGCGTCGAACAGGGCGAAGCGCGCCGCAGCATCTCCAGCTGCTCCGGTGACTTCGGCGCCCTCGCCCGAGACGGGGGCCACGTCCGCGAGCGCCGCAGCGAGCGCGGGCACGTCACGGCCCAACCGACGCCACGGCCAGAGGGCGGGCGCGCCCGGCTCGTCGACCGCATAGCCACGGGCGGTGGAAAGGCCGGCTGCGTCGGCCCGGTCGAGAGCGGCCTGGGCGACCTGGCTCTTGCCGATCCCGGCCTCCCCGCTGACGAGGAGCACCTGGCCACGGCCGGAGGCGACCTCGCCGAGGGCTCTCTCGACGGCGGCGAGCTGCCTCTCGCGACCATGGACGGCGAACACGTCCTCAGTATGGCGCGTGCGAAGTCAGTGCCCGGTGCAGTAGACGTACTGAGGCGCTGAGGCCACGACCGGCGGACCGTTGACCCCAACGCGTCACGACGGTCGTGACCGCAGCACCCGCCAGACCAGGAGGTCTCGTCATGTACGCCCAGCTCACCATGTTCTCCGGGCCCCGTTCACCCGAGCTCGTCGCCGCCGGCGAGCGAGCAGGATTCGAGCGCATCGACCCGCTGATGATGTCCCACCCCGCGATCAAGGACGACCTCGTCGCCCGCTACATCCTTCGGCAGCCCGACGGCGGTGAGGCGGTGCTCGTCGTGGTGGAGCACGAGGCCACCCTGGATCTCGCCGCCGAGCTCGTCATGACCTCGGAGCTGCTGCCGGGTGAGGACCCCACACTGCTGCCGGGGCCCACCCAGGTGGAGCGGTACACCGTGTTCGACGTGATGGGGTCGGGGGTGTCGCGATGATGCCGTTCGAGGTGGCCGGGGCGGCTACGCCGGCCATCGCTGCGGGGGAGTGGCGGCTCGTCGCCTCCGACTGCACGGCTCACTTCAATGTTCGCGACAAGCTCGTCACCACCGTGCACGGCAGCCTCCCGGTCGTGGGCGGTTCGGTGCATGCGTCGGCCGACGGGGGCCTCGAGCGGGCCAGGATCGAGCTTGACGCAGCGGGGGTCGCCACCGGGAACCGCCGACGGGACCAGAGCCTGCTCGGCCGGCCGTTCCTCGACGCCGTCGATCACCCCCTCGTGGTGGTCGAGGCCGGCCCGGTCCTGCGCTCGACCGCCGGCTGGCCGATCGAGGCGACCCTGTCGGCCCGCGGCAGGAGCGCGCCGGTGACCTTGCTCGCGCTGCCCACCGAGGTCAGCGCCACCAGGGTGCGAGCCACGGTCACGGGCACGCTCGACCGGTCGGGGCTGGGGATGCGCGTGCCGTCGTTCATCGTCGGGCGGTACCTCGAGCTCGAGGTCGACATGGTGTTCGAGCGGCAACCGGAGGGAGAGGGTGAAGAGCGCGACTGAGCGGGGCTGCCCGGCGTGAACGCGTCGTTGCTGGTCGAACGACGGGGTGTACCGACGTGTTCGACCTCGAACGAGTCGTTCGCGGGGGAGCCATAGACTGGCCGCCATGTCCTCTCTCACTCGCGCCGACGTGGCCCACCTCGCGGGCCTTGCGCGCATCGAGCTGTCCGACGCCGAGCTCGACCGGATGGTCGGCGAGCTCGGCGTGATCATCGAGTCGGTGGCCAAGGTGCAGCAGGCGCCCATCGACGGGGTGGCGCCGATGTCGCACCCGCTGCCCCTGACCAACGTCACCCGGCCCGACGTGGTGCGCCCGAGCCTCACCCCGGCCGAGGCGCTGGCGGGCGCCCCCGCGAGCGACCAGCAGCGGTTCTCCGTGCCGCGCATCCTCGACGAGGAGTAGGGCGACGCGGTACCGGCCACCGACACACGTGACCGGATGCCGCACAGCCGGCCAGCGGCATCCGCCAGCAGTTGACGAAATCTCTCGCAGCACCACCGAACCGAAAGTACCTAGGTGACAGACCTCCCCGCCGACCTCACCCGTGCGACCGCAGCCGTGCTCGGCGAGGCGCTTGCCGACAAGACGATCAGCTCGGTCGAGCTGACCCAGGCCCACCTCGACCGCATCGCCGCCGTCGACGGTGCGGTGCACTCCTACCTGCACGTCGACCCCGAGGGCGCGCTCGCGGCCGCCCGCGACGTCGACGGCCGCCGGTCGACCGGCGAGACGCTCGGCGTTCTGGCCGGTGTGCCCATTGCGGTCAAGGACGTCATGGCCACCCGCGGCCTGCCGACCACGTGCGGCAGCAAGATGCTCGAGGGCTGGATCCCGCCGTACGACGCCACGGTCGTGGCGAAGCTGCGTGCCGCCGGGCTGCCGATCCTCGGCAAGACCAACATGGACGAGTTCGCGATGGGCAGCTCGACCGAGCACTCGGCCTACGGCCCCTCCCGCAACCCGTGGGATCTGACCCGCATCCCCGGCGGGTCCGGAGGTGGCTCGAGCTCGGTGCTCGCCTCCTTCCAGGCCCCGCTCGCGACCGGCACCGACACGGGCGGCTCGATCCGCCAGCCCGCGGCGGTGACGGCGACGGTCGGCACCAAGCCCACCTACGGCGGGGTGTCGCGTTACGGCCTCGTGGCGCTCGCCAGCTCGCTCGACCAGGCCGGCCCGTGCGGCCGCACCGTGCTCGACACGGCGTTGCTGCACGCGGTCATGGGCGGACACGACCCGATGGACTCCACCTCCATCGCCGCGCCAGTGCCCCCGGTCGTCGAGGCCGCTCGCCGGGCGGACGTTTCGGGGCTGCGTGTCGGCGTCGTGAAGGAGCTTGGCGGCCAGGGTTACCAGGCCGGGGTCCAGGAGCGGTTCGACGAGTCGGTGCAGCTGCTCGTCGACCTCGGGGCCGAGGTCGTCGAGGTGAGCTGCCCGAACTTCGAGTACGCCCTGGCGGCGTACTACCTGATCCTGCCCAGCGAGGCCAGCAGCAACCTCGCCAAGTTCGACGCCATGCGCTACGGCATGCGGGTGGGCCCCGAGGGCGTGGAGGCGCCCAGCGCCGAGCAGGTCATGGCCGCGACCCGGGAAGCCGGCTTCGGCCCGGAGGTGAAGCGCCGCATCATCCTGGGCACCTACGCCCTCAGCTCGGGCTACTACGACGCCTACTACGGGTCGGCGCAGAAGGTGCGCACCCTGATCGCCCAGGACTTCGACGCCGCCTTCGAGCAGGTCGACGTGCTCGTCAGCCCGACGACCCCGACGACCGCCTTCGCCTTCGGCGACAAGCTCGATGACCCGATGGCCATGTACCTCAACGACATCGCCACGATCCCGGCCAACCTCGCGGGCCTTCCGGGGATGTCGCTCCCGGCCGGTCTCGCGTCGGAGGACGGGCTGCCCGTCGGCTTCCAGATTCTCGCCCCCGCCATGCAGGACGACCGCCTGTACGCCGTCGGCGGCGCCCTGGAGGGCGCGCTCACCGACCGTTGGGGCGGGCCCGTGCTGAACGGCATCCCCGATCTGCCCACCGCCCCAGCCGACCGCACGGGAGTGTGACGATGTCGACCACGACCACCCACCACCAGGACGCCGTCATGGACTACGACGAGGCGCTCGCGACCTTCGACCCGGTCATGGGTCTCGAGGTGCACGTCGAGCTGCACACCAACACGAAGATGTTCTGCGGCTGCCCCACCGAGTTCGGGGCCGAGCCGAACTCGCAGGTGTGCCCGGTGTGCCTCGGGCTGCCCGGCGCGCTGCCGGTCGTCAACGAGAAGGCCGTCGAGTCGGCGATCCGCATCGGCCTGGCCCTGAACTGCGAGATCGCGTCGTGGTGCCGGTTCGCGCGGAAGAACTACTTCTACCCCGACATGCCCAAGAACTTCCAGACCTCGCAGTACGACGAGCCGATCGCCTTCGAGGGCTACCTCGACGTCGATCTCGACGACGGGACGGTCTACCGCGTCGAGATCGAGCGAGCGCACATGGAGGAGGACACCGGCAAGTCGCTGCACATCGGCGGCGCCACCGGCCGCATCCATGGCGCTGACCACTCGCTCGTCGACTACAACCGGGCCGGCATCCCCCTGATCGAGATCGTCACCAAGCCGCTGGTCGGCGCAGGGGAGCGGGCTCCCGAGGTGGCCCGGACGTATGTGGCGGCGCTGCGCGAGCTGCTGCGCGCCCTCGACGTCAGTGACGTCAAGATGGAGCAGGGCTCGATGCGCTGCGACGCGAACGTGTCGTTGCGGGCCAAGGCCGGGGAGCCGACCAGTGCCGAGCAGCTCGCGGTTCCGCTCGGCACTCGCACCGAGACGAAGAACGTCAACTCGCTGCGCTCGGTCGAGCGGGCCATTCGCTACGAGATCTCGCGGCACGCGGCCGTGCTCGCCGGGGGAGGGTCGATCCTGCAGGAGACCCGGCACTGGCACGAGGACACCGGCGTCACCACCTCGGGGCGCGTCAAGTCGGATGCCGACGACTACCGCTACTTTCCCGAGCCCGACCTCGTGCCGGTTGCTCCGTCGCGCGAGCTCGTCGACAGGCTGAGGGGCACCTTGCCCGAGCCGCCGGCCGAGCGACGCAAGCGCCTCCAGAACGACTGGGGCTACAGCGATCTCGAGATGCGCGACGTGTACAACGCCGGTGCTGCTGAGCTCATCGAGCAGACGGTCTCGGCGGGCGCGAGCCCGTCGGCTGCGCGCAAGTGGTGGCTCGGCGAGCCCTCGCGGCGCGCCAACGCCGAGGCCACCGACCTGGTGTCGTACGCCGCCGACCTCGGTTTCACGCCGGCGACCGTCGCCGAGCTCGACTCGCTCGTGCGCTCCGGCCGCCTCAACGACTCGATGGCGCGCGAGGTGCTGGGCGGCGTGCTCGACGGCGAGGGCGGGCCCACCGCCGTGGCCGACGCCCGAGGGCTCGAGCTGAAGCAGGACGACGGTGCGCTCGAGGCCGCGGTCGACACGGTGATCGCTGCCAACCCCGACGTCGCGGCGAAGATCCGCGACGGGAAGGTGGCCGCGGCCGGCGCCCTCATCGGTCAGGTGATGAAGGCGACAAAGGGGCAGGCCGACGCCGGGAAGGCCCGCGAGCTGATCCTCGGCAAGCTCCAGTAGCCCCGTTAACCGTCGAAAGGGCAGTTGATGCTGTCTGAGAAGGGCTATTGGCCTTCCTCGAACGACATCAACTGCCCTTTCGACGGTGGGTCAGCGACGGGGGTCAGCGCTTACCGCCCCCGAGGAGGCCACCCAGCAGACCGCCGAGGATGTCGCTGCCACCGCTGCCACCACCGGCAGCGCCTCCGAGCACGGAGCCGAGGATGTCCTGCAGCGACCCGGCCGCGCCTCCTGTCGCGGGCGCGGCACCAGGCTCGTTGGCGCCCCCAGCGGGCTGCAACCCGTCGGAAGGGTTCTGGGTGGGCTCGCTACCGGCTCCCACCCCTCCCGGGAACAGGGCCTCCGTGTCGGGCGCGTTCGCGCTGGCGCCAGCCGGCGCGCCGCCGCCGAGCATCCCACCGAGGATGCCGCCGAGGCCACCGCCGGCGCCTGCACCGTCCGCGCCCGAGCCGCCTGCGCCACCCATCTTGCGCGCCAGCCACGACATGACGATGGGCGCGAGAATCGGCATCAGCTTGGAGATGATCGAGCTCGACGAGCCACCGTGGCCACCGAGCTGGCTCACGACCTGGTCCTGTTGACCGCCGAAGATGTTGCCGACGATCTTCTGGCCGTCGTTCTCGTCGATGTCATCGAGGCCGCGCACCGTGCTGGTGTGGTTCGACAGGGCCGACACGATGGAGTCTGCGCCGCTCGGGTCCGAGGCGTTGGCCTGCAGGCCACCCAGCAGCGCGGGAAGGGCGCTCCGGGTGGCGGCTTTGATCTCGCTCTCGTCGACGCCCCACTGGCTCGCGAGCTGGCTGATCGGCACCTGGTTCAGGATCTCGTCGAGCTCCGACATGTTTCGCCTCCTCGTGAGGGCGGCCCGGTGCCGCAACCCCACCGCAAACCCTAGTCAGCAGCGAGGGTCGAAAACAGGCACCGGCCGCGGGTGGAAGGAGTGTGCGCGGAAGGTTAGAGGAGAGTCACTCGAGGCCCACGGCGGTGGCCGGGAGCGATAGAAGGCGGTCGTCGGTGCCGTTGTTCGTCAGGATCCACACTCGGTCGGGGGTGACGAAGTGCAGGTCACGGATGCGGCCGTAGGTTCCCTCGAGGTGGCGGGAGGGGGTTCCGGCCGTTCCGTCGTCGTTGATCGGCACCCGCCAGACCGACTCTCCTCGCAGCGCGGCGATGTAGACCGCACCGTCGGGCCCCACGGTGGTTCCGCTCGGTGACATCTCCGACGGCGGCCACTGCACGACCGGGTCGACGAAGTCGGCCTTGTCAGCCCGCCCCTCGACCTCGGGCCAGCCGTAGTTCTGGCCGGGTTTGATGAGGTTGAGCTCGTCGTGGGTGTTGGCGCCGAACTCGCTCGCCCAGAGCCGCTTCTGGCTGTCCCAGGTCAACCCCTGCACGTTGCGATGGCCGTACGACCAGATGGGGGACCCGCCGAACGGGTTGCCGGGTGCGGAGTCGCCCGCCGCGGTGATCCGCAGGATCTTGCCGCCGAGCGAACCGAGGTTCTGGGCGAGGGCAGCATCGCCGGCCTCACCCGTGCCGACGTAGAGGTAACCGTCGGGGCCGAACGCGATGCGGCCCCCGTTGTGGTTGGTGCCGCGCGGGATGCCGCTGAAGATGACCTTCGGGGTGCCGAGGCGTCCGCCGGCCCAAGGCACGGCAGCGACGCGGTTGTCGTTCTCGGTGGAGTAGTACGCGTACACGACCGGTTCGGCCTCGAAGTCGGCCCGCACCGCGAGCCCCAGCAGGCCCCCTTCACCAGACGTGCGACTGATCGGCAGCCGGCCGGCCACCACTGCTGGGGTCGAGGCCCCAGGGGCCGCGACGTGGTAGACCTCACCGGTGTTGCGCACGCTGACGAGCCCGGACCCGCCTGGGAGCATCGCGATCGACCACGGACGGTCGAGCCCGCCCAGCAGCTCGGTCGTGGGGGCGGGAGCCGCCGACGCACTGGTCGAGACCGACGCGCCCGGCTTGGTGCCGGAGCCGGATGAGATCGTCGACGACGGCTGGCCAGAGGTGGACGAGCCGACCGCTGGTGGCGCAATGGCGGTCGGGGGCGGACCCTGCGACGTCGAGGAGGTGCACGCCGCGACCAGCACGACGGGAAGAACGATGACCGCGGCGATGGCTCGGCGCGGCAGGCGACGGGCGTTCGGCATACCCCATTGTGTCCCACTGCGCGGGTGCGCCGGATCCCGCGGTCGGTGCCGTCGTCCGGTCCGAGACTCGTCAGCGGGTGCGTCGGGAGAACGTACCCGCCAGATAGTCGTGCTCGGTCGGGCTCAGCACGCCCGAGTCCAGCACGCGGCGAGCCGCCTGCAGGTCGCCCATGATGGCGCGGAAGACGCTGAGCAGGTCGATGTCGTGGTCGGGCCGCTCGATGTCGATCGCGTCGTGCGTCGAGATCGTCCCGGGGTTGACGACCGAGAGGTAGGCGCCGGTACGTCCCGGCGCAGCGAACCGTTTCACCCAGCCCCGCTCGTTCAGGTGTCGAGCGAAGGTGGCGCAGGGGATGCGCGGCACCTCGACCCGGAGTACGACCGGGCCGATGTGCCACGTCTCGCCCACGAGTGCGTGGGTGGCGTCGACCCCGACCGTCGTGACGTTCTCTCCGAAACCGCCAGGGTCGATTGGGCGCCCCAGCTGCTCGGCCCACCACTGCTGGTCCTCGTGCGGGTAGGCGTAGACGGCCTGGGTCAGCCCGCCGTGGTGGCGCTGGTCGCCGATGGTGTCGCCCACCACACCGCTGCCCAGGCCGCCCTTCTTGGGCCCGGGGTCACGCACGTCGATCTGTGCAACCGGGTGCTTGTCGATGCCGGAGGTCGGGGCGGCCGGGAGACCCGTCGGTTGACCGAGACCCAGGTTGAGAGACAGCACGTAGGCGTCACCACTCACGGAGTGGAGGCTACCCCGGCCCTCTGCTGCCGAACGCTAGCGTGCTTCTCATGACCCCGTCGCTGCCTGTCGTCATCTCCGTCCCCGACCCGTCGTACGCCGCTCCGTTGGGCGACATCGACGGAGTCGAGGTGGTGGTCTGGGACCTGAGCTCGCCGCATCCGCGCGCGGCCGAGGTTCGGCTGGTGGTGACGCCCTACCTCAACAGCGTGTCGCTTCCTGACCTCGCGCCGCAGGTGCCGGCTCTCGAGGTGATCCAGCTGCAGAGCGCCGGCTATGACCACTACATCGCCAACGTGCCGCCGGATGTGACTCTGTGCAACGCCGCCGGCGTGCACGACGCCAGCACGGCCGAGCTCGCGCTCACCCTGACGCTGGCCTCGCTACGCGACCTACCGGAGTTCGTCACCGCGCAGGCGAGCTCGCACTGGTCGGCGACGACCATCCGCCCGGCCCTCGCCGACAAGCGGGTGCTGGTGCTGGGCTACGGCCACGTCGGCCGCGAAATCGTCAGTCGCCTCGTGCCGTTCGAGGTCGAGGTCACTGTGGTGGCGTCGCGGGCAAGAGCAGGTGACGACCTGGTGCCTCAGGTGCACGGCATCGACGAACTGCCCGAGCTGGCGGCCGCCGCCGACGTGCTCGTCGTCATCGTGCCGCTGAACGATGCCACCCGGGGGCTCGTGGATGCCGAGCTGCTCGCGCGCCTGCCCGATGCGGCCCTGATCGTGAACGTCGCTCGTGGGCCGGTGGTGGTCACCGACGACCTGCTGGCCGAGTGCGCCTCGGGCCGACTGCACGCGGCCCTCGACGTGACCGACCCGGAGCCGTTGCCCGAGGACCACCCGGCGTGGACCACCCCTGGGGTGCTCGTCACGCCGCACGTCGGGGGAGCGACGACCGCGATGCGGCCGCGGGCGCTGGCCCTGATCCGGCGCCAGGTCGAGGCGTTGCGAGACGGCGAGCCGTTGGTCAACGTGGTGAACGGATAGCGCGACCCGTGATGTAGGTTTCCGCCCCACCCGTGGCAGGTGCCGCTGACGTGCAGCTCGACACGATGCCGCGACGGCTGTCGTTCCACCACCGTGTCGCAGTCCTTCGTCGTCAGCGGAGTCTCACCCAGACTCCGATGAGCGTCGGTGGGGTCGGGCTGGGCAGCGAGGTCCGATGGTCAAGTTCCGCTGGTCGGCAGCCCGTGGGAGGCTGGTTCGGCGGCGAACGCCGTTGGCGAGGTTTGGCTACGCTCGAATGAGAGGTCGCCCTGATGAGTGACGCTGAGTCATCCTCCTCGAGCGAGTCGGCGTCGGCGCTGACCCCGGATCACCGAGGTCAGCATCGAGCACGCTGGCCCCGTTGGCTCGTGGTGTGTTGCTGGGTGCTGGTCGCGTTGGTCCTCCCGACCGTCATGCTGTCAGCTCTGGTCGGACCGCTCGGCGTTTCCGCCTTCCTCGTCGGGCTGATTTGGGGCCTGGTTGGTTCAAAGCTGGCTGGTACTCGCAGAATGGTGATCGTTGCTCCGTTGCTGGGTGCTGCCGGGGGACTTGGCGCATACACGGCCTACGGCTGGGGGTGGGCGGCACTCTTGGCCGTGACGGGGCTCGTTGCGGGAGCGGGCTATGGGTTCGGCTGGTTCGCTGCCCTTCTCATGGTCCCCTTTGCCGCGACGTTCATCTCCCCGGTCTCGACCGTTGGCGACGCGGTGACCTACGCCGTCATCCTCGCTATCTCAACCTTGTACGGGGTGATCGGTGCCCGCAAAATGGGCGTGCCCGCCACGGTGGAGGGTCGGCGAATCTCCGCCCCAGAGGCCTGCGCCGTGGCGGTCCTCTTCGGTGCGATCCTCGGGGGTGCGGCAGCCATCGGCGTCAGCCTCGGGTGGACCGAGCCCTATTGGGTGCCGGAACCCGTTCTGGTCTTGGTGCTGTACGTCATGATCGGCAAACGAGACCGGATACGCGGAAAGGCCATCGGTACCGCGGCCGGAGCAGCAGCGGCCCTGCCCGTCGCGTTGATCGACCCTCCGGCTGCCGTGCTGACGCTGGTGGGCATCGTGGCCTTGCTGCTCGCCTTCACCCAAACCAAGGTCTACTGGCTGATGTACGGCCTTTACACCTTCGCGGTCGTGCTCCTTCTGGCCGCGCCCGGCCAAGTCGCCTTCGAGGCGGAGGAGCGCGGCCTCCAGATCCTCCTCGGAGTCGGGCTGCTCGCAATCGGGTTGTTCGTTCTCGAGGCAATGAGGAAGTGGCTCGGTGAGCGGGCCTCGGGGCTGCCACAGACACCCGCATAGTCATCCGCCGCGAAGATGAACGTCCGGTCCTGCCACATCGAGGTGGGCGACGCTCGTCCGAGCTTGTCGCGGTGACAGGAGCGTTTCGTCTATCACTGGCCGGCCCTCCAGCCGTCCCCGATGCTTGGGAGTGTGCTCGAAACTGAGTTGATGTGCGAGCGGCGGGCCCGTCGCTCGAAGAGGCGGGGCCGAGGTGCCAGCGCACGTATAGAATCATCATTCGATGACGCCGAACGTGCCTGGAGGATGAAATGAGAACAACGTTGGCCCTTGATGACGATCTGGTCCTGGAAGCTCAGCGCTTGACGGGGACCAAAGAGAAGGGTGCGCTGGTTCGGCAAGCCCTCGGTGCGCTGATCGAGCGCGAGAGCGCCCGGCGGCTGGCTCAGCTCGGAGGCAGTGAGCCGGCCCTGTCGGGGGTTCCACGACGGAAGACCGCGCCCGCGTGATCCTCGTCGATACCTCGGTCTGGATCGATCACCTCCGCCGCGACGAACCGGAACTTGCGTTGCTCCTTCACCACGGCGACGTGCTCGCCCATCCCTGGGTGACGGGGGAGCTGGCGCTGTCCCATCTCTCGCAGCGCAACGAGATCCTCGGGCTACTTCACAATCTCCCGCAGGCCAGAGCCGCGACAGACGTCGAGGTGCTTGCCCTCATCGACAACCATCACCTGTTCGGTCTCGGCATCGGCTACGTTGACGCGCACCTCCTCGCGGCCACGATGCTGACGACCGGTGCCCGGCTGTGGACGCGCGACAAGCGACTCGCGGTGGTCGCTGCCCAACACGGAATCGCAAGCGGCGACGAGCCAACGTCTTAGCCTCAATCCACCGATTGGCTGGGTGGGTGAGCGCGTCGGAACATGAGAATGCCCTTAAGTGGCAGGAGAATTGGGCTTGCGACGGTCCGATTCCCGTGCTCACGAAAGGGCATCTCGTAGATGCAACTCTCTCATACCCGCCCGGTCACGACGGCGACCTTCGATGACCCGAACCTCGTGGTGGCCGCGGGCCTGGTCCCGCTGGTCAAACTCGCCCAAACGGCAGGCCTGACCAAGCTGGCCAAGGACTGGCTCACGGTGCCCACGGACAAAGGCGCGAACGCCGGCGTCAAGGTCACCTCGTTGGTCGCGGGGATGGCCGCCGGCGCGGACAGCATCGATGACATGGCGGTCTTGCGCCACGGCGGGATGGGCCGGGTCTTCACCCGCACGTACGCACCCTCAACCCTTGGGCAGTTCCTGCGCGCGTTCACCTTCGGGCACGTGCGCCAGCTCGACGCAGTCGCCTCCCGCTTCCTGCTCAAGCTGGCCGAGCTGACCCCGCTGCTCGGCAACTCAGGGTCCGGCCCGCTGCCCGTCCCGGAGGCCGTCCCGGAGGCCGGCCCGGAGGCCGACGGCCGCGGCGGGCAGCAGCGGGCACCGTTCGTGTTCCTCGACATCGACGACACGATCATCGAGGTCCACGGCCACCAGAAACAGGGCGCCGGGTTCGGCTACTCCGGCGTCCGCGGCCTGAACGCCCTGCTCGCGACCCTGGCTACCTCGACCAGCGCGCCGGTGATCGTCGGCCAGCGGCTCCGTAAGGGAGCCTGCGGGTCCCCGCGCGGTGCGAAACGGATGGTCGCCGACGCTCTGGCCACGGCCGGGGCTCTCCTGGGCCCGGACCGGCCGGTCTTGGTGCGGGCCGACTCCGCGTTCTATGGCGCCGAGGTGGTCCGCGCGGCCCGCACCGGCGGCGCCCACGTGTCGATCACCGTGCGCCTGGACCCGGCCGTGAAGAGAGCCATCGACGGTATCGACGCCGACGCGTGGACCACGATCACCTACCCGCACCCGATCCTGGACCCGGCCACCGGGGAATGGACCTCCCGGGCCGAGGTCGCCGAGACTACCTACACCGCGTTCTCCTCGAAGAAGAAAGCCCACCGGGTCACCGGCCGGCTCGTGGTCCGCCGGATCCCGGACGCGAACGCCGCCCGGAACCAGGCCGCCGGGCGAGGGACCCTGTTTGACCTGTGGCGTTTCCACGCGTTCTTCACCACCACCCCCACCGACGTGCTCGACACCGTCGCGGCGGAC
>JAKDLG010000243.1 GCA_030452985.1 Humibacillus sp.
AGACGGCACGCCAGAAGGCTACCCGAGACCCGGCAGTCAAATGGATAACCCACTCGGTGGAATCGGATTCAAGGGTCAGCCGAACCGTGGAACGGGCGAGATCGGCTTCGGGCTCGTGCCATCGGGTCGTGGGCATGGCTTCGCGGCCGAGGCGGTGCGAGCACTCGTCGACCTCGCTCGCGATCACGGGTTGTCGCGCATCGTGGCCGACACGGACCAGGGCAACACCGCCTCGCAGCGGACGCTGGAGCACGCGGGCTTCAGCATGACCGGCACGGACGAGGATCTCGTTCTTTACGAGCTCAACGTGTGACAGCGACGTGTGGCGACAGCCGGATGGATCTCGGCAAGCGCCAGCCTGGGACGGGCCTGCTTCGAGGGCCCGAGGTCGTACGGTGGAGGCGCGCTCGACGCACGCGGACCCGACACGGGGAACGCCTGAGGCGCCTGGTCCGGTCAGAAACCGGCTCCGGGGTTGAGGATGCCCTGCGGGTCGAGGGCTGCTTTGACGCGGTGGGTGAGGGCCATGACCTCGGGCCCGAGCTGCTCGGGCAACGCCGCCCGCTTCAGGCGGCCGATGCCGTGCTCGCCGGTGATGGTGCCCCCGAGCCGGATGGCGAGTGCCATCACCTCGTCGAAAGCCAGCGCCGCTCGGTCGCGGGCCTCGTCGTCGCCCGGCGGGTAGACCACGATCGGGTGGGTGTTGCCGTCGCCGGCATGGGCCACGACGGGGATCTCGACCCGGTTCCGCGCGGCGATGTCGGCGATGCCGCCCAGCAGCTCGGGCAGCAGCGGCACCGGCACCCCGACGTCCTCGAGCATCAGCGCGCCGCGTCGCTCGATCGCCGGGAACGCGGCCCGTCGCGCAGCCGCGAACAGCTCACCCTCAGCGGGGTCGTCGGTGACGAAGCATTCCTTGGCGCCGTGGGCCTCGCACTCGCGCTGCATCAACTCGACCTCCTCGCCGCGGGCGGCGCCCGGTGCGTCCGACTGGGCGATCAGCATCGCTCCGGCGCTACGGTCGAGCCCCATCGTCACGTAGTCCTCGACCGCGTTGATCGAGGCGGCGTCCATCAGTTCCATCATCGAGGCTCGCAGCACGGCGCCGATGGCGACCACCGCGTTGGCGGCGCCCTCGACCGTGGCGAACGTCGCGACCAGAGTGGCGGCCGGTGGCTGGGCCGGAACGAGCCGCAGCACCGCCCGCGTGACGATGCCGAGGGTGCCCTCGCTGCCGACGAAGAGCTTGAGCAGCGAGAGCCCGGCCACGTCCTTGATGCGCTGACCGCCGAGCCGCACGAACGTCCCGTCGGCGAGCACGACGTCGAGGCCGAGCACGTAGTCGGTGGTCACCCCGTACTTCACACAGCACAGGCCACCGGCGTTCGTCGCCACGTTGCCCCCGATCGAGCAGATCTCGAACGACGACGGGTCGGGTGGGTACCAAAGGCCGTGCTCGGCCGCGGCCCGCTTGACCTCCACGTTCAGCGCGCCGGGCTCCACAACTGCTGTGCGGGTGCCCACGTCGATCTCGACCGTTCGCATCCGCTCCAGGCTCAGCACGATGCACCCGTCAACCGCGCACGAGCCGCCCGAGAGTCCGCTCCCGGCACCACGCGGCACGATCGGGATGCCGTGGGCCGCAGCCCAGCGCACCGCCGCCTGCACATCGTCCGCGTCGCGAGCGCGAACCACGCCCAGCGGCATCCCGGCGGCGTCGGACTGGGTCCAGTCGCGCCGGTACTTCTCCACCACATCGGGGTCGGTGGCCAGGGCCCCGGGGGAGAGGTCGGCGTCGAGGGTGTCCAGGTTCGCAGCTGCGTTGCCCACTGTCGTCACCTCACCACCGTAACCACGCAGTGGGGTGCGCGGTACGAGCCAAGCTACTGCGGTCAGGGCGGGGGAGTCGGTGACACGGTCACCGTCGTGGTGGCGCCCGCCCCACCCGCACCGGGTACGGCGCCCGGAGAGACGGCCTGCCGGGTGAAGGTCATAGGCCCGGACGTCACCAGATTGGTCTGAGTCACGCTCGGCGGTGTCGTGGGTCGGGTCGTCTCGTCGTGGCCGTCCACCGCCACTTCGGGCAGCAGTGTCGGAACCTCCCGGTTGGCCGGCCGCCGTCGCCAGCTCAGGTACTCGTTCGTGATCGCCCTTCGGGTGTGGGGCACGGGCGCGTCCGACTCCTAGGCCCCAGTGCCGATGGACCTTGACGAGCGCGTCCTGTACGAGGTCGTCCGCCCGCGCACCGTCACCGCACAGCAGGTGGGCGTAGCGGAGCAACGCCGGGCCTCGAGCCCGCACGAACGCCTCGGGCCCGCACGAACGCCTCGGGCCCGCACGAACGCCTCGAAGCTCGACTCCACGCGTCACCTCCCGTCATCACCTTGACGCATCGGGCGCCGTGATCCGCTGCAGTTCGGACGAAGCAGTTTAGGTACGTTGGGGGCATGGCATGGTTGTCGCGCAACAAGAGACCCTCGTCGGGCGATCCGCAGTCTGGCGCATCCGTACCGGGTGATGCGCTCGGGGCCGGCGATCCGATCGAGGACGGCGATCGTACGGAGGCCGGTGCCCTTCCCGAGATGGGCCGGTTCGGGCCGAAGGTGGTGATCACCGGGCTCGACGCGCCGCCTCCCGAGCTCGAGTGGCAGCTGCCGCTCAACGGTGAGCTCTACAAGCTGCTTCCCGGCCCTGACCGCCCTGACTACTCGGTGATGGTGCTCGAACGCCCGCTGCTCTTCTACCCCGCTGAGTCGTTCGACCTGGGGCGGTTGGAGGACGACCAGCGCACCGAGGACCGACGCGGACGACCGATGGTGCGGGTGCACGCGTTGCTGCTGTGCGCGCGGTTCGTCGGCCAGCAGCTGCACCCCGGAATGACCGATCTGGCCGTCAACCTGGCCTACGTCATCGACAACTCGCTGGCCCGCGACGAGGTGGTCGACTTCGTGAAGATCGAGTACGCGGCGGTCGGCTCGATCAGCGAGGGTCATCGAGCGGCGGAACCGACCGTCGACGACGCTGCGGACGGCTCGGAACCACCCGTGATCGGGGCCGAGAGCGAGGCCGGCTTCGAGCCCGGTCCGCCGGACGAGGACGGGCACTCCTTCAGCGACATCGAGAACGAGGGCATCGAGGCGGGAGAACTGGCCGAAGACGGGCCGCCGCCTGAGATCGTCATGAGCCAGGTGACGCAGGAGGCGGCACGAACGCTGCGAGACGGCATCTCCGAGCAGCGTGGAGCTCACGTCGAGAACATCACGGCGACCCTGTCCCTCGATCAGCAGCACCGGGTCACCGGCCTGTCGGGCAACGCCGACGGGCAGCCGCCGGTGCCCACCCCCGAGACCTTCGAACGCCTGAACGCGGTGCTCGCCGGGCTCAACGACCTGCCCGCCAACCACGCTGTCAAGGCGCTCACCCTGCGGGTGGAGGGCAACGCCCTGAACTCCGACGTCGAGTACCGCAACTGAGCCCTCCGGGGTCACGATGGTTGCGGGAGTGCCCCGAAAGTGCAGGCTGATCGTGGCCGTGAGCTCCAGGAGTTGGCATACTTCGGGCTGTGGAACTGATCCAGGCCGACACTGTCCCCCCGTCGTTCGCCCGCGTCGGCCAGACCGGCGCGGCCCCGGTGCGTGTCGCCCTGGTGCAGCACGCCTGGGACGACGACCCTGCGGCCCTCGTCGAGACGCTGCGTGGCGGCATCCGGCAGGCGGCCGAAGCGGGGGCGTCGATCGTGTTCCTGCCCGAGCTGACGCTGTCGCGCTACCCCGCCGACACCCTGCCGGCCGGCACCCCCAGTGACCTGGCCGAAGACCTCGAGTCGGGCCCGACGGTGGCGTTCGCTCGCGACGCCGCTCGTGACTTTGGGATCCTTGTGCACGCCTCGCTCTACGAGGCGGCCGAGCAGGGCGACGGGCTCGGTTTCAACACGGCCGTCATCGTGGCTCCGACGGGTGCGGTCGTGGCCCGCACCCGCAAGACCCACATCCCCGTGACCGAGGGCTACTTCGAGGACAAGTACTTTCGCCCCGGCCCGGCCGACGACGCGTATCCCGTGGTCACGCTTGATGACCCGACCGTCCGCCTGGGTCTGCCGACCTGCTGGGACGAGTGGTTCCCCGAGGTGGCGCGCCTCTACTCGCTCGGCGGGGCGCAGGTGCTGTGCTACCCGACGGCGATCGGCTCTGAGCCCGACCACCCCGAGTTCGACACGCAGCCGCTCTGGCAGCAGGTGATCGTCGGCCACGCCATCGCCAACGGCCTCTTCATGGTGGTACCCAACCGCTACGGCACCGAGGGCCTGATCACCTTCTACGGCAGCTCGTTCATCGCCGACCCCTACGGTCGGATCCTGGTGCAGGCGCCTCGAGATGCCGAAGCGGTGCTCGTCGCCGACCTCGACCTGGCCCAGCGCGACGACTGGCTCGCGCTCTTCCCCTTCCTCTCGACCCGCCGGCCCGACTCGTACGCCGCCCTCGCCGACCCGATCAGAGACGAGCACCGGCGCCAGGTCGCGCCGTGACCGATGCCACTGCCGGTCCGACGATGGACCCGGTCACGGCCTGGCGGATGCCGGCCGAGACCGAAGAGCACGAGTGCACCTGGATGGCATGGCCGACCACCGGCTACACGCTCGGGAGCACGACCGCGGAGGCCGATGAGGCCCGCACCACCTGGGCGGCGGTGGCGAACGCTGTCGCGCAGTTCGAGCCGGTGCGCATGGTCGTGGCCCCGCAGGACCTCACCGTGGCCCGGTCGTGGCTGGGCACCGGGGTCGAGCTGGTATCGGCGCAGCTCGACGACGCCTGGATGCGAGACATCGGCCCGACCTTCGTGGTGAGCGGCCCCCCGGGTGAGCGAAGGCTCGGTGCCATCGACTGGGTGTTCAACGGGTGGGGCGCGCAGCCGTGGGCCAGCTGGGACCACGACGCGCGCATCGGCTCGTTCGTCGCCGACGTGGCGGGGGCCGAGACGATCTCGTCAGCCCTCGTGAACGAAGGGGGCGGCATCCATGTCGACGGGCTCGGCACGGTGCTGCTCACCGAGACGGTGCAGCTCGACCCGGGCCGCAACCCCGACCTGTCGCGGGCCGACGTCGAGGCCGAGCTGGCGCGGACCATCGGGGCCACGGCCTTCGTATGGCTGCCTCGCGGCCTGACCCGCGACTACGACCAGTTCGGCACCCGGGGGCACGTCGACATCGTGGCAACCCTTCCGGCGCCGGGGCTGCTGCTGCTGCACGACCAGCGCGACCCCAGTCACCCCGACCATGCCGTCTCTCGTCAGCTGCGAGAGCTGCTCGAGCAGGCCCGCGACGCACAGGGGGAGCGGTTCGAGGTGATCGGGGTGCCGGCTCCGCGCACGGTGACCGACGCGGAAGGGCCCGTCGACTGGAGCTACCTGAACCATCTCGTGGTCAACAACGGCGTCATCGCGTGCACGTTCGGCGACCCGAACGACGAGCCGGCCCTGCGGATGCTGTCCGAGGCCTACCCGGGTCGTCAGGTCGTCGGGGTCGACGCGCGCCCGCTGTTCGACCGCGGTGGCGGCATCCACTGCATCACCCAGCAGCAGCCGGCGCTCTGAGCCCTGAAAACGTCGAGAGGGCACTTCGCGCCGAAAACGTCGAGAGGGCACCTCGCGCCGAAAACGTCGAGAGGGCACTTCGCGCCGAAAACGTCGAGAGGGCACTTCGCGCCAGCCACGAGGACAGACACCTTCGCGGGTCAGCGCGAAGTGCCCTCTCGTCAGCGCGAAGTGCCCTCTCGACGGTGCGGAGTGCCCTCTCGACGGACGGGTGTCTCAGCCCTGGGGAAGGCGCTGGTGGATGTCTTGGCTCATGCGCACGACCGAGAGGTAGAACTCGAGGGTCATACGGATGATCGCCAGGTAGATGATCACGATGATGGGGCCGATGATGAGCACGAACAGGCCGTACCCGATGCCTTGGGTGAAGGAGGCGATCAGGAAAGCGAGCCACGTGATGGCCAGCACCACCGTGGCGAGCAGGTAGACGAAGCGCACCAGCATCGGGGTGACGAACCGGGTGAAGGTGAAGTCGAACAGCGCCGAGATGAATCCGCTGCTGTCACCCGCGACGTTCTGCATCGCAGCCTGCACGTTCGCGGTCGTCGGGCTGGTGGGGGATTCGCTCCCACCAGCCCCACCAGACGCGGGCGGTGCCGACGAGGAGCCCCCGTAGGACGGGATCCGCTGGGTGTCAGGCTCCTGGCTGCTCGGTGTCTG
>JAKDLG010000244.1 GCA_030452985.1 Humibacillus sp.
ATGTCATCTTCCCGCGCCAGGGGCTGGGGTCGGTCCCGGGGGGCACGATGAAGTCGCCGCCATCCGACCCAGCACCGTCGAAAGGACGGTTCGTGCGACACGAACTGCCCTCTCGACGTGTGAGAACGCACCGAAGGGCGGCTCTCAGGGGGAGAACCGCCCTTCGGCGGTGGCGCCGGGTCGACCCGGGGCGGTGGCCGGCCCAGCACGTGCGAGTGACAGACCCGGGGGGTCTGTGGGCCCAGGGGGTCAGTGTGCGAAGAGCGCCCGGGTAGCGTTCTCGTGCTCGGCGTAGGCCGTCGACGCCTTCATGGTGAGCCGGCCGATGTCGGCCAGCGCCTCGGTCATCTGGTTCTGTGAGCGCTGGTAGTCCTGCATGACCCGCTCGAACTCGATCTTGGCCGGGCCCTGCCAGTCGCCCGCCATGCCGGCCAGTCGGCCGCGCAGCTCGGACGCGCTGCTGTTGATGGTGTCGGCGAGACGGTTGATGTCGCCCGCCGCGACGGCGATGCGCTCGGTGTCGATCACGGATCGAGCCATGGTTTCACTCCCTCTGGTCGGGCCAGGCAGCCCTTGAGGAGCCGTGACCTTGACGAACAGTGGCCGCTTCGCGACCTGACTCCTTGAACCTAGAGAAATCTGCTCACCGGCATCGCCCGTCATCCACAGGCCCGGTCGGCAGGTAGGCGGTGATGGCGCCTACGCTTGGTTCATGACCCTGTGGATCGACGAGCCGATCTGGCCGGCCCACGACCGACTGTTCTCGCACCTCGTCAGCGACACCTCCTACGCCGAGCTGCACGAGTTCGCGCGCGGGCAGAACCTGCACCCGAGGTCGTTCGACGGCGACCACTACGACGTACCGCAGGAGCGCTGGCAACAGCTCGTCGACGCGGGTGCGGCCCTGACGTCCGGGGTCGACCTGGCCCGGCGGCTCAACGCCTCAGGGCTTCGACTGCGCAAGCGCAAGGGTGACCGAGGGGTGTCACGTCAGCGCGCGGTGCCTTTTCCGAACGGCACGAGCGACGTCGATCTCGTGGCGGCCCGAGAGCCGGCTCGCGACGACAGGGTGTTCGCGGCGATGGTCTTCGTCCGTGACATGCGGGGCCGGTTCGCGGTGGTCTACAGCATCCGGCGCGCGGAGTGGGGCTGCCCCGGGGGTTGGCGAGAACCCGGCGAGAGCCCGGTCGAGAACGCAGTGCGCGAGACCCTCGAGGAGACCGGCTTGGTGATCGACCCTCGCCGCGTAGTCCCTTGCGGCTACGAGCGGTTCACGCCGCTCACCGACGACAACGTCATCGTGCCGGAGCGGCCCTACCTCCAGGTGTTCCGTACCGAGCTCGACGGCGAGGGGGGACAGCTCAGCGACGGTGACGACGGCATCCGCGAAACGCGTTGGGTCGATGCCGACGAGCTCACCCGGCTCTGCTCAGACCTGTTCTGGTGGCCGCTGGCCGTAGAGATCTACCCCGAGCTCGGGCTGGAGCTGCGCGTGGGGCAGGTCGACCAGGGCGATGGTCGCGATCTGGTCGAGGCGCACATCGCTGAGATGCGCGAGCTCTACGAGGGCCTTGAGCTGAACGCCGAGGGGATGCCGCCGGCCGGGCCCGGTGAGCTCGGCCCACCCGGGGGCACCCTGCTGGTCGGCTACCTCTACGGTCGACCCGTGTGTGTCGGAGGAGTCAAACGCCTGGGCGCCGACGCCTGCGAGATCAAGCGAATGTACGTCGTTCCCTGGGCCCGTCGGCGCGGGATCGCACGCGCCCTGCTGCGAGCGCTCGAGGACGCCGCACGTTCGCTCGGCTACCGGGTGGTCAGGCTCGACACCGGTCACCGCCAGCCGGGGGCCCAAGCGCTGTACGAGTCGGAGGGCTACCTACCGATCGGGAACTTCAACGGGCACCCGACCGCCACCTTCTTTGGCGAGAAGCGACTTCGCTGAGCGGCATCCGGCCAGCGAGTCGGGTCAGCGGCGGTTGGTGTAGCTGAGGGCGACGTCGAGGTCGGCATCGCTCAGCAGCCGCTGCACGGCCTGCAGGTCGTCGCGGCTCTTGCTCGACACCCGCAGCTCGTCCCCCTGGATCTGGCTCTTGACGCCCTTGGGCCCCTCGTCGCGGATCAGCTTGTTGATCTTCTTCGCGTTCTCCTGGCTGATGCCCTCCTTGAGGGCGGCGTCGAGGTGGTACTCCTTGCCCGACAGGCGCGGTCCGGCCTCGGGCACGTCGAGGTGCTTGAGGCTGACCTTGCGCTTGACCAGGTGGGTCTGCACCACGTCGAGCACGGCCAGGCACCGCTCCTCGGTGTTGGCCTTCATCTTCACGACCTCGCCGGCGAGGTCGACAGACGCGCCGACGTTCTTGAAGTCGTAGCGGGTCGCGATCTCCTTCGACGCCGAGTTCACGGCGTTGGCGATCTCCTGCTTGTCGAACTTGCTGACGATGTCGAACGAGGAGTCGGCCATGGGGTCTCCTTGGTGGTCGGATGCTGGTCGGATGGTGATCGGCTGAGCATGGGTCGGGCGCGCCAACAACCCGATTCGGTGGGCGCCCCATCTCTTGCTATTCTTCCATGCGCACGGGGCAGGTTGTCCGAGCGGCCAATGGAAACGGACTGTAAATCCGTCGCGAGAGCTACGAAGGTTCGAATCCTTCACCTGCCACCACCTGCACAGAAGGGCCCCTGACCAGCGGTAACGCCGCTCAGGGGCCCTTCCGCTACTCGCGATGGTGTCCGGTCAGTTACGACCGTCACCGGCCATCTACGGCTGTCCGCGGGGAAAACGCGGGGAAGTTCTGCTTTGCCCGTGCCCGGCAAGCGGGTCGTGTTCGCGCAAAGCCTGCTCGACGCGATGCCTCGACTCCTCGTCTTGGCCGACGAGGCAAGCAGCGTAGACGCGCAGGAGGACGTTAACGCTGTGACCGGCCCACTCAGCCACTTGCGTCGCCGGTACGCCAGAGTTGAGCCAGAGCGAAACAGCAGCGTGCCTGAGGTCGTAGGGCCGTTTCGCGAGAGGCGACTGGTATTCGCCATCAGTGAACGCCTTGCGTCGCGCCAGGCCCCAAACGCGATAGACGGTGCCCATCGACTGGGGAGTCGCGTAGGGAGGGCCCACCGGTACTCCTGCACGACCCGCGCGAGTCACGAACAACCGCCCTCCGACTCCAGGGGTGAACGACGCTAGGTGTCGCCGAACGGCCTGTCCGAGCTCTGGCGGGCAGGGAACGTCCCGGGTTGCTCGGCGTGCACGATGCTTGAGTGCGCGGTCTTCGTCCGGACTCCCGGAGTCGGTCCATGCTCGGCCGGCCGTCTGCGTGGAGCCGTCAAGGGTCAGGGTGCCCCATTCGGTGACGTCCTCGGGAAGATGAAGGTCCGTCGTGCTGAGGTGCCTCACCTCTGCCGGCCTCATGCCGGCGTAGTAGATGCACGCGAAGAAGGCCTCCAGCGAGGGGTAGATCATGCGAACGGCAGTGATGAGGCCCCGTGCCTGGGTCGGGTTAACGACGACGCGGCGATCGACGACGTCCGTGTGAGTAGGCGCCTTCCAAGCGATGCGGTCCATAGGATTCGCCTGCAGGTGCTCGACCTCGACGGCATACTGCAGCGCACTGTAGAGAGCAGAGCGTTTGCGGGCAACGGTGCTTGACGCGGCGGGTCGGCCATCGAGCCGGAGGGCAACGCCGTCCAGAACCTGCCGAAGACGCGGAGCCTGCGCGAGCTCGGCTAGCGCTGGCGAATTCTTCTCGCACCAGGACAGGATTGGCTCGAACGCCTCCGGGACGTGGCCGGAACCTGCCCTCCGCGCCCCCGTGTTGAACGCCCAACGCTCCAACACCCGACGGACTTGTTCTGGGTTCGGCGGTGGACTCTCGAAGGTGGCCATCGTGGCTGTGACCAGTCCTTCAGCAATGCCTTTCCTGTGCCGGGGCGATGCGTGGGCCCACTTCATATCGACGAACGCCATAGCGTGGACGAGCCATGTCACGCGTGGTGCTGGCGTTGCTGACGCTCGGGGTAGCCCGCTAACGGAGTCGAGGGGCTCGAGGTCGCGGATCGCTAGCAGTAGGCGTGCTCGGAAGGCGTCTGCGTGCTTCATCGTCGCGAACGTGTCCTGGTGTGCTCGACCGTCGACGATCCAGCGAACCGAGTACGTCGTCCCCCGTTTGCCCTTGTAGCGACGGATGGCCCAGACCTTTGCTTGCGCGGTCATCTCGGTCGACGCCGTCAGGCGGACTGCTCTAGAGACGCCAACCACTCCTCGTAATCTGCGCGCCGGATGCGCAGATCCCCGTTCGGCAGCTTGATGCACGGGGGAGCCTTCTTGGCGGCCCGCCAGTCGTAAAACGTAGATCGAGCGACGCCGAGCTCGTCACAGATCTCTCGCACGCTGAGGTGTACGCGCTTGCCCTGCAGTTGACTGACCATCTCCGACTCCCTTGAACGCCGATCGCCGCGATTCGTGGACAACCGGCGCGGGGCCCCATGCGCCTCCGACAGTCAATGTCTGTCTGTCCCTCCGCCAAATGGCCGAGAGACGGCGGCCTTCACCCCGGTCCGCCCGTCAGTGCGGCAGCCGCTGACCTGGCAACCAGATCTGCCTGCCCTCCCACACGCTGCAAGCGGTCTGCGCGCAAGTCGGTCCGGCTCGCGGTTGACGTAGGTCAACGGCGCGCGTGAAGTGCATAAACGGTCCACCTCTCCGGTGCCTGAGCAAGGGAAGGCAGGGTGGATCATTGCGCGACTGTCGTCGCAGGTCCGCTTTGCGCCACCATGGCCAGGCCGTTGGGAGTTGGGTGCGCAGTGGCCGATAGCGTGCTCTCCAATCGTCGAACAAATCACACTTTTCTCGGGGGTCTCTTTTATGCGCCGTGCCGCGCTTGCCTGCGTCGTCTCTGTCCTTGCCCTGTCCGCGTGCAGCGGCGGGTCCCCGCCGCCATCTGACGCCGCGACCTCGAGCGCTGCCGCATCCGGCCAGAGCGCGAAGCCGTTGCCGGCGGCGACGCCCTCGGCGCCGAAAGAGCTGGGGACGATCAAGGCCAGCGGGTTCGGCCAGCGCGATCAGTACGTGTGGGTGACCGCGCTCGTGCACAACAACAGCACGGACGTCGGACAGGCGGTCACAGTCAGTTTCAACGTCCTCGACGACACGGGCACCCTGCTGAAGACGCAATCGCAGGTCGAGGCGTTCTACCGCCCTGGCGCCGACCACGTCCTGGGCACCCAGATCAGCCTGGACCCCGGGCAGAAGGTGGCGAAGGTCGAGGCTTCCCTCGATGTCGAGGCCAACGGCGCCTTCAGCGACAAGGCGTTCCCGCCCGCGCCTACCGGCCCGGTGACGGTCCGTACGGACGAGTATGGCCAAACCGTCGCGTCCTTCGAGCTGTCGAACCCGCTCACCGTGGCGCTGAAGTCGCCCCGGGTCGGGGTCGTGTGCACCAACGCCAGCGGCGCCATCGTCGGCGGCGGCAGCTCCTACCCGGAGCTCGTCCCCGCTTCCGGAAGGGTCAAGGTCGACACCGACGTCCTCGTATCCGGAAAGCCCTCCGCCTGCTCGCCCTACGTCGGCCCAGACTTGAGTTGGAACGGCGAAGGGGCGTCAGCCGCGGGAGAAGACTCGTCGGCCTCGGCGACTCCGGCGGCTGCCGGTTCGGCCGAGACTGCGTTCAAGAAGTGGGTAGAGCAGTTCAACGCCAAAGACTGGGCCGCGCAGTACGAAACTCTGGTGAGCGTCCAGCGGGCCGTCGTTTCCAAGGATGCGTACGTCGCGTGCCGGTCGAAGACCACCGCGCCGGTGTTCAAGTGGCTCAAGGTGTTGTCGGTCAGCGACGGCCGGGCCGACCCGATCCCCGGCACGAAGACGTCCCTGCCCTCAACGAAGGTGACCGTTCAGGTGTCCGTTCAAGGAGCGAAGGTTCCGGTCACCGCGCACATGTACCGGGAGGACGGGCAGTGGCGCTGGTCGATGACACAGGAGAACATCCAGAACTGCACCTGAAGCCCGGGAAGGCTCCGCTATGGCGACCCTTTGTCAGCCCTGGTCGCGATGGCTCGCCCGTAGCGGATCGACGAGGCACCGCCACAAATGGCGGCCCCTGCTTGGGCCGGCACATGACGTCTAGACCGGACACCGCCGCGAGGGAGGTCCACTGGCGGCTACTAGACGGTATGGGGGTAGTGGCCTGGGGCCTCGCTCACATGTGAACGTGGGTTG
>JAKDLG010000245.1 GCA_030452985.1 Humibacillus sp.
ACGCTCTCGCGCCGGCACCGGACAGCCGCCGGCATCAGGCCATGCAGATAATGCGGGGGTCGCAGCCGTTGCGATCGGTGTCTGTCCAGGCCGGGCCGAACACGGTACGCGCGTACCCGGTCATCGGGCCGCGGCCCTGCACCTTCAGCGTCCCGACGAGCGCCAACGCACTACCCGGCGGCGCTTCGGGGGTGGCCGACTCGACCGTCACCGGGCTTCTGGTGCTTGTGGTGCTGGTAGGGGTGGGGCTCGGGGCAGCCGCGGTCGCGGCAGAGGAGCTCGCCGGTTGCGCTGCGACCGCGCCGGCCGCCGGAGCGGATGACGCACCGACCGGCGCCGGAGACATGGTCGTACCGACAACCACGGCGACGACCGACCCGACGAGTGCCACAGCCCCGACGCCCCGGGTCGGCAGGTGCGCCCAACCCACGCGGCCCCGGATGATGGCTACGACGGCGACGACGAACGCGAACAGGCCCGCGAACAGCAGCACCCCACCGATGCCGGAGGTCAGGCCCACCAACCCGGTCATGGCCAAACCGCCCCAGCCCAAGCCGGCACGCAGGCGTGCCTGGTCGCGCAGGCGAGCAGGGGCTGCCGGGGTCTGAGTCGGGGTCGTTGCCAATGCAGGAGCAGCTGAAGACGGGGCGGTGCTGACGAAGGAACTGGTGTCGTGCGACGGCGGCTGCAGTGGCGCCATGGACCCGTACGTGCCGGGGCTCTGCGCGACAGGCTTCACGGGTGGAGCCCAGGCAGATGTCGGCAGGTTGGCCGGCGCCTCGCCTGCGTCAGTCCAGAACTGCCAGGCGGTCGGGGCAGAAGGCCAGGACGGGTCTGGCAGCCATCCCTGTGACGGAACCCAACCGGCCGGTGGAGGGGGCCAACCGGGTGGCGGGTTGAACACCACGGGCATCGTGAAATCAGCAATCCTCCGAATGGTCTGGGGGGCAACCCCCGGCCTGTCGCACGCTACCTTCGCGAACCCGGGGAGGTGGGCACTTCGGACAAAATGACAGATGGATCACGCACGCGGTCAGCCACCGCTCGACCGCTACCGCGACGCTACGGCGCGCTGAAACACGACTTGGCCGGCTATTGGTTCCGGCGAATCACCGACGAGCTTCGCCTCGTGTACAAGAGCGCCGGTGACAGGTTCCGGATCGCAGCCTGCCGGGAAGACTAGGGATGACCGCTCCGTGTCGCCTTGGCCAGCGGATGGAGCCAGGCGGCCCCGCGGAGGCGCCTCCCGCGGCAGTCGCGGCATGGGAGGCAGCTTCGGACCTGGTGTCTCTGGCGGGACGGTGGACGTCAGTCGCGGCCGCGCGTTGGAGGCGCGAACGCGTCACCCCCTCGGCGAAAACCAGCCCGGCGTGCAAGGCAGCCGCCTGTCGAGGGCCATTCGGAAGATCCTTGTGGACGATGACGAGCGCAGCTTCGGCGCATGCCACGGCGTACCCGGTGACGGCCCGCAGCTCCTCCATCGTCAGCCCGAGGTCCCCCGTGTCCGTCCGCATCCTTGCGTGTTTCGCATGATCACCTGGGCGGGTCGCAGCGGCTTGGGCACGCCCGACTGGCGGCTGTTAGACGGATGGACGCGGGTCGCCGGCTGTGCACGACCGCCTAATGCGGTCCGACGGTAGGACGGGCGCATGTCGCGACTCGACCGGATCACCAGCGAGGCGTCAGTGTGCCATGGCAAGCCCGTGATCCGTGGATTGCGTTACCCCGTGCAGATGGTGCTGCAGTTGCTCGCCTCAGGGATGTCGAATGAGGAGATTCTCGCCGACTACCTGGATCTTGAGCGTGATGACCTCCTCGCAGCGAGCTTGCCGCGTTGACAGCGGGTGGCCAAACTGTGGGACCGTCGTTGACAGGGACCCCTCGGCGCCGCGTGAGGTTCTTGGTAGACGCTTCAGTTGCCTGTCTGTCTGGCGTCCCGGGTTGAGCGGGCTCGGCCACGATGTCGTGCATACCTCGTCACTGCCGAACGGCAACAGGAGCACGGATCAGCAGGCACGGTCGTAGTGGTTCGTGCTTCGTGGGTCGGCGTGCCGGCCAGGATCTGGGCGACCATCCGACGCGCCTCAGGGTTCCACTCACTCGAGGCCGCCCTCGCCCTGATCATGATCAACTGCGGTCCTACCGCCCTTAAACTGCCGTACCAGACAAAGCCATTTACTCACCCACATCCATGGCAGGAGAACCACATTTTTTTCTGCTCCTGTCACCGGCGTGGTTTCTCAGGCGTCTTCATAGTGGGACGGTCGTGGTGAGGGAAGGTGCGCGCGGTGGACGGTCGCGAAAGTGGTACGGACGTGGCGGCGGAGTTCGACGCCTTCTACGCCGGGAGTGCCACTCGCATCGTGCGCCAGATGGTGTTGCTGACCGGGGACATCACCGAGGCAGAGGACGTCACTCAGGAGGCCTTTGAGCGAGCATGGACGCGGTGGACGGTGGTGCGGGCCGCGGCTTCCCCCGAGGCGTGGGTGCGGACGGTCTCACGTCGGCTCGCAGTGAGCCGGTGGCGGCGGGTGCGCAACGCGACGGTGGCGTGGCGCCGGCACGGGCCGCCGACGGAACTGCCCGAGCTCGACGCCGACCATGTCACGCTCATCGCGGCGTTGGCGAGACTGCCCCAGGCGCAGCGCGTAGCGATCGTGCTGCACCATCTCGCGGACCTACCCGTTGCACAGGTAGCCGATGAGACCGGGGTCAGCGTGTCGGCCGTCAAACAACAACTCGTGCGGGGTCGGGCGGCGTTGGCCACTTCGCTCGTAGACGGTCGCTCCATCGCCGCCGCCAAACCCGTTCTCGTTCGACCGAAGGAGGAGCGATGATGGACACGCTCACCGAGAGACTGCACGAGTCGGCCCGATCACTCCCCGGCGCTATGCCCCCTCCGGCTCAGGTTCGCCACCGCGCTGAGCGCGCACGCCGGATTCGCCGCGCCGTGGCCGGGTCCGCGGCTACCGGTCTCGTGGTGGTCACCGTCGCTGTCGGTGTCGCGGTCGGGGTCAGTGGCGGCACAGGATTACCAGCCGGCAGAGCCACAACGGTCCCGGTGCCGTCCTCAACCTGGAGTGCTCCTGCAGGCAGTGTGTTCGCGAGCGATCCGTTGCTGTCCGCGGCTGGGTGGAACGATCTCCTGGGTCACCTGCCGGCCGAACGTACCGAGCGTACGACTGCGGTACCTCACCCTTTCGACTGCATCACCGACCCACACGACATGGGTGCCGAGCAGGTGCAGGGTGCCGCCTACCTGCAACCAGGTCGGCAGGCCTTGGCTACCGACATGCTCTCCAGTGCACGGATGAACGTCTACGTGCTCTGGTTCGGCGCAGCTACTGACGCCACCGCTGCGGTCAAGCGGCTACGTCAGGAGTTCGTAGCATGCCGCGAGCGGCCCGATCCGAGCCTCCACGTCACCTCTTTCTACCTAGAGGACGGGTTGATGCCGGATTACCCACGCATCGAGCAACAGTTCGCTGGGAGCATCGAGAGGCAGCCCGGTACCGGAGGGCGCGACCCTAGGTACGACTCCTACAACCTGACCGTGGCCCGTGCGGGAAAGATCATCGTTGTGTTCGAGTCACTGAACGGTTGGGCGGACCGACCACAGAACACAGTGGGCGTCTTGATGAACCACGCGCTGGAGGCACTCTCACCTTTGACGTCTCGAGCAAGTAGTCCGGGTGCGTAGCGGCGACTGGGCGCGCGGCTCGATTCGCCGTCGCGATGGAGTGCCGGTAATTGACGCGCGAGCCGATCGGGGATGCCCGTTCAGTCGGCACTTGGTTTCCACCCAGCGGATGGCCGGGGGCGGTTCGAGTTCCTCTGCTTCATGGACCACCTACATGTGTAGGGCGGCACTCTTCCTCGACCCAGGCGGGTTGGGCCACGTTGCAACCCTGGGAAACGTAGAAGACTGCGGGCTCGACTCGCCCAGTCCTGCGGCGTTGCGGATGGTGGTCGACAGGCGGCGCAAAGAGGTGTGACGCCGTGATCGCGAGGTGACTACAGACCCCCGGGTCGTTACGCGACACGGCTCGAACTCGGCAATCCAACTCGTGCCAAGGTGAGCTTCGGTCGACCTGTCGCACGACCTCAGACGGCATCACGCCGGTCAACAAAGATGGGGCCGTGCTGTGCCGGTCAGGCCCGAAGGCATGAACGAGAACAACATTTCCGCATACCCCCGCCACCCGGCCAGTGCGCCAGGCTTTCCGCCATGAGTGATCCGCGAACCAAGAAGAGTGGGGGACCGGGAAGCCAGGTCTTGATGCCGACCAACACGCCGGTCCTCGTAGCCGAACTGCTTGCCGAGGGCGAAGGGATACCGGTCTACGTGCACGTCATCGACCATTCCCAGGCGCGCGTGCTGGTCGACACCGGCATCACACAGCTGCACCCCGCGGTCGAGGACATCCTTACCTGACCCCACTGAGCGAGCAGACCGACTTCGACCTGGCCGGAATCGGCGTCGTCGTCAACACGCACCTCCACCTCGACCAATGCGGCGGCAACCACCTCTTCACCGGCGAACCGGCCTATGTCCAACGCGAGGAGCTGGACGACGCTCTGAACCAGGACGACTACACGATCCGGGAATGGGTCGAGGTGCCCGTCATCCAGTACGTGCCCGTCGACGGTGAGTTCGAGCTGCTGTCGGGCATCCGGCTCGTCGCAACGCCAGAGCACACGCGAGTCTCGCAGGTCGTGGAAACCGGCGGCGGCCCAGCCGGAAGTTGCACGGCGAAGTAACGCATGTTCTCGAGGTCGGCCGGAGGAGCGGATCACGGATTCGTCGGACGTCGTGGCTGCCAGTTGCGCCTGTGCGCGATGTCGCAGCACGTGCATCCGGACGCGGACGAGGACGTTCGTTGTGCTTGCGGGGTCGAGCTAGGTTGTCATGATGGCATTCACTCCCGTCGACCGGCTCGTGCGCGTCCAGGCTCTTGGTGTGATGCTCCGAGAGTATGAGCCGGGTGACGCGCCCGACCTGGTGGCTGCCTTCTTGGACAAGGGGATCGCGTGTTGGAATCCGGGGCCATCGGGTCCGATGGCCCCGGCGGAGTTCATGGCCGGGCGCAACGATTGGAGCGAGACCAGCCACGCCTCATGGGCGGTGGCAGACGCCACCGGCCGTTTGGTCGGATCCGTATCGGTCCACAGGATCGACCCGGGCCAGGCTGACGCGGAGATCGGTTACTGGGTCGCGCCGTGGGCCAGGCGCCAGGGCCACGCGACTCACGCAGTCGTCGCTGCCTCCCGTTTCGCCTTTGAGCAGCTCACTCTGCACCGCCTCTACCTCTACCACGCAGTGGACAACCCGGGTTCCTGCGCTGTAGCCCGAGCAGCCGGATTCGCCCACGAGGGCACCCTTCGAGAGTCCTTCCGGTATGCCGACGGCGTCTATCGCGACGAGCACCTGCACAGCCTGCTCGCCGGTGACTTCAACGCGGCAGCGATGCCATGAGCGAGCAGCAGCGCGGCGTTGGCGGTCTGCGCGATCGCGCCTCGAGCCTGGTGCACCGCTCATGACGCGCGAGTTCGCCTTCGCCTTCGAGGGTCGGTACCGCCTACCCGCGCTCGTGTTCGGAATCAAGCCGGCCACCGCCCGGGTCCTGGTCGACAACGAGGAACTGCTTGTGCGCTTCGGACCCTGGCGTCTGCGCACTGCGCTGCCCAACATCGCCGGAACCCAGGTCAGCAGTGGCTATGCATGGCACCGCACGGCGGGTCCGGCCCACCTGTCGCTGACCGACCACGGCGTCACCTTCGCGACGAACTCGAGACGAGGCCTGTGCGTGTCGTTCGTGGAGCCGGTCCGCGCCATTGAACCCACCGGCCTCCTTCGGCACCCCGCGGTGACGGTCACCGTCGCAGACCCGGAAACGCTGGCCGCCGCCCTGGGGCAGTGATTCCTCGGCAACTCGACGACGGCGCGTTCTGGAAGCTTGACGGTCAGCAGGAGTTCCCCATCCACAACTGACCGTGTCGCATTCGCGAACCCTCGTCATCGCCGCCCGACAGGCGGTGAAATGACGCCCGGCCCGCACTACGTCCTCAGCGTCAGAACGCACCAAGCCCCGGGCTCGCGACCACCAGATCGTCACAACGGATGAGCTGCAGGTGGGCCGTTCCAGGGGCTCGGCAAAGTCGTCATGCGGTAGTCAGGAGCTCGATCGGGCGTCGGC
>JAKDLG010000246.1 GCA_030452985.1 Humibacillus sp.
TGGCGCTGACGTAGAACAGCTGCACGCCGAGGAAGGGCTGCATCTGGCCGCCACCGTCGAGGGTCGGCAGGTCGCTGATGGCGTACTTGATGCCGGCCTTCTTCGCGTTCGGGGTAGCCCACGGGCCGGTGAAGAAGTAGGGCGACTTGCCGGCATCGAAGAGGCCCTCGGCGTTGTCGTCACCGACGTTGGTCGACAGGACGCCCTCCTTGCCCAGCTTGGCGAGCACGTCGGCTCCCTCGACCGAGCCCTTGCTGTCGACGATGACCTTGTTGGGGTCGTACCCTCCGTCAGGGGTCGTGGCGAAGATGCCACCGCCGTAGGCGCTCATGTAGGGGTAGGTGTAGTAGGCGTTACCAACCTTGCCGACCTGCTGGATCAGCACGTTGGTGACCTTGGGGTTCTTCGCCTTGATCGCCTTGCCCGAGGCCACCAGCTCGTCCATGGTCTTGGGGGCGTCAGGGGCGAGGGCCGTGTTGCGCATCAGCGCGATGTTCTCGACGGCGTACGGCACGCCGTAGTTCTGGCCGTTGAACTTGGCCGCGCTGATCGACTGCTTGCTGAACTGCGACGCGGTGTCGGCCGACAGCTGGATCGGGGCGACCGTGTTCTCCTGCACCAGCTCGCCGAGCCAGTCGTGGGCGCCGACCACGATGTCGGGGCCTTTGCCCACCTTGGTGGCGTCCTTGAACTGCTGGCGGGTGTTGACGGCGATCTGAACCGAGGTGGTGATGCCCTGCTCCTGCCCGAAGGCATCGGCGATCTTCTTCACCGTCGGGGCGCGGTCGGCGTCCGTCCAGATGACGAGGTCGACGTTGGCGTCGCGCACCGGCGCGTCGGTCGTCGACGACGGGGTGGGGACGGCGGCCGCCTTGGTGGCGCCGGCCGATGCCGTCGAGTCGGGGGTGGACGGGGTTGACGACCCGCCGCAGGCGCTGAGGGCCAGGGCGGCAACGCCCGAGATGGCCATAGCACCGATGGCACGCTTGTGCATACATTCTCCTTCGAAGCCAGGTGGCACACGCCGCCACCGGTGGCGAGAGGTTAGCAAGGCCACGCCTGCAAGTTCTACCCTTCTTGCAGCAATTTTTTGCAACGATCTGGTCTCAACCCTTGGACAGACCCCGGTCGAGGCCGGCTGCAGACGCCTGCCGTAGCACCCGGTCTCGGGTGGGGCACCCCTTGAAGATGGCGGTCCAGATCCGACAGCACGAGGAACACGACGGCCGACGGAGTGGCGCTGTTGACGCTCGTGGGCCATGATGGGCCTGCCACCCGTCCGGGTGCGCACGCCCTTTACAACGGATCGTCCGGCACGTTCCTGCCGGTGAAGGAAGGCAATGACGCCATGGCAACTGTAACTTTCGACGAGGCCACCCGCATCTACCCGGGCAGCACCGTCCCCTCGGTCGACAAGCTCAACATCGAGATCGAGGACGGCGAGTTCCTCGTCTTCGTCGGTCCCTCCGGTTGTGGCAAGTCCACCTCGCTACGCATGCTCGCCGGCCTCGAGGAGGTCAACCAGGGTCGCATCCTCATCGGTGACCGCGACGTGACGAACCTCTCGCCCAAGGACCGCGACGTCGCGATGGTCTTCCAGAACTACGCGCTCTACCCGCACATGACGGTGGCCGACAACATGGGCTTCGCGCTCAAGATCGCCGGCGTCGACAAGGGCGAGATCCGCAAGCGCGTGGAGGAGGCGGCCAAGATCCTCGACCTCTCCCCCTACCTCGACCGCAAGCCGAAGGCCCTCTCGGGTGGTCAGCGCCAACGCGTCGCCATGGGCCGCGCGATCGTCCGCTCGCCCCAGGTCTTCCTCATGGACGAGCCGCTGTCGAACCTCGACGCCAAGCTGCGCGTGCAGACCCGCACGCAGATCGCCTCCCTGCAGCGTCGTCTCGGCGTCACCACCGTCTACGTCACGCACGATCAGGTGGAGGCCATGACGATGGGTGACCGGGTCGCGGTGCTCAAGGACGGCATCCTGCAGCAGTGCGACAGCCCTCGCCGCATGTACGACCACCCGCAGAACGTCTTCGTGGCCGGCTTCATCGGTTCGCCCGCCATGAACCTCATGGAGGCGCCCGTCACCGATGGTGGCGTCAACCTCGGCGGTCACACCGTGCCCGTCGAGCGCGACGCGCTCAAGGACGCCGGGAAGAACGTGACCCTCGGCGTTCGCCCCGAGGACCTCGAGCTGTCCGACGACGGTGCCGGCATCCCGGTCACGATCGACGTCGTCGAGGAGCTGGGCGCCGACGCCTACATCTACGGCTCCACCGAGCAGAAGCTGCTCGCGGCCACGGGTGAGACCGGTGGCGAGGTTCCGTTCATCGCCCGCGTCGACGGCCGGCGCCCCCCGGAGAAGGGCACCGTCATCCATCTCAAGCCCAAGGCCGGGCACGTGCACGTGTTCAACGCCGAGTCGGGTCTGCGCATCGGCGACTGACCCTCTCGCCGGGGCAGCAGTCCTCGGTTCCACCCGCTCGTCACAGCGGGCCGGCATCCCTTCTCGGATGCCGGCCCGCTGTCGTCTACGTCGTCATCTGGGCTGCCGCCCGCCCGCAGCCCAGAAAGCCCCACCGCGAACGGAGCACCTGGGTGCCGGCGCGCTCTCCCGTCGTCGCGGATGCCGTGGTGTTGCCTGGTGGTGCCGGCTGTGAGTGGGGCCTAGGCTCGCGCCCGTGACGAAGACGACGGTGGGGCGCTACTGGCACATCACGACCCTCGTGGTGGCCGCCGTCGCACTGGTGCTTCAGCTGGCGGTCATCATCTCCGGGCAGAACGTGCTCGAGGGCGCGGCCACGCCCGTCTCCGACCTCGAGCGGGTGCGCCGCTTCTTCTGCTACTTCACCATCCAGTCGAACTTCCTGGTCGCCGTCGCGATGGGGCTCATCGTGACCCGGCGCACCGACAGCCAGCCCTTCCGCGTCATCCGGCTGGCCTCGCTGATCGGCATCACCGTCACCGGCATCATCGCCGCCGTCGCGCTGCCGCCGTCTCCGTCCTACTCGACCCTCAACCTGTTGTGCGACCGGCTGTTGCACATCGTCGTGCCCGCCCTCACCTTCGTGGGCTGGTTGATCTTCGGCCCGCGAGGGAAGGTCCGTCGCAACGACCTGTTCCCCTCCCTCATCTGGCCGGTGCTCTGGCTCGTGTCCACCCTGGCCCTCGGCCCCGTCGTGAACTGGTACCCGTACCCGTTCATCGACGTCAACCAGATCGGCTACGGACGCACCTTGATCAACTGCGCCGTCATCGCGGTGCTCTTTCTCGCCCTGGCCGCGGTCGCCCGGTGGGTCGACGAACGCCTGCCCGCACCGGCCCCCGATCGTGACACGATCTCCTCGTGACACTCGAGATCACCACCGCCCGGCCCGACCCCGCCCTGCTCGACCTGCCGTGGTCGACGCCGCTGGAGGACTGGCCGGAGGAGACCCTGGCGGCGCTGCCCCGTGGTATCTCGCGGCATGTCGTGCGGTTCGTCAAGCTCGGCCCTCGGGTGCTGGCCGTCAAGGAGATCAAGGCCGACATCGCTGACCGCGAGTACGCCATGCTGCGCAACCTGCGTCGCCTCGGAGTGCCGTCGGTCGTGCCGTTCGGCGTCGTGCACGGCCGCACCGACGCGGCCGGCGAACCCCTCGACGCGTGCCTGATCACCCGGCACCTTCAGTTCTCCCTGCCCTACCGAGCCCTCTACAGCCAGAACCTGCGCCCCGACACCGCGGTTCGCCTCATGGACGCGCTGGCGCTGTTGCTCGTTCGCCTGCACCTCGAAGGCTTCTGGTGGGGCGACGTCTCCCTGTCGAACACCCTCTTCCGGCGTGACGCCGGCGCCTTCGCGGCCTACCTCGTCGACGCCGAGACCGGTGAGCTGCACGCGAGGCTGTCGAAGGGCCAGCGTGAGCACGACCTCGACATCGCCCAGGTCAACATCGCCGGAGAGCTGATGGACCTCGACGCCGGGGGCTTGCTGGAGGAGAGCGCCGACCCTTTCGACGTGGCCGCCTCGATCATCGAGCGCTACCACGCGCTCTGGGACGAGCTGACCGGCACCGAACAGTTCGAGTCCGGTGACCGCTGGCGGGTCGAAGAGCGGATCCGCCGCCTCAACGGTCTCGGCTTCGACGTGGGCGAGCTGTCGATCACCACCGACATCGGCGGCACCGAGATGGTGATCACCCCGAAGGTCGTCGATGCCGGGCACCACTCCCGTCGCCTGCTGCGCCTCACCGGCCTCGACGTCGGTGAGAACCAGGCGAGGCGGCTGCTCAACGACCTCGACGCCTACGCCGCCGCCACCGACCGCCAGGGCGAGGACGAGGAGATCCTGGCCCACGACTGGCTCGCGAAGGTCTACGAACCGGTGGTGAGGGCCGTGCCGCGCAACCTGACCGGCCGCCTGGAACCGGCCGAGGTCTTCCACGAGGTGCTCGAGCACCGGTGGTACCTGAGCGAGCGAGCCGGGCGCGACGTCATGGTGGACGACGCTCTCGCCGACTATCTCTCGGCGGTGTTGCCCTCCAAGCCCGAGGAGAAGTCGGTGCTGGGGGTCGACACGCAGGAGATGCCGGTGATCAGCGGCCCGCTCTGACGCCCGGCCGGGCTTTGTCGTGCGCCGGGCCCGAGAGGATCTGGCCGAAGAGCACGGTGATCCACAGCAGGAACGTCAGCACGTGGACCCCCGTGCACCAGAGGCAGATCGCGTGGATCCGGTACAGCTCGGCCCACACGAGGTAGAGCGCCATCGCGAGGCCGATCGTCAGCCAGCCGAGCCGAACCGGGTCGAGCCAGCCCTCGCTTCGACGCCACACGGCCGGAAGACACAACCCGAGCGAGACCGCGAAGAAGACGAGCCCGAGCGGGGCCACCGGCACCCCCATGAAGGTGCTCCAGGCGCTCGTGGTCACCTTGGCGCAGTCGACCACTCCACCGATGCTGCAGGCCAGCGTCGCGTTGTCGGTGAGGTGCTCGTAGGTCAGGTAGGCCGACACCACCAGCCCCGCGACGCTGAGCGCGAGCGTCGTCGGCGCCAGCCAGCCCGGCCGTTCGCGCACCATCAGTCAGTCACTTCTTCAGCAGCGCGGACGCCGCCAGCACGCCGGAGGAGGTGCACACGTTGGTGGGCTTCCCGCCGTTCTCGGCACACAGCTGCGCGGTCATGACGTTGGCGGCCGGCAGCACGCTCTTGCCGAGGTCAGAGGTCGGGTCGAGGATGCCGGTGATGATCTGGTCGTAGGTCTTGCCCTCGAAGGCCTGGCCGTCGACCGTCGCTCCCGACGTGGCGTGGGTGCCCCCCCAGTTGATCCAGGGGATGCTGCCCTGGGTGTTGTACTTCTTGAACAGCTCCGCGTTGTCGCCCTCCAGCGTCTGCAGCGGCTTACCGTCGCGATCCTGGGTCTCGACCGAGCTGAACGCCACATCGTCGCTGGAGTAGGTCGCCTTGAGGAACGAGAACGTGGGGGTGTCGGGCAGGGTGTCGGCCGAACTGCTCGACGTCTCGGTGATGCCGTCGAAAGTGCCGAACCGAGACAGCGCCGCGATGAGGGGCCAGCGTTCGATCGCGCAGAACGGGCAGAACTCGGCGCCGACGTAGAGCACCTGCGGCTTGCCGTCGACCTTGATCGCGCTGGCGCCGTCGAGCTTGGCCGGCACCTGCTGCGGCGTCGGGGCGGCCGCTGCGTCGAAGGTGGCGGCCGGGATGCTGGTGAGCTTGGCCAGCGCGGCGGCGCCGGAGTTGCCGTTCGCAGCCGGGGCCGGGGCGGGGCGGTTCGCGATGACCGAGCCGACCGCCACGGCGATGATGATCACCACCACGGCCACCACGGCCGCGATCACCTGCTTGCGCTGTCGGTCCTTGCGCGCAGCCTCGGCCCGCATCTGCGCTGCCCGCTCGGTCGCTGCCGCCCTGCTGCTCTTCGCCACCGGGTTCGTCCTCGATCTGTCAGTTCTGGATGCCGACCGGTCGTGCGCCGGTCGGCTGGTGCGACGCCACCGTAGACCGCATCATCGAACCGGGGCGACGACTGAACAACCTGTGGCCCCTCCGCAGAGTTCCCGCGGTCGTTCGAAGGTCAGGCGCACATCTCGCACAGGATGACCCAGAACCCGCCGAAAGGCCAAACCCGGCCCCACCTTCCGTCCCCCCAGTCGAGTGGCCACTTCCGTACGCCCCG
>JAKDLG010000066.1 GCA_030452985.1 Humibacillus sp.
CCGTGCGTCGCCACGCCTCCGCGACCCCGGAGCCCTGCCATACGGCCCACAGCACCTGCTCGACCGTCACCCCGGCCGCCCAGCGTCCGTCGGCGGCGAGGGGCGCCGCCGCGACCCCGGCCTCGATCGCACCGGCCACCCGGGCCGCCGCCCGCGCGGGCGTGCCCAGCAGCTGAGCTCGTCCGGGTTCGACCAGCAACTCGGAGAGCAGCTCGTCGCTCGACCGCGTGCCTCCTGCCGCCAGCTCGTCGTGCCGCAACAGACGACGCAGGCGACGCAGGCTCACGGCATCCGAGCCCCCGATCGGCGACAGCACGAGGTCGGCGCAACGATCGGGGTCGATGGTGTGCGGGGCGCCGAAGTGCCTGGCCCGCGAGATCGCCAGCGACTCCTCGAGGATGGCGAGCAACGGGCGCACGGCGGTCTCGTCACGCACCGGGGTCTCGGTGGCCGGGGCGGTCACGGGCACGCCCCCCGAGGCGAGGAGCCGGCGCAGGGTGGCCGCCCGACCAGAACCGCGCACGATGACGGCCATCTCGTTCCAGGCGACGCCCTCGACGAGGTGGGCCCGGCGCAGCAGGGAGCCGATGTGGCTCGCCTCCTGCGCGACCGAGCGCAGCAGGGCGACATCGACACTGCCTGCCCCTGCCGGGTCTGGGCGGCTCGCTGCACCCCGCTGGGCGCCACCCCCGAGCGCCCCGATGCGGCGGCTCACCCGTAGGGTCGCCGCGGCCACCGGCTCGGGCAGCCGCGCACTCGCCCCGAGCACGACCGTCTCGCTCGCCGTGGACGCCTCCGCCCTCGTACCGGGCGCCCCCGGCAGCAGGTCGGGCACGAGCTCGCGCCACCCGTCGGCCAGGAACCGCGGGTCGGCGCCGCGAAAGGTCTGCACCGCCGAGTCGGGGTCACCGAGCAGCACGATGCGTGGCCCGCCGGGGGCGATCACCCGCAGCAGTCGGGCCGCGGCCGACGTCAGCTCCTGGGCGTCGTCGACGACGACGAGGTCGAGGCGCTCGTGCAGCCGGGTCAGCGCCTGCCGGTCGTCGGCGAGCAGGTCGGCGGCCGCCGTGAGCACCCACGCCGGGTCGTAGGAACCGTGGCGGCTGAAGGAGGTGACCTCGTCGTACTCGCGCAGCACCTGGGCGGCCGCGACCCACTCGGCCCTCTCGTGCGCCAGGCCGAGCTCGTGCAGGTCGGCCGGGCCGAGGCCGTGCTCGACGGTGCGCATGAGCAGATCACGCAGCTCGTTTCGAAAGCCGCGCGTCGTCAGCGCGTCACTCACGGATGCCGGCCAGCTCGGCCCCGGGGCGTCACCGGCTGCGTGCCCGGCGAGCAGGTCGCGCAGGATGACGTCCTGCTCGGGGCCGTTGAGCAGCCGAGGTGCCGGATCACCACGCAAGGTGGCCTCGACGCGCAGCACGCCGAAGCCGAAGGCCTGCCACGTACGCGCCAGCGACTCCGTCGACGTGCCGTCGAGCCGGGCCGTAACCCGTTGCCGCAGCGTGGCCGCGGCCGACCGGCTCGAGGTCAGCACCAGGCAGGCGTCGGCGCGGGTGCCCGAGCGCACCGCCGCGACCACGGTCTCGACGGCCAGCATCGACTTACCGGTGCCGGGCCCACCGAGCACTCGCAGCACCGTCGCCCCTGAGTCGAGCACCCGTCGTTGGGTGGCATCGAGACGCACCGCATCGGCCACGAGGGCGGGGGCGCGACGGAGGATGACCACCGGAGGATTCCATCACGCCCCGCCGACACCTGTGCCCCACGACCAGCACTCCCCGGCATCCGGCGTCGACGACGACTCAGGACCGGGCATCCGTAGGGATGCCCGGTCCTGACCGAGGCACAGACCCGCGACGGGTCAGGGTCAAAGGGTCACGCGTCGAAGCGGTCGGCCTCCATGACCTGGCTCCAGGCAGAGACGAAGTCGTGCACGAACTTCTCCTGGGCGTCGTCGCTCGCGTACACCTCGGCCACGGCCCGCAGCTCGGAGTTGCTGCCGAAGAGCAGGTCGACCCGGCTGCCGGTCCACGTCTCGGCGCCCGAGGCGTCGGTGGCGCTGAAGGTGTCGGCATCATCCGAGGTCGGCGTCCACGTGGTGCCGAGCTCGAGGAGGTTGACGAAGAAGTCGTTCGTCAAGGTGCCCGGGCGGTCGGTGAGGACGCCGAGACTCGAGCCACCCGTGTTGGCCCCGAGCACGCGCAACCCGCCCACGAGCACCGTCATCTGCGGGGCCGAGAGACCGAGCAGGTTGGCCTTGTCGAGCAGCAGGTACTCGGCCGGCACGCGGCCCGGCTTGCCCAGGTAGTTGCGGAAGCCGTCGTAGGCCGGCTCGAGGTAGCCGAACGACTCGACGTCGGTCTGCTCCTGCGAGGCATCGACGCGGCCCGCCCGGAAGGGCACCTCGACGGTGACCCCACCGGCCGCAGCCGCCTGCTCGATTGCGACGACGCCACCGAGCACGATGAGGTCGGCCAGCGACACCTTTCGCTCGGACCGGCCGTTGAAGTCGGCCTGAACACCCTCGAGAGCACGCAGCGACGCCGCGAGGTCGGCCGGGTCGTTGACGTCCCACCCGTTCTGCGGGTCGAGGCGCACGCGGGCGCCGTTGGCGCCGCCACGCTTGTCACTGCTGCGGAACGTCGAGGCCGAGGCCCACGCCGTCTTGACCAGCTGCGAGACGCTGAGATCGGAGTCGGCGATCGCCTGCTTGAGCGTGGCCACATCGTCGGCGGTGACCGGCTCACCTTCGGCACGAGGCAGGGGGTCCTGCCAGAGCAGCTCCTCCTGGGGCACCTCGGGGCCGAGGTAGCGCGCGACCGGGCCCATGTCACGGTGCGTGAGCTTGAACCAGGCGCGGGCGAACGCGTCGGCGAACTCGTCGGGGTGGTCGTGAAAGCGTCGCGAGACCTTCTCGTAGGCCGGGTCGACCCGCAGCGCGATGTCGGTGGTGAGCATGCGCGGCTCGCGCCTGCCGTCGCCGTGGGCCTCGGGCACCATGTCGGAGCCCGCGCCGTTCTTCGGCCGCCACTGGTGAGCTCCGGCCGGGCTGGCCATCAGCTCCCACTCGTAGGCGAACAGGATGTGGAAGTACTCGTTGTCCCAGCGGGTGGGGTGGTAGGTCCAGGTGACCTCGATTCCGGAGGTGATGGTGTCGTTGCTGTGCCCGGCGCCGAAACCCTGCTTCCAGCCCAGGCCCTGCGCCTCGAGCGGAGCCGCCTCGGGCTCGGGGCCGACGTGCTCGAGCGGGTCGGCTGCGCCGTGGGTCTTGCCGAAGGTGTGGCCACCGGCGATGAGGGCGACGGTCTCTTCGTCGTTCATCGCCATCCGACCGAACGTCTCGCGGATGTCGCGAGCCGATCCGAGCGGGTCAGGGCTGCCGTTGGGGCCCTCGGGATTGACGTAGATAAGGCCCATCTGCACCGCGGCGAGCGGGTTCTCGAGCTGGCGGTCGCCGGTGTAGCGCTCGTCGCCGAGCCACTCGGCCTCGGGGCCCCAGTAGACGTCCTCGTCCGGCTCCCAGACGTCTGGGCGCCCACCGGCATATCCGAAGGTCGGCAGGCCCATCGCCTCAATGGCCACGTTGCCGGTGAGCACGATCAGGTCGGCCCACGACAGCTTCTGGCCGTACTTCTTCTTGACCGGCCAGAGCAGACGCCGGGCTTTGTCGAGGTTGCCGTTGTCGGGCCAGCTGTTGAGCGGGGCGAACCGCTGCTGGCCGGTGCCGGCGCCACCGCGGCCGTCCTGCGCGCGGTAGGTGCCGGCGCTGTGCCAGGCCATCCGGATCATGAAGGGGCCGTAGGTGCCGAAGTCGGCCGGCCACCAGTCCTGTGAGTCCGTGAGCACCCCCGCGATGTCGGCCTTGACCTCGGCGAGGTCGAGAGTGTTGAACGCGGCGGCGTAGTCGAAGTCGCCGCCCAGCGGGTTCGCGACCGCAGGGTTCTTCGCGAGAATCTTGAGGTTCAGGCGAGAGGGCCACCACTCGCGGCTGCCCGTGCCCTCGGGACGAACGCTGCGGCCGCCGACGACGGGGCACTTCGCCGCCTCGGGCTCGTTCATCTCGCCGACCTCGGCGTTCGGGTGGTGGACCTCGGTACGGATCTCGGTCATGACAGGGCCTTCTCTCATCGGGGGCGGGGGTGTCGTCGTCGGTGTTGTCGGTGTCGTCGGCAGGAGCGTGAGGCGGGGGCGGCGACCCTAGGAGGCGGCCGCCGCGGAGCAGTGGGCGCACACGCCCCAGTAGGTCACCTCAGCCAGGTCGATCACGAACCCGTGGTCGTCGGAGGCCGTGAGGCACGGGGCGGGGCCTACGGCGCAGTCGACGTCGACGATGGCCCCGCAGTCACGGCAGACGAGATGATGGTGGTTGTCACCGATGCGCGCCTCGTACCGCGCGACCGAGCCTGCCGGCTGGATCCGACGCACGAGTCCCGCAGCCGTCAGGGCGCGAAGCACGTCGTAGACGGCTTGGTGCGACACGTCGCCCGCCATCGCGCGCACCTCCCGGATGATCGACTCGGTGTCGGAGTGGGGGTGCGCGGTTAGCACGGTGAGCACCGCCAGGCGCGGGCGGGTGACGCGCAGGGACGAGTGCCGCAACAACGCTTCGACATCCGACCCGGTCATCCAACAAGTCTGGGTAACCGTCTTGAACAAATCAACCACTACTGCCCCGAAGCCCGATCCGCGACGCCCAGGCCATCAGGCAGCGGCCCGGTCAGCCGCCGTCTCAGCAGTCGTCGGCAACCAGCTCGACCTCGAACCCCTCGCCGCTCTCGAGGTAGGCGGCGTAGTGGTCGGGGCCCCCGGCGTGCGGATGCTGGTCGGCGAACATCAAAGACCAGCCGCCCTCGTGGCACTCGGCGACCAGCGCGTCGACGTCGGAGCGCGAACCGGCGTGGAAGGCGAGGTGGTTGACTCCAGCACGCCGACGGTCGTGGGTGCCGGCGACGACGTCGGGGCCCGACTCCACCACGATGTAGAGGCTGCCCAGCTCCCACGCCTGACCGTGCCCCCAGTCGTCACCGAGCCGGAAGCCGAGCCGGCCGAGCAGCCAGCCCCACTCACGCCCCGCCGCCGCGATGTCGGCCACCCACACCTCGACGTGATGCAGTGAACCGCGCGGCCCGCTGGTCGGGGCGGGCTCACCGCCGAAGTCCCACCGGGCCAGCGCGAGGTCGGCCCGACCGCCCTCGAGCAGTCCGCGCACCATCGGGGTGCCCTCGGCCCGCCAGTGCTCCCGCGCCTCGTCCTCGTTGCACTGTGGGGGGCGCCCGTCGGCACGGATGACCCGCCACCACGGCACGTCGGACCCGTACCGGCTCATCACGGTGCCCACCGTGCGCGGGCCCAGGCCCCCCAGCCGTTTGGCGATGTCGCCGTAGGCGAGCACCCGCCCCTCGGGGATGCGCGCCACGAGGTCGAGCACGCGGGCGGCGTGGTCCTCCACCGACACGATGGTTCCTCTCGGTGTCTCGGTCAGTACTCGGGCTGGCTGGGATCGATTTCGCGCAGATAAGCCAGGATGCCGCCCTCGACGTTCGCGACGTCGGTGAAGCCGGCCTCGAGCGCGAGCCGGGTGGCCTCGGCCGAGCGGCCCCCCACCTTGCAGTGGATGAGCACCCGACGGTCTCGTGGCAGCTCGGTGAAGGCGGCGCCGTCGCGGAACCGGTCGAGGTGGATCGCGACCGACCCGGGGATGCTGGCGATCGCCCGCTCCTGCTCACCCCGAACGTCGACGAGCAGCGGCGGGTCGGTGGTCGCCAGCTCGGCCGCCATGTCGCCGACCGACACGGTGGGTAGCTCGCTTCCGTCGTCATCGGCCCCCGGCATCCCGCAGAACTGCACGTAGTCGACCAGCTCGGTGATGGTCGGCGCGTCGCCGCAGACCGGGCAGTGGGGGTCGCGCCGCACGGTGAGGTCGTCCCAGGTCTGGCGCAGGGCATCGTGCACGAGCAGTCGCCCGACGAGTGGTTCACCGATGCCGAGCAGCAGCTTGATGGTCTCGGTCGACTGCACCGACCCGACTGCGGCGCACAGCACGCCGAGCACGCCACCCTCGGCGCAGCTCGGCACCGTGCCGGGTGGCGGCGGTTGGGGAAAGACGCACCGGTAGCAGGGGCCGTGCCCCGCCCACCAGACCGAGACCTGGCCGTCGAACCGCAGGATCGAGGCCCAGACGTGAGGTTTGCCCAGCAGCACGCACGCGTCGTTGACGAGGTATCGCGTCGGGAAGTTGTCGGTGCCGTCGACGACCACGTCGTAGTCGGCGATCATCTCCAGGGCGTTGCTCGAGTCGAGGGTCACCTCGTGCTGCACCACCCTGACGTGCGGGTTGACCCGGTGGACGGTCTCGGCGGCGGACGCCGTCTTCGGGTGGCCGATGTCGGCGTCGGAGTGGACGACCTGGCGGTGCAGGTTGGTCAGCTCGACCACGTCGGCGTCGACGACCCCGATCGTGCCGACTCCGGCGGCGGCGAGGTAGAGCAGCGCGGGCGAGCCCAGGCCGCCGGCTCCGACCACGAGCACCCTGGCCGCCGCCAGACGCTCCTGCCCCTCCCGGCCCACTCCTGGAACGAGGATGTGCCGGGCGTAACGAGTGACCTCGGCCGGCTCGAGCGGCCGACCCGTCGTCACCAGCGGATCGGTGGGCATGCTCCTACCGTACGTCGGCACTCCGGCAGCCCGGTACGTCGTCACGGCAGCGCTGCCGGCACCGGAGGCAGCATCCGGCTACTGCTCGGTATGGTGGGGCAGGGCAGTCGACGTCAGGAATCGTCCGCACGTCGACGCTCGCAGCAGCCCGACGACGACGCAGGCGAGGATGGCGATGAACGACGACTTCCAGGCGAACCGGGGCCAGCGCCTCCCCCGCTCCGAGCGACGCGCCCAGCTGCTCGACGCCGCGCTGGGGGTATTCGTCGAGAAGGGCTACCACCAGGCGGCGATGGACGACATCGCGGCCAGCGCCGGCGTCTCGAAACCCGTGCTGTACCAGCACTTCCCCGGCAAGCTGGAGCTCTACCTGGCCCTGATCGACCAACACGCCAGCGAGCTCGAGACCCTCGTGCGCGACGCCCTCGCCCTCACCGACAACAAGGCGCGCATCACCACGATGGTCGACGCCTACTTCGACTTCATCAGCCGCGACGGGGCTGCCTTCCGGCTCATCTTCGAGTCAGACCTTGCCAACGTGCCCGAGGTGCGGCGCCGGCTCGACCAGATCGACCTCACCTGCGCCCAGGCGATGGCCGACATCATCACCAGCGAGTCGTCGATGAGCCAGTCGGAGGCGATGCTCGTCGGCGTGCAGCTGGTGAGCCTGGCCCAGACCTCCGCCCGCTACTGGCTGACCCACGACGAGGCGCTGTCGAAGGAGACCGCCATCCGCGTCACCGGGTCGCTGATCCGGCGCGGTATCAGCGCCTTCCCCGCGGCCCCGAAGCAGGGCGGGGCCCGAACCGGACCAGCGCGGGAATCGGTCGCCTCCCCTGCTCGTTAAGGTGGCGGTGCGGGTCTCCCGCATCGCCAGGCGCTGCACCGCAGCGCACCAGGACGGAGAGAGTGGGTTTGACGTGGAGGTTCGCATCGGCGTGCAGAACGTGGCGCGCGAGATCACCTTCGAGACGACGCTGACGGCCGACGAGCTGGTGGCCGCCGTCAAGGCAGCGCGCGGCTCCGACGTGCTCGAGCTGATCGACGACAAGGGCGGGCGGGTCATCGTTCCGACCGAGTCGATCGGCTACGTGACCACCGGCGCCGAGAAGAAGGGCGGGGTCGGCTTCGGCGCTCACTGAGCGCCGCACCGGCGAGAACGTCTCCGATTCTTGATGATCCGGGCGCGCGTGGCGCCTTGATCAGCATTGGGTACATGGAAGGGTGAAGGCGGCCCGGGCACCCCGGGCCGTCACCGCCCGACACCGGGCTTGAGGGAGGGAGCACACCATGATCGGAACCATCATCGGCGCCATCGTCGCCGGTCTTATCATCGGCGCGCTCGGTCGGCTGATCCTGCCGGGCAAGCAGAACATCTCGATCGTGATGACGATCGTCATCGGCATCGTGGCCTCGTTGGTCTGCACGTTGATCCTCGGGGGGATCTTCGGTTACACGAACGCCAGTGGCGGCATCCAGTGGTGGTACTGGCTCGTCAGTGCCGTGCTGGCTGCCATCGGCATCTCGGCCTACGGCCGACTGCAGAAGAACTAGGCAACACGCAGGCAGAGCCGAACATCTGCGAAGGGCCCGACCGCATCCGGTCGGGCCCTTCGTCATGCCGGCTGCCGCTGTCGGCCCGTCGTAGGGCCACCGCGCCCCGGCCTGTCGGGCGGCTGGCCGGGCTCAGGCCGACAGGCCGAGCCGCTCCATCCGCCTCGTGTGCTCGTCGGTGAGCCGCACGAACATCCGCCCGAGCTCAGCCAGGTCGGCTCCGGCCCGGCCCGGTGAGCCGACGAGGATGCTCGCGAGGGCGTCACGCTCGACCCCGACGCGTTGGGCCTGCTGGATCGCCTCACCGACGAGCCGCCGGCCCCAGAGGGCAAGTCGCCCGGCGACGCGCGGCTGCGCCAGGATCTCGTCCCTGATCACGCCGACGATGAACTCCGCCTTCCCGGTGTCCTCGAGCACCCGCGTCACCAGGGCTCGGGTGTCGTCGTCGACGTAGGCCGAGATCTCGCGGTAGAAGTCCTGGGCGATACCTTCCCCGACGTAGGCCTTGACCAGGCCCTCCAGCCAGTCGGAGGCGACGGTGCGTTCGTGGAAGGCGTCCAGCGGCGCGACGAACGGCTCCATCGCGACCTCCCTGGCTACCCCTAGCGAGTCGAGCCGCTCGGAGATCAAGGTGAAGTTCTTCAGCTCCTGGGCCGCCAGCATCGCGAGCGACGACTTGTGACGCAGGTCGGGGGCCAGGTCGGTGTCCTTCGCCAGCTGGGTGAAGGCTCGCAGCTCACCGTAGGCGAGCACGCCGAGCAGGTCGCTCACCGCAGCGAGGTAGCCGGGGTCGGCGGGGTGGGTGTCGTCGGCCGGATCGGTCGACCCGCCGGCAGGATCAGCGGAGTCGTCAGGCGCGCAGAGCTCACTCATGCGGGCCAATCTAGTGACCTGCACGGGGCAGGAGGTCGTTGCCGCTAGACTGAACGCGACAACTCGGTGCCCGGTCGGCCCGATGGTTTGCCCTGGTGGTGCCCGCGAACACGATGAGCACCGGTGGAATCGCCCGAACATCGGGCACCACGCGCCGTAACGACACTCTCCGATCGGCCCGTCACGAGCCACTGAGCTCCCACGTCTTCGTGGGGTGCTCGTGCTGATCGAGAGACGTCCATGACCGACACGAACGACAACCACGGCAGCAGCGACAACGACACCGCCCCAGAGCTGCCCGAGACCGACCTCACCGTCGAGGCGATCGCCGAAGTGACCATCGAGGCTCCGGCCACGGTGCCGGCCGATGTGCCCGAACCGACCTTCGCCGACTTCGCCATCCACCCCGACATCGTCGCGGCCCTGGCCGACGCCGGCATTCTCACGACCTTCCCCATCCAGTCGATGACCCTGCCCGTGGCCCTGGGCGGGCACGACATCATCGGGCAGGCGAAGACCGGCACGGGCAAGACCCTCGGCTTCGGCGTCCCGATGCTGAACCAGGTCGTCGCTCCCGGGGACGAGGCCTTCGCCTCGCTGGCCCGCCCCGGCAAGCCGCAGGCTCTCGCCGTGGCCCCGACCCGCGAGCTGGCGGTGCAGGTGGCCGGCGACCTCGAGCGGGCCGGCCGGCGCCGCGGCATCCGCGTGCTGACGGTCTACGGCGGCCGCGCGTACGAGCCGCAGATCGAGGCGCTGCGGACCGGAGTCGAGGTCGTGGTCGGCACGCCCGGGCGGCTCATCGACCTGGCCAAGCAGGGCCACCTCGACCTGTCGCAGGCCAAGATCGTCGTGCTCGACGAGGCCGACGAGATGCTCGACCTCGGCTTCCTGCCCGACGTCGAGACGCTGATGGCGCAGACGCCCGGTAGCCGCCAGACCATGCTCTTCTCGGCCACCATGCCCGGCGCCATCGTGACGCTGGCCCGCCGGTACATGACCCAGCCGACCCACATCCGCGCCATGGGCGACGAGAACGAGAACGCCCACACCGTCAAGGCGGTCGAGCAGTTCGTCTACCGCGCTCACGCCATGGACAAGGTCGAGATGCTCTCGCGGATGCTGCAGGCCCGCGAGCGCGGCCTCACGATCATCTTCAGCCGCACCAAGCGCACCGCGGCCAAGGTCTCCGACGAGCTGGTCGACCGTGGCTTCGCCGCCGCGGCTATCCACGGCGACCTGGGGCAGGGAGCCCGCGAGCAGGCGCTGCGCGCCTTCCGCAACGGCAAGGTCGACATCCTCGTGGCCACCGATGTCGCCGCCCGCGGCATCGACGTCGACAACGTCACGCACGTCATCAACTACCAGTGCCCCGAGGACGAGAAGACCTACCTGCACCGCATCGGCCGCACGGCCCGGGCCGGGAACACCGGCGTGGCCGTCACCTTCGTCGACTGGGACGACCTGCACCGCTGGGCGCTGATCAACAAGACGCTCGACCTCGGCATCCCGGAGCCGCAGGAGACCTACTCGAGCTCTGACCACCTCTACTCCGACCTCGACATCCCCACCGACGCCAAGGGCCGGCTGCGCCGGTCACAACAGACCCGCGAGGGCCTGGGCGCCGAGCAGATCGAAGACCTCGGCGAGACCGGCAAGCGGCACGGCAAGAGCGGCGGTGACCGCCACGCCAAGGGTGGTGGCGGCCGTGACGGCGGGAGCGGATCACGTCGCCCGGAACGAGGCAGCGAGTCGCGCGACGCCGGCTCCTCCGGCGAGGGCGAGAGCCGCCCGCGGCGAAGCCGCAACCGCCGGCGTACCCGCGGCAGCGGGGCTGCGGCGGCCGGGTCGGCCGTGAGCGACACCGGCACCGACGGCAGCTCGTCGACCAACAGCACGGCAACCGACGACTCCGGCTCATCGCGGTCGCCGCGTCGACGCCGACGTCGCGGTGGCGCCGGTCGTGACGCACAGCCGGCCGGAGCGAGCACGTCGACCGACTGAGGGCCGCTCACCGGTGCGGTGACCGTGCCGGCCAGGACGAAAGGGTGTGTTCGATGAAGGTGCACGACGCCATCGGAGCCCGGCTTCAGGACTTCATCGAGCGTCAGCACCTCTTCTTCGTGGCCACCGCCCCGCTCTCCGGCACCGGGCACGTCAACGTGTCGCCCAAGGGGATGGGCGACACGTTCGCCGTGGTCGACGAGCACACCGTGGCCTACCTCGACGTCACCGGCAGCGGGTCCGAGACCGTGGCCCACCTGCGCGAGAACGGTCGCATCACCGTCATGTTCTGTGCGTTCGACGGGGCGCCCAACATCGTGCGACTACACGGCGTCGCTACCTCAACCCGAACAACTCCGAGTTCGCCTCTCACCGCTCACGGTTCGGCGACCACCCCGGTGTTCGAGGCATCGTCGTCGTCGACGTCGAGCGGGTGTCCGACTCCTGCGGCTACGCGGTTCCGAACCTTTCCTTCGAGAACGACCGAGGCGTGCTCGACGCCTGGGCCCACACCCGGGGCGAGGCGCGCCTTGCGGCCTACCACCGCGAACGCAACGCCACCTCGGTCGACGGGCTCCCCGCCCTCCCCACCGACCTCGCCACTGACTGAGGCACCGACTGGGCCCATCGACCGCTGGGAGTGAGCCGGCCGGGGCAGACGAACGCCGGCCGACGTGATCACGTCGGCCGGCGTCCGTACCCCAGGGTCAGGCCGAGGGGATGGTGGCGGTGTCGATGACGAAGCGGTAGCGCACCTCGCCGGCCACGACACGGTCGTAGGCGGCATCCACCTCGTCGGCGCTGATCGTCTCGATCGTCGCCGCGATGCCGTGCTCGGCGCAGAAGTCGAGCATCTCCTGGGTGGCGGGGATGCCACCAATGTTGGAGCCGGCGATCACACGGCTACCACCGATGACGGCCCCCGGGGCGAAGTCGTAGTTGCTCGAAGGCAGCCCGACGTTGGCCAACACACCGAGCGGCTTGAGCATCGAGATGTAGGTCTGCATCGGCAGGTCGGCGCTCACCGTGTTGACAATGATGTCGAAGGTGCTGCGCAGCCCCTCGAGCGTCTTGTCGTCAGAGGTCGCGAAGTAGTCGGTGGCGCCGAGAGCCTCGGCGTCGTCCTTCTTCGCGTCGGTGCGGCTGAGCACGCTGACCTCGGCGCCCATGGCGGCGGCGAGCTTGACGGCCATGTGGCCAAGGCCTCCGAGACCGATGACGGCGACCTTCTTACCGGGGCCGGCACCCCACCGCTTGAGCGGGCTCCAGGTGGTGATGCCCGCACACAGCAGCGGCGCTGCGGCATCCAGCTCGATGCCCTCGGGGATGCGCAGCGCAAAGTCCTCAGAGACGACGAGCTGCTGGGCGTAGCCACCCAGGGTGTCCTGGCCGTCGTAGCCCTTACCGTTGTAGGTCATGACCGCGCCCTTGGCGCAGAAGTGCTCCTCGCCGTTCTTGCAGTACTCGCACTCGCCACAGGAGTCGACCATGCAGCCGACCCCGACGCGGTCCCCGACCTTGTGCTTGGTCACGCCGTCACCGACCGCGGCCACCACTCCAGCGATCTCGTGACCGGGAACCATCGGGAACGTGGCGCTGCCCCACTCCTCACGCACCTGGTGGATGTCGCTGTGGCAGATGCCGGCGAACTTGACGTCGATGAGGATGTCGTCGTCACGCAGGTCGCGGTGCTCCACGGTGCCGGTCTCGAACGCTGCTCCGGCGCGGGGGGCGATGATGGCTGCGGTGCTGATCATGGGTCTCCTTGGGGACGGCTGCCACTGCGATGTCGAAGCGGCACTCCTTGGGCCAGCGTCGCGCCGTAGCCGTTCATTCCCCGAAGGGGGCTATTCACAGCCTCGGCAGCAGGCCGGTGGCCACGGCGCGGTAGGCCTGCGCCCCCTTCGACGAGCGCGCGGTCGTCAGGATCGAGCGGCCCACGGCCGGGGCCTCGGCGAACCGCACCGTCTTGGGGATCGGGGGCGTCAGCACCGGCAGGTCGTAACGGTCACCCACGTCGGCGAGCACCTCGCGGGCGTGGTTGCTGCGCCCGTCGAAGAGCGTCGGCAGGATGCCCCAGACCTCGAGGTCGGGGTTGAGGATGGCGCGCACGTCGGTCACGGTGTCGAGCAGCTGCCCGACGCCCCGGTGGCTCAGCATCTCGCACGGCATCGGGATGATCAGCCCGTTCGCGGCCGTCAGTGCATTGAGGGTGAGCACCCCGAGGCTGGGTGAGCAGTCGAGCAGCACGACGTCCCAGGTGCGCTCGCCCCTGTCGGATGCCGCTGCCTTGAGCGCGGTCCGCAAGACGTACTCTCGCCCGGGGCGGGACAAGAGCATGGCCTCGGCTCCGGCCAGCTCGATCGCCGACGGCACGAGGTCGACGTCATCGGCGCACTCGACCACGACGTCGGCCAGGCCGACGCCTCCCGTGAGCACATCGTGAACCGACCGCTCGACGGCGTCGGGGTCGACGCCGAGCGAGAACGTGAGGCAGGCTTGCGGGTCGAGGTCAACGAGCAGCACGCGTTTGCCGAGCTCGGCGAACGCGGCGCCCAGACTGGCCACCGAGGTGGTCTTGGCCACCCCGCCCTTCTGGTTGGCCACGGCGATGACCACCGGGGCCGACGGGGTGGGCTGCTTCGAGCTCTGCTGGTTTCGGCGGGGCATGGTGGTCAGTCTGTCAGGTCGTCAGGATGCCGCTTCACCCCGCTTGCGGCGATGGGGGCGAGCGACGGGCACCCCTGCCGTGTGGAGCATCTCGTGCTCATCCTTGTTGCCGACGAGCGGCACGCTGCCCAGCTGCCGCTCGATGACCGGGCCCTGACCGTCGAGAGCGACGACGGTCGGCGCCCCCGGCCGAACCGTCACCCGTTCGCCGCGCACGATCACGTCGATGCTGGTGCCCTCGACCCGGGCCGCCTCCGCATCGACCTCGCCGAGGGTGAACTCGATACGGTCGCAGCGCAGCTCGACGCTGATCCGGTGACCTCGTACGCGCAGTCCGAACTCGAGCGACGGCCAGTGCGCGGGGAGGCGCGGGTCGAAGGTGAGCGTGCCGTTGTGGTCGCGCATGCCGCCGAAGCCGTAGACGAGGCTGTTCCACACACCACCGGCCGAGGCCACGTGCACCCCATCGGACGCGTTGCCGTGCAGGTCGGCAAGGTCGACGTAGAGCCCGGCGTAGAAGTAGCCGATGGCGAGCCGCTGGTGTCCGACCTCGGCGGCCACGATCGACTGCACGACCGACGACAGGGTGGAGTCACCGGTGGTGATGGGGTCGTAGTACTCGAAGTCGGCCCGCTTCTGCTCCATCGTGAACATCTGGCCCTGAAGGAAGAGTGCGGCCACGACGTCAGCCTGCTTGAGCACCTGGAAACGGTAGATCACCAAGGGGTGGTAGTGCAGCAGCAGTGGCCACTTGTCGTCGGGGGTGGCAGCGAGGTCCCAGACCTCGCGCTCGAGGAAGTGCTGGTCCTGAGGGTGAATGCCCAGGCCCTCGTCGTACGGGAAGTACATGCGCTCAGCGCATTCGCTCCACTCGGCCACCTCGTCGTCGACGAGGTCGAGGCGCCGGCACATGCGGGCGTACCCCTCGGGGTAACTCTCGGCGAGCCGGCGGGCCCACCGGGCGGCCTGGCGCAGATTGTCGCTCGCCATCACGTTGGTGAAGAGGTTGTTGTTGACCACCGTGGTGTACTCGTCGGGGCCCGTCACCCCGTGCAGGTGGAAGCGGCGATCCTCACCCTGCCCGAGCCAGAACCCGAGGTCAGACCAGAGTCGCGCGGTGAGCACGAGGATGTCGATGCCCTCGCGCAGCATGAAGTCGTCGTCACCGGTGGCCTGTACGTACTTGCACAGGGCGAAGGCGATGTCGGCGTTGATGTGATACTGCGCCGTGCCGGCCGCGTAGTAGGCCGAGGCCTCTTCACCGTTGATGGTGCGCCAGGGGTAGAGCGCCCCCAGCTGGCTGAGGTCGTAGGCGCGGCGGCGGGCGGCGGGCAGCATCAGGTAGCGGAACCGCAGTGCCCCCCGAGCGACGCGGGGGGAGGTGTAGCTGAGGAAGGGCAGCACGTACGTCTCGGTGTCCCAGAAGTAGTGGCCCTCGTAACCGGAGCCGCTGACCCCCTTGGCCGCGACCCCGGACTGCTCGACCCGGCCGGTCGCCTGCGCCAGCTGGAAGAGGTTCCAGCGGATGGCCTGCTGGATGGCGGGGTGGGTGTCGACGCGCACGTCGGCGTCAGACCAGAAGCGGTCGAGCCACCGGCGCTGCTCGGCGAAGCACTCGTCTACGCCGTCGTCACGCACCCGGTCGAGCGTGCGTCGGGCCCGGTCGACCAGCTCGCGCACGGGCACCCCCCGCGAGGTGTGGTAGGCCGCCACCTTGCTGATGCGGATGGGCTGCCCGACCTTGCCCTTGATCCGGTAGATCTTCTTGCCGAGGTCGGCCTCGGCATGGCTCAGCTCCTCGAAGTCGCTCTCGGTCGCGATCTCGTGGTCGACGGCCACCGCGAGCGTCATGCCCGAGTTGGCGCAGCGGTAGCTGAGGATGGTTCGTCGTTCGCTCGACCAGTGGGTCTGGGGCTCCAGCACCCGCTCGGTCAGCTTCCGCGCTTTGCGGGGATCCATCCCCTCGCCGGCCGCTGCGGACGCGAGGTGGTACTCGCCCTCGCCATCCTGGCGGTTGAGGATCTGCGACGAGATCGCGACGGGGGCGTCGACGTCGAGGAGGGTGACCTCGAAGGTCATGACGGCCAGGTGACGCTGTTCGAACGAGACCATCCGCTGCGACTCGATGCGGACCCGCTTGCCCGAGGGGGTGACCCAGATCAGTGAGCGCCTCAGTACGCCGTCACGAAAGTCGAGTCGACGCTCGTAGTGTTCGAGGTCGGCCATCGCGAGCATCAGCGGCTCGTCGTCGACATAGAGCTTGATGGTCTTGACGTCGGGGACGTTCACGATGGTCTGCCCCGTCTGGGCGAACCCGAACGCCTCCTCTGCATGGCGGATCTGCCAGGTCTCGTGGAAGCCGTTGATGTAGGTGCCGTGGGAGTGCACGTCGCGGCCCTCCTCGACGTTGCCGCGCATGCCCAGGTACCCGTTGGCGACGGCGAAGACCGTCTCGGTGAGGCCGAGATCCTCGGTACTGTGCGAGGTCTCGGTCCATGCCCACTCGTCGACGGGAAAGCGGGTCCGGTCGACGGGGTCGGGGTGGCCGTACCGTGAGGTCTTCATGGGGTCGACCTTCAGCCGGTCGCGGGAACGCGGTGGTGAATGGCGTCGGGAACCAGCTCGTCGAGGTCGGCCACGACGAGGTCGGCTCCTTCGTCGAGCAAGGGCTGCGCGCCGACACCCCGGTCGACCCCGACCACGAGCCCGAACTTCCCCGCCCGTCCGGAGGCGACCCCCGACAGGGCGTCTTCGAAGACCACCGACCGTGCGGCTGTGACGCCGAGAAGCTCGGCCGCGCAAAGATAGGTGGCGGGCGATGGCTTGCCGTCGAGGCCCTCACGAACGGCCACCTGACCGTCGACCACGACAGGGAACCGCCCGGCGAGCCCTGCGGCTGCCAGCACCTTGGCCGCGTTGCGCGATGACGAGACGACGGCCATCGCGGTGCCCTCGTGCTTCAGGTGGTCGAGCAGACGAACGGATGCCGCGTACGGGACGACACCCTCGTCGTCGAGGATCGCGGAGAACACGGCATTCTTGCGGTTGCCCAGGCCACAGACCGTCTCTGTGGCCGCTGCGTCGTCGGCGCTCCCCTCCGGTAGCGAGATGTCACGCGAGGCCAGGAAGTCGCGGACCCCGTCGAAGCGCGGCTTGCCGTCGATGTGGGCGAAGTAGTCGTCAGACGTGTACTGCTCGGCGACACCCCGCCCCTCGAGGTAGTCGCTGAACATCTGGTGCCAGGCACGCATGTGTACCTCCGCGGTGGGCGTCAGCACCCCGTCGAGGTCAAAGAGCGCAGCGTCGTAGTCGCTCCAGTTCACTCTTCAACCTTAGGGCCATTCGCGGCTTCCCGTGGCCACACGCGCCGACCCCGTCCCAGGAGTCACGCACCACCCTCACTGCTGCTGGCGGCCGTACCCGCGCCACTCCCGGGATGAACATAGCCACTGGCATCGAGACCGGCCCAGTCACTCTTCTCCGGCCCCATCGCCTGCCCCTCGGGGCAGTGCGCCCGGAAGTCGCACCATGAGCAGAGTGCCGACACCCGCGGCGGAAAGCGGCTCGACTCGGCACCCACGTCGCGGAACTCGGCATCGGCCCGGCGAAGGTCAGCGGCGATCGACTCGGCCTCGGCGACCTTGCGCTGCAGCGACTCCGGCGTGTGGTCGTGCGCGACGATCGTGCCCGACGGTATGTGGTGCAGCTCGACCCGCCTGCTCGGCCTGCGGAAGACCCGGGCCGCCGCGACAGCGTAGAGCGCCAGTGGGAGCGACGTGCGGGCGTCGTCGTCGGTCGGCACCTGCCGGCCGGTCTTGTAGTCGACGACCACGACCTCGTCCTCTCGTTCGTCGAGGCGGTCGATGCGGCCGGTGACGGCGATCTGCTCGGTCTTGAGCGAGACGCTGCGCTCGATGCCGGCCGGCTGCCGTTCACGGTCGATGCCCCGCAGGTAGTCGATGACGGCGTCGCGCACCCTGGCCCGCCAGGCGACCGACTGCTCGGGGTCGCGAAAACCCGCGTCGATCCACGACGTGCGCACCAGCTCGGCGACCCCGGCAGGGGTGCGTCGGCCCGCAGCCAGGTCCCAGAAGTCGCGGAGCGCGTTGTGGGTCGCGATACCTACCGAGGTATGTGCCCGCTGGGGCCGGGTCGGCGGCTTGGGCCGGTCGAGATACTGCATCCGGTAGCGACGGGGGCAGTCGAGCCAGGCGGTGAGCCGCGACGGTGACGCCACGTAGAGCGGGGTCGGCATGTCGGCGAAGGTCGCCTGGACGGGCTGCACAGTGGTCACCTCACTCACCCTAGGCGCCTGCGCCGACGTCACCCGGATGCCGTCCCAGCCCTCCCGGGTCGCAGGGGCACCACCTTCCCGTCGAGTAGTCGTCGGAAACCCCGAGCCGCACGCCTCGGGGCCGCCGACCCGGCACCTCGGTCAGGGGCGCAGCACCGGAGTGACGCCGGTCGCGGCGGCCTCGATGACGGCCAGCACCTCGGGCGTCGTGGTGTTCTCGGCGAGACGGTTCTGCTTGCCCTCGCCGTGGTAGTCGCTGGAGCCGGTCAGCACCAGGCCCAGCCGGTCGGCGAGCCCGCGGCAGCGGGAGATCTCGTCGGGTCCATGGTCGCGGTGGAAGGCCTCGAGGCCCACCAGTCCGGCGGCCGTCATCTGCTCCACGAGCGCCTCGGTCACGGTGTCGACGCGTGTGCGGGTGAACGGGTGCGCGATCACCGGCACTCCCCCGGCGGCCCGGATCAGCTCGACGGCCCGCACCGGGTCGGGCGAGTAGTGGGTGACGTAGTACGGGGACTCGTCGGTCAGCCAGTCCTTGAACGCCTCATCCCGGTGCTCGATCACGCCCTTCGCGATGAGAGCGTCCGCGATGTGTGGCCGACCCGGGGTCGCCCCGTCTGCGACCTGGGCGAGCACGTCGTCGTGCGAGATGGGGATGCCGTCGTCGGCCATCCGCTCGACCATCCGCAGCAGGCGGGTGGCCCGCGACTCCCGCGCCCGGGCCAGCTCGGCCATCAGGTCGGCATCGCCGGGGTCGGTGAGATAGCCGAGCAGATGCACCCCGGCCTCCCCGAAGGTGCACGAGATCTCGATGCCGCGCACGAGCACGATCCCCAGCCGTTCGGCGGCAGCAGCGGCCTCGTCCCAGCCGCCGACCGTGTCGTGGTCGGTGATGCCGAGCACGTCCACGCCGGCAGCCACGGCCGCCTCGACGAGCTCGGTGGGCGTCTCGGTGCCATCACTCACGGTCGAGTGTGTGTGCAGGTCGATCACCGGTGATCTCACGCCTGACACTCTAGGGCTGCCGCTCCCCCACCCACCTCCCCCCAACATTTAGCGTGAGTGGTGCACCGCGGGGGCACCACTCACGCTAAATGTTGCGGGGATCGCGGTCAGGGCGCAGCGGTCAGGGGGTGGGACCGGGCCAGTTGCGGTCGGGTACGGGTAGCGGGCGGGCGGCCTGCGCGCCGCCGCGCGCTTCGAGGTAGCTGCGCTTGGGCACCATCACTGAGCGGCGGAAGATGCACACCACGGTGCCGTGCTGGTTGTAGCCGATCGTCTCGACCTGCACGACGCCTCGGTCGTCCTTCGAGGTCGACTCGCGCTTGTCGAGCACCCGCGTCTCACCGTAGAGGGTGTCACCGTGAAAGGTCGGCGCCACGTGTCGCAGCGACTCGACCTCGAGGTTGGCGATCGCCTGACCCGATACGTCGGCCACCGACATGCCGAGCAGCAGCGAGTAGACGTAGTTGCCGACCACGACGTTCTGCCCGAACTGGGTCGCCTCACCGGCGTAGTGCGCGTCGAGGTGCAGCGGGTGGTGGTTCATCGTCAGCAGGCAGAACAGGTGGTCGTCGTATTCGGTGACCGTCTTGCCCGGCCAGTGCCGGTAGACGGCCCCGACCTCGAACTCCTCGTAGCAGCGCCCGAACGCCATGACCACTCCTTCTCGACCTCGACCGACCGCGACGAAGCCCGAGTGCGTCGCCGGTCTCAGCCTGCCCGAGTGAGCGACGACAACCCATCCCCGGATGCCGTGTGCTTGCTCACGGTGACCACTCCCGGGTCTCTTGGATCTCACCCGTACGAGGGCCGTCACGGCTGGCGCGAGGACGTTGGGCGACCGCGGGCAGCTCGCCCGAGTCGGAGAGGATGGCGGAGGTGCTGGTGCGGTCGCGCGGCTCGGCCCGCCGCGTGGCTGCTGCCGGGGGACGCAGGGACACCCCCTGCCGGCGGGCCACCAGCAGGCCCGCGAAGTAGGTGCCCATCGCGACCCCGGCCGCGAGCGCGAGGCCCGTTCCGAAGGCCTGCGCCAGCGTCGACAGGCCCGAGCTCACCCCGGTCTCGTCGGGCCGGGTCACGATGGCCGAGATGCCTTGGTAGGCCAGTCGGCCGGGCAGCAGGGGCACGATGGCCGCGGTCGTCACCGACAGGGCGGAGACCCCCACCCGTCGCGCCAGCAGTCGTGAGACGAAACCGACGACCGCAGCGGCCAGCCCGGCCGAGGTGATCGCACCGACATCCAGCCGTTCACCGAGCGCGACGATGCCCCAGCCCATGACCCCCGCGACGGCGGCTGCTGCCACGACCCGACCACGGCAGTAGGACCCGACCGCGAACGCGACAGCGATGACCGCCGCACAGACCAGCTGCACGACGATGTCGTCGGTGAGGCGCGTGCGTGAGGTGATCGCGATCGGAAACCCGAGCCGTTGCCCCAACGAGAGCACCAACGAGATGCCGACCGCGATGCCGACCGAGAGCACGACCACCTCGAAGGCTCGGGCGGCGGCCGTGACGTAGTAGCCCTCGATGGCGTCCTCAGCGGTGCCGACGACCGACATCCCCGACAGCAGGAGCACGATGCCGGCAGCCACGATCAGCGACGGCGACACGTCGCCGATGAACGTCATGCCCTTCGACTGCGCGAACACCACCAGCGTCGCCACGACGGTCGGGATGGCCGCGCCGATGGTCTGGGAGAAGAACGTGGTGATCCCGGCGGTGGCGAGCACGTTCTGCACCCGCTTGACCAGCAGCGCGGTGCAGAAGCTGAGGATGACGATGAACGGGCCGGCCCCGAGCAGGCCGGCCGCCCCGGCGGCCAGCACGCCGCCGGAGGTCGTGACGACCCATCGCCGGTACGGATGCGGCGAGCTGACGACACTCTCGAAGTCGATGCGCGCCTCGTCGACCGGCTGGGGGTTGTTCGCGAGCGAGATGATGAGGTCGCGCAGCCTCTCGAGCCGCGTGTAGTCCTGGGTGCGGAACTTCAGCACCCGCATGACGGTGATCGGGTCAGCGTGCGGGCCGCGATGGTACGAGACCGTGACGGAGGTGTAGGTGACGTCGACGTGCACCGCGTCCAGCCCGTACGCCCGCGTCAGCAGCAGCACGGTGGCGGTCACGTCGGCCGCCGCAGCCCCCGTCGACAGCATCGCGACACCGGCCCGCATGGCGAGGTCGATGACGGCCTGGGCGGTCTGGCGGTCGACCCCGTCGGGCCCCGTCCAGGTCGGGATCTCGTCGGTCGGCGGGCCTTCGGCGCGAACGGCTCGGCGCGTGCTGCTGCGCAGAGACCGTCTCACCGGTCGCGCAGTCGACGGCCGGGACTTTCGGTCGATGCGCGCCACAGAGGCACCATATGCCGCCGAAGGTGCGGCGACCGAAACGGCCGCTGAACGCTCGTCGTGGCACCATGAGCAGGTGATGAGCGAACCGCAGAAGAAGTCACCCAGCCGGGCCCGCCCCACCACGGACGAGTTTCGGGCCTTCGTGGCGAGTAATTGGTCGCCTCGGTCGACCGGGACGCCGCCGCGGGCCGAGGGCGCCGACCATGCCGCGAAGCGCCGCGACGCCGTGAGCGCGGCGTTCGCCGGTGAGCGACTCGTCGTGCCGGCCGGCGGCCTCAAAGTGCGCAGCAACGACTGCGACTACGTCTTCCGCCCGCACTCGGCGTTCGCCCACCTGACCGGGCTGGGCAGCGACCGTGAACCGGATGCCGTGCTCGTCCTCGAGCCGACGGGGGACAGCGGGCACGAGGCCATCCTCTACTTCCGCCCTCTCGCCGGCCGCGACACCGACGAGTTCTTCGGCGACTCACGCTATGGGGAGTTCTGGGTGGGGGCGCGCCCGACCCTGCTCGACATCGAGAGCGAGCTCGGGATCAGCGCCCGCCACATCGACGAGTTCGCCGACGCCGTCGGCAAGGATGCCGGAGCCGTTACGGTTCGCGTCGTGCGCGACGCCGATGCCGAGGTGGCCGCCGTGGTCGACAGCGGCCGCTCAGCGGCATCCGAGCAGGAGGGGTCGCAGAGTGAGGAGGCGGCCGAGAGCCGGCAAAGCGCCGACGACGAGCTCGCGGCGTTCCTGTCGGTGCTGCGCTTCGTCAAGGACGAGTGGGAGGTCGAGCAGATGCGCTCGGCGATCGAGGGCACGCACCTCGGTTTCGACGCCGTCATCGCCGACCTGCCCGAAGCGGTGCGTCGCGGTCGTGGTGAGCGCTGGGTCGAAGGGGTCTTCGGTCTGCACGCCCGCCACCACGGCAACGGCGTCGGCTACGACTCCATCGCCGCCAGCGGCGACCACGCCAACACCCTGCACTGGATCAAGAACAGCGGCGACGTGCAGGAGGGCGATCTGCTGCTGCTCGACGCGGGGGTCGAGGTCGACTCCCTCTACACGGCTGACATCACCCGCACCCTCCCCGTCAGCGGCACGTTCACCGACGCGCAACGCCGCATCTACGACGCCGTGTTCGCGGCCCAGGAGGCGGGCATCGCGGCCTGCCGGCCCGGGAACAAGTTCTCCGACGTGCACGCCGCGGCGATCCGGGTGATTGCTGAGCACCTGCACGAGTGGGGCCTGCTGCCCGAGGGGATCGACGTGGAGGCCTCGCTCGACGCCGAGCACGGGCAGTACCACCGCCGCTGGATGGTGCACGGCACCAGCCACCACCTCGGCCTCGACGTGCACGACTGCGCGCTGGCGACCCGCGAGCAGTACTCCGACGCCGAGCTGAAGCCGGGCATGATCATCACGGTCGAGCCCGGCCTGTACTTCAAGGCCGATGACGAGCTGGTGCCGGCCGAGTTCCGCGGCAACGGCGTGCGCATCGAGGACGACGTGCTGATCACCGCCGACGGCCATGAGAACCTCTCGGCGGCGATGCCACGCACGAGTGTCGACGTCGAGCGGTGGATCGCCGACGTCTGGGCCCGCTGAGGTTCGATCTCAGGGTGTCTGGCTGGGAGCCGGTGGTGTCACCGATCGGGTGCCGGACGACCGGAGCGGCGAGCCCATGGCCGGCCCGGCCGGTGCAACACCGGTGGAGGGCTCGGGAGCGCCAGTAGCGCCGCCCTGCCCTGACCCCGTCGAGGGGCCCGAGCCGCTCGATGACACGGAACCGCTCGATGAAACCGAGCCGTTGGGGTCGAGGTAGGGCAGCGGCTTGCTCCACTGGTCGACGAGCTTCACCACACCGGAGCCGTCGTCAGCCTGCAGGCCCTGGCCGAGCACCTCCGGGCGACAACCAGGCATCACCTCGACCTCAGCGGGCGGGCCGGCCGGATACCGCAGCACCAGGCGGAAGGCGCGCTGCCGGCTGTTCTGGGCCCCCTCGGCCGGGGAACAGACCCCGGTGCTGGGCGCGGTCGGCAGCGCGCGCAGGGCCGCGACGACCTCGGCACTCTGGTCGGCGTCGAGCGCCGTCGGGATCTGGCTGTCACGCCCCGGGCGGCAGACGGTGACGCGTGGTGCACCCTCGGGGGCCAGCGAGCGGTCATCGCCCAGCCGGCCCAACGAGGCAGAGCACGCCGGTTCACTGCCTGGAAGCGGGTCGGTACGAGGCCCGGCGAGGATCGACTCAACGGCGTTGCCTACTCCTACGCGGGAAACGAACACGCCGTTCGTGGCGGGTGCGCAGGCGTTGGCGTCGGACTTCGCCGCCACCCACGTCACGGCGGCCGAACCCGGGCCGCCGTACAGGGCGCCGACCAGGTAGACCGACTCGTTCCTCGCCATCATCGTGCAGGGCCCGGGTGGGCCCCCACCCCGGGGGGCCCACGCCAGCAGATCCGCGATCTGGGCCCGCTGGGTGGGTGTGGTCACGATGCGCCGGGCGATCCGGAAGGGCTCCGACAGCGGCGTGGGGGCCGAGATGTCGAGCACGGGGTAGTCGCAGACGACCATCGACGTCGGGGGGCGGTCGGGCAGGAGGCGGGCGGCGGCGTAAACGCCGCTGGGCGGCTGCGGCACGGTCTTGCCGGCACCGTCGGTGATCGTGGCGGGGCACGCCAGCGCGCCGTCGGACATCGTCGGCTGGGCTGACGCGGCACGACTCGTGGCGCTGGCCGAGTCGGCCACGTCGGTCGTTGTCGAGCCAGGGCCACCCGGCCCGGGAGACGTCGCACTGCCGCAGGCGCCAAACGTGAGCACGCCGGCGGCGAACAGACCTGTGAGCGTGATGCCGCTTGGTCGGCCGGGGTTCATGACGAGACCTCCTTGTCGATCCTTCACCCTGAAAGACACCCGGGGGCGAGGAATCGTTGCGGTCTCAGGTCAGACCGTCACGCCTGCGGGTCGCCAGGGTGCTTGGACGGATTCGAGGCAGGGTTCGAGGGGCTCGGCGGCACCGACGACGTCGACGGCGCCGAGTACGTCTCCGTGGAATGAGGGGCGCTCCACCGCTGCACCGGCGTGGTGACGATGCCGGCCTCGGCGAGGATCGACCGGCCCTGCTGGGCGAACTTGTGCTCGACGAACACCTCGTACTTGGTCGCCACGACCTGGCTCACCGACGAGAAGTCACGCGCGCCGCGGGTGAACGCATACCCCACGAGCGACCAGACCAGTCCGAAGACGACGCCGTACAGGCAGGTGTAGATGAGCAGCGACATCGGGTTCGTGCCGCCGGCGAACAGCGAGATGATCAGGCCGACGAAGAGACCGAGCCACAGGCCGGAGAGGGCGCCACCGAGCGCCACCCGCCCCCAGGTGAGGCGAGCCGTCACCCGCTCGAGCTGCTTGAGGTCGGTGCCCACGATGAGGCAGTTCTCGACCGGGAACTCCTTGTCCGAGAGCGTGTCGACGGCCTTCTGGGCGTCGACGTACTTCTCGAACGTGCCCAACGACATGGGGTACTCGAGAGACAGCGTCGGAATACCGTGACGTCCAGGACCCTTCGGTTGCAGGCTCATGACCCCATTCTCGCATTCTGGTCGGCGTTCACCGAACCGCGCGGGGCCCGGTCGGCGCGTCGCATCATCCCTTGAGGCGGTAGTCCTCGACGAGCCGTCGACCGATGATCATGCGTTGGATGTCGGCCGTCCCCTCGCCGATGAGCAGCATCGGGGCCTCGCGGTAGAGCCGCTCGATCTCGTACTCCTTGGAGTAGCCGTAGCCACCGTGGATGCGGAAGCTGTCCTCGACGACCTGCGAGCAGTACTCCGACGCGAGGTACTTCGCCATGCCGGCCTCGAGGTCGTTGCGCTCGCCGGAGTCCTTCTTGCGGGCCGCCTTGACCATCAGCTCGTGGCTCGCCTCGACCTTGACGGCCATGTCGGCGAGGCGGAAGAGCACCGCCTGGTGCTCGACGATCTTCTTGCCGAAGGTCTCACGCTGCTGCGCGTAGGCCACTCCGAGCTCGAAGGCGCGCAGGGCCACGCCGCAGCCCCGGGCCGCGACGTTGACCCGGCCGACCTCGACGCCGTCCATCATCTGGTAGAAGCCCTTGCCGGGCTCGCCGCCGAGGATCTGCGCGGAGCTGGTCCGATGGCCATCGAGGATGAGCTCGGTCGTGTCGACGCCCTTGTAGCCCATCTTCTCGATCTTGCC